>CAJQPT010000131.1 GCA_905480285.1 uncultured bacterium
TAGGGGCCGACGGGCGCGACGTCGAGGTCCGCGCGGATGTCCCCCTCGCGTCCGAGACCCCAGAGGGTCGCGTTCAGGAGCAGCCGGCGCATGTCCTCGCACTCGAAGTCACGGGCGCTGCCCATGGTCGTGTGGAAGACCCGGCTCTCCTTGCCCCCGGCCCCGGTGAAGGTCCGGGTCCACGCCACCGGCAGCGCGATCTTGTTCTCATTCGGCGGCCCGTCGGGGGTCCGGCCGATGAGGGGCTGCCCCATGAGCAGGGGCACGCACCGGGCGGGCAGCGCGCCGCCCTCCGGGTAAGTCCGGTAGACGTCCGTGGTGCCCCACACGTCGTCGATCCCGATGAGCACGGGGTGTCCCGCGTGCTCGGCGACGACGCTCGCCCGCGTGGAGTCCCGGCTCCAGTTGCCGTGGTGGCCGCGGAAGGAGCCCCCCAGCACGCCCTCGCCGAACGGCACGCGCTTACCGTCTACCCGGTAGTCCCAGTCGATGAAGCCGTGGTTCGCCGTGCGGATCGCGAGGATCGGCTTGCCTGAGTCGAGGTAGCCGTAGATGGACGCCAGCTGCTCGGGGGGAAGAGAGAGCAAGCGGGTATAGAAGATGGCCGCGTCCGCGCCCTCAAGGTGCTCGAGGCCCGGGATGTCGTGGACGATCTCCTTGTCCTCCCACTTGATCTTCGAGGTCGGGTCCACGCGGCCCTGCTCGTCCTGCGCGAAGAGGACCGTGGTGTGCATGCCATGCCGCTCGGCCAGCAGCTCCGCCAGCATCGGCGTGCACTCCTCGCTCCGGTACTCCTGGTCGCCCACCACGAACACCACGTGGGGCGCGTCCTCTCCGCCGCCCTTGGCGGGGTAGGTGAGCCAGCGCGGGTCCTCGGGCACCGGGTGCGTCCGCGGCGCGGGGATCTCGTTGACCGTGTAGTAGGCGTCCCGGTGGAGCAGCGGCTCACCGGCAGCCGAGCGCAGCGCGGCGAGGTCAAACTCGTGGACGTGCCCCTTCTTGAGGGCGTCCAGCACGACCCGCGCCGACAGGCCGTCCTCGGATACGGTGACCGAGCGCACCTCCGGCACGGTCCGGTCCACCTCGGGTCCCCCGTAGGCGCCGTGGTAGATGTGGGTGAAGGTCCCCATGACCCAGTTCTCCGTCTTCGCCGCCGATTCGGGGTCCACGGGGAGGGTGAAGCGCACATCGAATCCCTCCGGGTGGATCGTGATCCGCTCCACCTCGAAGGGCGTGACCCCGGTCCACTCGAGCCGCTCGAGGGCGAAGGGCTCCAGCCCGCGCACGGGCCAGCCGCGGTTGGTCCCGCCCGCGATGAGCTTGCCCGCGGGGCTGAAGTGCACGTCGAGCAGCCCCGTGGAGAGCCCCTCGCGGAAGGGGTAGCAGGCCCCCTGCCAGACGCCGTTCACCTGCTCCGTCGTCGCGCGCAGGATGACCGAGAGGCTGAAGTCCCCGAGGAACATCTGATCCTCGAAGGGGCCGAAGCTCCCGCCGGTGTCGTCCACGGTGAAGCCCATGATCGAGCGGCCCATGCGGATGTACGGGAAGACGATGGCGTAGGGCGTCAGCTCCGGCACCCGCTCCTGCTCGGTGAGGATGCGCGTCCCGGAGTTCGGGACCGTGGGCGCGTCGCCGAGGTTCGGCGCATAGGGATACCAGTTGAAGCTCACGGGGTGGCCGTGGAAGCTCCCCTCCTGCACGGCCTTGAGGCTGCACGAGGAGTTCCAAGGGCCCTGGCTCTCGATGTAGAAGATCTGCCCGTTCTCGTCGGGGCCGATGCCGCCGGGGCTGCGCAGGCCGCTGGCCACGGGGATCGTCTCGCCCTCGGGCGTGACCTTGAGCACCCAGCCGCGGAACAGCGCCCGCGAGTGGTAGGAGTACGAGAGCCCCAGGGCCACGTGCACGTTGCCCTCGGCGTCCGGCCCCGTGCCGAAGGCGTACTCGTGGTAGTTCTCGTAGCCCCAGCCGGCGGAGACCACGTCGAAGCGGTCCGCGCGCCCGTCGCCGTCCGAGTCGGAGACCCGGGTCAGCTCGCAGCTCTGGGTCACCAGCAGCCCACCCTCCACGGCCTCGAGGCCGAAGATCTCGTCCATGCCGGACGCGAACAGGGTGTAGGTCGGCTCGGGCTTGGGGTCGTCCACGCCGTCCACGAGGTAGATGTCCCCGTGCCGCGTCCCCACGGCGATCCGTCCGTCGGGGAGCGTGGTGAAGGCGCCCGCCTCCACGGTCAGCGCCTCGGGGATCGGCAGGCTCACCACCCGGTAGTACTTGCGCTCCTCGGTCTCGGTCCCCCACTTGGAGCCGAGGTCCTCGGCGGGCTGAGCCGCGAGGGCGGGGAGCGAGGTGAGGGCGAGCAGCGCGGCCGCGCGGGGATCAATCGGCGAGGTCATAGGTGAGCTCCAGGGTCGAGGGGCCGGCGGGGAGGGGTAGGTGAAGGAGGAGCTCGCTACCGCTCTCCACGGAGCGCAGCTCGAACATCTTCGGCTTGAGGGGAGTCAGCGGCGCCACGGTCAGCCGGAGCTTCCCGAAGACGAAGCCGCCGCTGTCGGGGACCTCGACGACCCCCGCGAGGGCGCGGAAGACCATGGGCCCGGCCTCCGGCGAGTCAAAGGTGATGGAGCGCCGGAGCACCGTGCGCTCGCCCTCCTTCAGGGGCACCGTCCGGTCCTCCACGCCCACCGCGCCAATGGAGTAGCGCAGCGTGGGGACGCCGTCCCCATCCAGGTGATAGCCCCGGAAGCGGTAGCCGTGCTGGCGCGGATAGGTGGGGTCGGGGTTGACCGGGTTCTCCTCGGTCATCACCGGCCGGACCGGCCAGGGGTCCGGCGGGCCCTCACCGGCCGCGAAGGCCAGGTCCCTGGGGAGCTCCACGGGTCGACCCCGCGGGTTGAAGTCGCCGGCCCCCTGGCCGTTCCAGTTGACCGAGACAAAGTCGCCGCGCCAGAGCCCCGCGAGGGCCCCGTTGTTGGCGTCGAAGGCGTAGTTCAGGCCCTCCTCGAAGCCAACGGCCACGCCGCGGAAGCCCGCGATCCGGCTCCGCCCGCGGTAGAGGCGCGCGCGACCCTCCACGTTGACGTCCCAGCGGGGCTGGTCGATCCCCTTGGGGTTCCGCGCGGAGCGGCCCAGGGCGAGGTAGTGCCAGATGGCGCCGAGCTGGCGGTCCGTGTCCGCGTCCAGGAGCGTGTCGTACACCGGCTCCCCGCCCGGCCAGGACTCCGGCATGACGATGTCCGCCACCTTGGACGTGGGCTTCACCATGAAGTCCCGGAACCAGCGCTCGCGCAGCCGCTCGGGCGTCGTGATCAGGTCCACGCCCTGGAAGCCGGGGGCCTCCTTGGTGTTGAACTGGTGGCAGCTCACGCACCCGAGCCCCGTGGTGCCCAGCATGGTCCGCGCGGCCTCCCGCGCCTCCTTCCACTCCTCACCCTCGGGCCTCGGGAAGACGAGCGGCTCCTCCGCGTCGAGGGCCTCGAGGTGACCGGGGAGGTCCGCCACGTTCGCGTCGCCGAACACCGGCATGCGCGTGTGCATGTAGGGCCGAACCGACGCGCCGTCGTGCAGGACCCGCTCGAGCCACTCCCGGCGGAGCTTGGCGCCCACGCCGCTCAGCGTCGGCGGCCTGCGGGCGGGCTCCCCCAGGTCTGGCTCGTCGGTGGTGAGGAATCCGTCGAGGGCCGCGGGGACTCCGCCGACGCCGTCACGCTCGTGACAGGCCGTGCAGCGCAGGGCCGCCATGGTGGAGGCCAGCTCCACCTCCGGCGCACGGGGCTCACCCAGCTGACCCGCGGCCTCGATGAGGGCGACGCGCTGCCCGTCGCTCAGGTCGTAGACCGGCAATCCCGCCGGCGGCGCCTTGGACGCGCACCCGGCCCCGAGCGGGCCCGCGGGGAAGGGCAGGGGGGCCTCGACCCCGCCCACGTCCCCGTGACAGGCGGCGCAGCGCAGGGTCCGGAAGTGCTCCCGGCCCGCGTCCACGAGGGCGGCCTCCCCGGGCAGCGGCTCGCCAGCAGGCCCGGCGCCTTCCGCGGCGATCAGGTAGGCCGCCAGGTCCGCCGCCTCCCCACGGTCCAGGTGCATGTCGGGCATGAGCCCGCCGGGCCGGTGGGCGAGGGGCTCGTGAAGGAAGGCCGTCAGCCCGTCCGCGGTGTACTTCCCGGCCACGTGATCCAGGGAGCGGCCGCCCTCGGGCAGCGGGGCGCCGCCGCGGCGCTCGCCGTGGCACATGACGCACCCGATCTCGTGGTAGATCCGATCCCCGCGCTTCGGGTCGCTCTCCCTGGCAGCCTGGCCGGGGCCGCCGGCCGGGGCCCCTTCGGTCGCCGGCGCCTCGCTGGCGAGGAACGCGGCGAGGGCACGGGCCACCCCGGCTCGCTCCCCCGGGGTGCGGTCCGCCATCAGGTCCGGCATCCGAGTGCCCGGCTGGGCCTCTGCCGGGTCCGCCAGATAGCGCAGGAGGAAGTCCGGGCGGAGGCGCACCGCGGCGAGTCCGAGGTCCGGCGCCAGGCGCTGTCCCGCGGGCTGGAGGTCATCGTGGCAGGCCGCGCACCCCAGACGGGCGATCTCCTCCCGTCCGTCTACCGCAGCCGGGCGGGCCCCGCCTCCCCCGGGCTTCTCGCCGTGGTGGCCCTCCGGCGCTGAGGCCGAGGCGATGGAGGCTAGGGCGAGCGCCAGGGCGCCAAGGGCGACGGGGAGGACCTTCATGGCCCTACGATAGGGCACAGGGGGAACCGCGTCGGAACGGAGGCCGCCCATTTGCCCCTCGGGTGGGGCGCCGGCGGACGGCGACGAGTCGCCGTCCGAGGGCACCGATAAAGGCCCAGCCCGGTCGGGGCGCGGTCCGACCGGGCTGGTAGCGAACGGGTCGAGGGGGTTGATCCGTCCGCGTTAGGTAGGCACCGGAGCGTTCGCCAGGAGCGTGTTGAGGGGGGATCACGCGTCACTGGAGACGAGGCTCCGGGCCTGGGCTATTTGTTCCAGACACCAACGAGTCCGCCCCGGCCCCGGGGAGCGGGGCACGTTTCCCAACATTTCTTCAGACCCCGCTCGCCGGGCCCCCGCCGACGCCCTCTTCCCGCCTAGAATCGCGCCGTCATGATCCCCGCGCGCAAGACCCGCACCATCCGTATCGGCCCCCTCCGGGTGGGCGGTGAGGCCCCCATCGCCGTCCAGAGCATGGCGGCCACGCGAACCCAAGACATCGCCGCGACTCGCGGCCAGGTGGAGCGCCTTCAGGCCGCCGGGGCCGACCTCGTCCGGGTCGCCATCGACTCCCCCAAGGACGCCGAGGCCCTCAAGGAGATCGCGGAGGGCATCCACGTCCCCCTCTCCGTGGACCTGCAGGAGAACTACCGCATGGCGGAGGCGGTGGCGCCCTTCGTGGCCAAGCTCCGCTACAACCCCGGCCACCTCCACCACCACGAGCGCACCAAGTCCACCGAGGAGAAGGTCGCCTGGATCGTCGACGTGGCACGCCGCCACGACTGCGCGATCCGGATCGGCGTGAACGCTGGCTCCATCGCCCCCGAGTACAAGGAGCGCTACCCCGGCGACAACGTGGGCGCCATCGTCGCCTGCGCCGTGGAGCACTGCGCCCTGCTGGACGGGATGGACTTTCCGGACTTCGTGGTGTCCATCAAGGACTCCGACCCGCGGCTGGTGATCGACGCCAACACGCGCTTCGCCGAGGCCAGGCCCGACGTCCCCATTCACCTGGGGGTGACCGAGGCCGGGATGCCGCCCGAGGGGATCATCAAGACCCGCATCGCCTTCGAGCAGCTGCTCTCTCGCGGGATCGGCGACACCCTCCGCGTGTCCCTGACCGTCCCCTTCGACGACAAGGGCCAGGAGATCGAGGTCGGGCGCCAGATCATCGAGGACGTCTCCAACGGGCGCTTCCGCTCCGTTCCACCCAACTTCTTCGACGGCCTCAACATCATCGCTTGCCCCTCCTGCAGCCGCGTCGAGAACGAGAAGTTCATCGACCTGGCCGAGGACGTGAAGCGCATGACCGAGGACGCCAAGGAGCACGACATCACCATCGCCGTGATGGGCTGCCGGGTGAATGGGCCGGGCGAGACGGACGACGCGGACCTCGGCCTCTGGTGTGGGCCCAAGACCGTCAATCTGAAGAAGGGCGAGGCCACGGTCGGCGCCTTCGGCTACGACGAGATCCTCGGGCAGATGCGGATCGAGCTCGACCGCCTCATCGCCGAACGAGCCTGAGAGGCCCGCGAGCTCCGCCGCCTTCACCGCCCCTCCCGGCTCCCGAAGGGACCCGTCTTATCCTCCTCCCCGAAGCGTTCAGCCCGGTCCTCGGCGAGGTAGAGAGGGCCCCTACCTCGCCTCCGCTCCCATGAAGATCCTCGTCGTCGAAGACAACCCGAAGATGGCCCGCTCCATCGAGATGACGCTCACCGAGTCGGGGTTCGAGGTGGAGACCGTTGGCCTGGTCGCCGACGCCCTCGCCCGCGCGGGACAGGAGGCCTACGACCTCTTTCTGCTGGACCTGATGCTGCCCGACGGCGACGGGATCCAGCTCTGCCAGAGCCTGCGAGGAAGCGGCATCACCTCGCCCATCATGATGCTGACCGCGCTCTCGGGCACGTCGCGCAAGGTCGCTGGCCTCGACTCGGGTGCCGACGACTACCTGACCAAGCCCTTCGAGGTGGACGAGCTCGTGGCTCGCGTCCGCGCCCTCCTGCGCCGGGGCGGCAGCGCGGACTCCACGCGGCTCAAACACGGCGACGTGGAGATGGACCTGACCAAGCGCACCGTCCAGCGGGCAGGGGTCAAGGTCGCTGTGACCACCAAGGAGTTCGCCCTCCTCGAATTCCTCGTCCGTAATTCAGGCGAGACCTTCACCCGCGGCACGATCACCGAGCGCGTGTGGGACATGAGCTACGAGCCGTCGAGCAACGTGGTGGACGTTTACATCTCCAACCTGCGACGCAAGCTCGACAAGCCCTTCGAGACCAAGCTGATCCACACGGTGGTCGGGACGGGCTACAGGTTTGGCGCCGCGGACGACTGAGATGGCCGATGAGGAGGCCCCCACCCTCGCCGCGCCCGTGCGACTCTCGCTGCGGGCGCAGCTCACCATCTGGTTCGGGATCAGCTTCGGCGCCGTCCTGGCCACGATCGTGGGCGGGATCGTCATGCTCGACCAGGGGCGCCTCTTCGACCCCACTCGAGCGGACTACGACTGGCTGATCCGCCTGGTGGGCATCGGCACCTTCGCCGCGCTCATCGGCGGAATCCTGGCGGCCTGGGTGATCGGCGGCGTCGCCCTCGAGCCCCTGCGGCGGATCACGGAGACCGCGCGGGCCATGGGCCCCGAGCGCATCGAGGCGACCCGGGTGGAGATGCCCGAGGTCGGCGTGGAGGTCAACGAGGCGCGCCTCGAGCTCAACCGCGCCCTGGATCGAATCGAGGCCGGGTATCAGTCCCAGGAGCGCTTCATCTCCAACGTGAGCCACGAGCTCAAGACGCCGATCGCGGTGCTCCTGACCGAGGCGAGGCGCCTCCAGCTCCAGGAGCGCGGCGCCGAGGAGCTGTCAGCGTTCGTGGGCGACGTCGCAGAGCAGATGGCGCGGCTCGGGAAGATCGTCGAGAGCTTCCTGACCCTCGCGCGCATTGACTACGAGGAGCGGCTGCGCAAGTTCGAGGACTTCTGGTTCCACGACCTCCTGCTGGAGGCCGTGCGGAGGACCCGCGCCCAGGCCCAGACCCACGAGGTCCACGTCGACCTCGAGCTCCCCGAGGGCACCGACTACTTCGACCGCCCCAGCTGGGGCGACCCCGAGCTCATATCGTCCGCCGTGGAGAACCTGATCCGTAACGCCATCCGGTTCGCCCCGGCAGGCTCCAGCGTGCGGGTCTCCCTCGAGTCCGACCCCGCGGTGATCGCCACGGTCGCAGAGGGTGAGCCCGCTGAACCCGCCCGCTCAGGTGCGCGAGTCTGTGTCTCCGATGACGGCCCGGGGATGCCCGAGGCCCTGCTCGCCACCGTCTTCGAACCCTTCAAGCAGGCGGACTCCGAGGAGGGGACCGGGCGGGGCACCGGCCTGGGCCTCGCGATCGCTCACCGCGTGGCGACCCTTCACAAGGGCTCGATCCAGGCCCTCAACCGCCCGTCCGGCGAGGGTGGCGGTCGAGCAGGCTGCACGGTGGAGGTCGCGCTGCCGTTCCTCTCGGAGCAGGACTGGGGCCCCATGGAAGGGGACCTCGAGGGGGCCCGACCGACCGCATCCGACGGCCCGCAGGCCGGGTCCTGACGGCTGCTTCGCAGACCGCGACGACTCCCCCAAGGCGCGTCCGGCGCGGCCTATACTCCTGAGCAGGTGCGCGCCCCTCGTGCTCCTTCCCGCCCGAGGACCAGCGCAGAAAGCTCGCCCATGAACTCCAGATCCCGATTCCTCGCCGCGTGCCGCCGCGAGGAGACCGATCGCCCCCCCGCGTGGATGATGCGCCAGGCGGGCCGCTACCTGCCCGAGTACCGGGATGTCCGGAGCACATCCAGCTTCCTGGGCATGGTCCACGACCCCGCCCGAGCCAGCGAGGTCACGCTCCAGCCCATCCGCCGGTACGGCATGGACGCCGCGGTGATCTTCTGCGACATCCTCGTCCCGCCGGCCGCCATGGGCCAGGGCGTGGACTTCCTGGAGGGCCAGGGGCCGGTGCTCGAGCCGGCGGTCCGCAGCGCTGAGGACGTCGAGGGCCTCGTGGACTTCACGGCCACCGACGCCACGGGCTTCCTTGGCGACTCCATCCGCGCCGTCCGCGAGGGCCTCGGAGACGAGCGCGCCATCATCGGCTTCTGCGGCGCCCCGTTCACCGTGGCGAGCTACATGGTCGAGGGCCGCTCCTCCCGCAACTTCGAGAACACCAAGCAGATGATGCTCGGCGAGCCCGAGACGTTCGACCGGCTCCTCACCCGCGTCGTCGATAACTCCATCGGCTACCTGGGCATGCAGGTGGAGGCGGGAGCCGACGTCCTCCAGGTCTTTGACTCCTGGGGCGGGACCCTGTCCGCCGAGGTGTATCGGGAGCGCATCCTCCCCCATGTGGAGCGCCTGGTCTCCGAAGCCCGCGGCTTCGGTGTCCCTGTGATCCTCTACGTGAACGGCTGTCACCACCTGCTGGAGGTGATGGCGGACAGCGGCGCTGAGGTGCTCGGCATCGACTGGCGCATCAGCCCGCGCGAGGCCATCGAGCGCGTGGGCGATCGGGTGGCCCTGCAGGGCAACCTCGACCCCTGCACGTTGTTCGCGCCGCCCGACGTGGTGCGGGCCGAGGCGCGACGCGTCCTCGAGGGATTCAAAGGCCAGCGCGGCTACATCTTCAATCTCGGCAGCGGGATCCTCCCCAAGACCCCCCTGGAGAGCGTCCAGGCCCTCTGGGACACCGTCCTCGACGGAGGCCTGGGAGCGTGAGGGAACGGCTCGAGGTCCCCAAGGAGCTCCTCGCTCGGTACGCGACCTCGGCGCCGCGCTACACGTCCTATCCCACCGCGGTGGACTGGGAGAAGGACCCCGAGCGGGCGTTCGACCCGACGACCTACGGCGAGCGCCTGGAGGCCGCCGCGGCGGCGCGGCCGGACGAGGCCATCTCGCTCTATACCCACATCCCCTACTGCGCCGAACTGTGCCTGTTCTGCGGCTGTAACGTCCAGATCTCGCGGTCCGCGGAGCGCCGCGAGCGCTACCTGGAGGCGGTCGAGCACGAGCTTCGGTTCATCGAGCAGACCGGGATCCAGCGGCGCGAGGTCAAGCAGTTCCACTGGGGCGGCGGCACCCCCACGAGCCTTGATCCCGACCAGCTGGCGCGCCTGTTCGAGTCGATCATGGGGCGCTTCCGCATGGCGGAGGGGGCGGAGGTCTCCATCGAGGTCGACCCGCGGGTCACGACGACCGAGCAGATCGAGCGCCTCGCGGCGCTCGGCTTCAACCGGATCTCCATGGGGGTCCAGGACTTCGAGCCCGACGTCCAGAGCGCGATCAAGCGAGTCCAGTCCGAAGAGATGACGCGCAACGTCATCCAGAGCGCCAGGGAGTCAGGGATGGAGTCGGTCAACATCGACCTCATCTACGGCCTCCCCCATCAGACCCGGGACGGCTTCAAGCGGACCGTGGAGACCACCCTGGACATCGCTCCGGAGCGCGTGGCGCTGTTCCATTACGCCCACGTCCCCTGGATGAAGAAGCACCAGGCGGCCATGGATACGGACGCCATGCCCTCCGCGGAGCAGAAGCTGGACCTCTTCGCCGACTCGATCGAGGCCTTCGACGCGGCGGGCTATGTCTACCTGGGCCTGGACCACTTCGCCCTCCCCGAGGACGAGCTCAGCGTCGCGGCCGCGGACGGCACCCTGCACCGCAACTTCATGGGCTATACCACCCAGCGGGGCAGGGAGATGGTCTCCCTCGGCGTCTCCTCCATCGGCGAGGTGGACGGCTGCTACGTCCAGAACATCGCCAACGAGCCGGAGTACGTCCGGGACGTCGCCGAGCGCGGGTTCGCCACCTACCGGGGCCACGCCATGACCCCCGAGGACCGCCTGCGCCGGGACATCATCCTTGAGCTCATGTGCAACGGGCGCGTGGACAAGCGTCGTATCGAGACCGAGCACGGCATCGACTTCGACGCCACCTTCGCGCTCGAGCTGGGCGAGCTACAGATCCCCGCCGAGGACGGGCTCGTGGAGCTCAGCGCCGACGAGATCAAGCTGACCCCCGTGGGTCAGGTCCTGATGCGCAACGTCGCTGTCCCCTTCGACCGCTACCTCCGCCAGCGCAAGGCCAGCGGCGAGAGCGGTCAGTCCACGTTTTCCAAGACGCTCTGAGGCCATGGCGGACGCGAACGTCATCGACAGCGGGTCCATGAACGACGTCATCGTCGTGGGCGCCGGCCTGACCGGGCTCGCCTGCGCGCACGAGCTCCGCTCCCGGGGCCTCCGGGTCCTCGTCCTTGAGGCCACACGCCGCGCCGGCGGCGTCGTCGGCACCGGTGAGCGGAACGGGTTCCTCTTCGAGAGCGGGCCCAACACGGTCCCCGCGGGCGCCCGCCATGTACGAGAGGCCGCCGGCAAGCTCGGCCTTGGTGACAAGCTGATCACCTCCAACGCGGCGGCCAAGCGGCGCTACCTCTTCAAGGACGGAGGGCTGCACGCGCTCCCGGGCTCACCCTCCGCCCTGCTCCGCACCCCGCTCCTCTCCGCGCGCGCCAAGCTCAAGGTCCTCTCCGAGCCGCTGCGCCGCTTCCGACCCGAGCCCCAGGCGCCCGAACCGACCTTCGAGGCGTTCCTCACCGAGCGCATCGGCCGGGAGGCCACACGCACCCTCGCGGGGGCCTTCGTCCGGGGCGTGTATGCCGCCGAGATTGAAGAGCTCGGCGCGCGCAGCGCGTTCCCTCGCATGCACGCCATGTGCAGCGAGAGCGGCGGGCTGATCCGGGGCCTCCTCCGCAGGCGTCGCGAGGCTCGCCGAGCCCGGCGGCGAGGGGACGCTCCCCCCCCCGGACCGCGCACCTCGTCCACGGACCTGATCTCATTCCAGGGTGGCTTCGGGACGCTCATCGACGGATATCGTCGCGCCCTCGAGGGCTCCCTCTCCCTGACCACTCCCGTGGTGGAAATCGACCGCGGCCCCGGTGGCTGGCGGGCGATTCTGGAGAGCGGCGAGTCCCTGGCCTGCCGCGACCTCGTGCTCGCCACGCCTGCGCCGGCGGCGTACCCGCTGATCGCGCTCTGCGCACCGGAGCGCCTCGACCTCGACGCCCTCCTGAACCTCCAGCACGCGGCGGTCACCGCCGTGCACCTCGGCCTCGAGAACGTGGAGCTACCGCCGGGCTTCGGCTTCCTCGTGCCGCCCGATGAGCAGGCGCGCCGCGACCCGCGCACCCCGGGGGTCCTCGGGACGCTGTTCACCTCACGGATCTTCGACGGGCGCGCCCCCTCCGGGACCTCCTCGATCACGTCCATGTTCCGCGGCGGCGACGTCGCGGATCTGGTCGGAGATGAGCTCGTGGACCGAACCCTCGTCGAGCTGGAGCGTGCCCTCGCCGGCTACCGCAGGACGCACCCTGGCGACCTCACCCCGACCGGGGCCCCTCGAGTCGTCGCCTCCCTGGTCCAGCGCTGGACCAACGTCATCCCGCGCTACGCTCCCGGCCACGACCGCCGCATGGAGCAGCTCGTCGCCGGCTGCGCGCGGCACCTGCCCGGCCTGCACCTCGCCGGTAGCTACCTCGGAGGCGTGTCGGTCGACGATCGAATCCGGGTCGGGATCAACGTGGCCAACGACGCCGCGGCGCGTCTCTCGCACGTGACCGGGCGCCCACGCGAGGCAGCCTCGGCCGCAGCGCCGCCGACGCGGGGAGAGGTCTCGTGAATCAAGAGCTCATCCAGGCCCTCAGCGTCGCCCTCCCGAGCCTCTATCTCTTCCTGGGCGTCCTCTACGGAATGTCCTTCGCAGGAGACCGAGAGCCGCCGATTCACCGCGCCCGCAAGGCGTTGATGCTGTCGACGATCGCGCTGCACGCCGGCCTCTTCGCCCTGCTGGGCGATGCGTCCGGCGGGTTCCCGCGCCTCGATGTGTGGCTCTCGTTCTCGGCCGTCTGCCTCGGCATGGTGTCGCTCTTCTCCCTCGTCACCCTCCGGAATCAGCAGCCCACCGTCGCGGCGATCGTCTTCATCGCCGCCTTCCTGCTCCAGCTCTCTGCGAGCATGTTCGGCCCGCTGCGCGCGCTCACCGAGCGCGGCCCCTCCACGATCAGCACGATCATGCACGTGCTCACTGTGGTCCTCGCCAGCGCGGCGGTGATGCTCTCGGGGCTGTACGGCTTCCTCTACCTGCTGCTGTTCCGCCAGATGCGGCGGCAGACCTTCGGCGCGCTCTTCCGCCAGCTCCCCGACCTCCGCCAGCTGGCGGTCATGACGCGCCTCTCCGCGCTGACGGGCTTCCTGGGCCTCCTGCTCGGGGTCAACGTCGGCATCGCCATGGCCCACAGCCGGGGCATCGAGGGGTTCGGCTACACCGACTCGTTCGTGTTGAGCATGTTCGCGATCTGCCTCCACTTTGGGCTCATCGCGTTCTCCAAGCGCATCCCCGGGATCACCGCGAATCGGGCGAGCTGGGCGGCCGTAGGCGGGCTGATACTCCTCCTCGGTGCGCTGGTCGCGTCCGCGCTCATCCCCGAGGCGTCGTTCCACTCCCTCGACTGAGCCATGCACTCGATCGACGACCTCGTCCTGGTGGGAATGTCCCAGCGGACCGCTCCGGTGGCGGTGCGGGAGCGGTACGCCGTCAGCGAGGAGGACGCACGGGCGCTGCTCCAGCAGCTCAGCCAGGGCGGGCTCGTGGAGGAGGGCGTGGTCCTGTCCACCTGCAACCGCACCGAGATCCTCGCCTCCACCACCGACGGCACCCAGGGGGCAGCGACGCTCCGCGGGGCGCTGTTCAGGAACGCCGAGGAGCGTCACGTCTACGGCTTCCGCGGGGTCGAGGCGATCATGCACCTCTTTCGCGTCGCCTCGGGGCTCGACAGCCTGGTGCTCGGAGAGACTGAGATCCTCGGACAGCTGAAGCGCAGCCTCGAGGCGGGGCTCACCGGTAAGAAGCTGACGCCCCTCTACGAGCAGGCCATCACCGTGGGCAAGCGCGTCCGCCGCGAGACGTCGATCGGTGAGGGGAGCCTCTCGGTCGCGCGGGTGGGGCTCGAGGTGGCCTCACGCGCCGTGGGCCGCTTTGAGGAGCGGCGGGCGGTGGTCGTCGGGGCAGGCGAGACCGGCCTGCTCGTGGCGCGCAACCTGACCGCCGCCGGCATCGGGCACCTGCGCCTCATGAACCGCACCCCAGAGCGATCCGCGGAGGCCGCCCTGGAGCTCGGTGACAGGGTGGATTCCGCCGGGCTGGAGCGCCTGCCCGAGGAGTTCGAGGCCGCCGACCTCGCGGTCGTCTGCGTGGACGGTTCGGAGCCCCTGGTGAGCGCAGCGGACCTGAATCAGAAGGCCCTGGCGAAGCGAGACCAGCCCCTGGTCGTCCTCGACCTGTCGGTCCCCCGCTCGGTCGCGCCGGATGTGGCGGGCCTGGACGGCGTGATCGTCTACGACCTTGACGCGCTGCTGCCCGTGATCGAGGAGCACCGGGCGGGCCGCCAGGCCGCCGCCGAGGAGGTCACGCCCATCCTGATCGGCGAGGTCCACAAGTTCCTCAGCCTGCGCACCTTCGCGGCGTTCACGCCAGCCATCGAGGAGCTGAAGAGCGGCTTCGCCGAGGAACGCGAGCTGCTCCTCGATCGCGTCACGAAGGGCCAGGCCACCGCGCGCGAGCTGGAGCTGGCGCACGCCATGGAGCGGCAGCTCCTGCACCTCGCCCTCTCCCAACTCAAGGAGAGTGCCAGGCAGACCCAGTCCACCGCTGCCCTCGAGCGCGCCTACCTGCGCTTCGTTGACGGGCTCCCCGGCGACGTGAGCTGAGCGCCCGCGGCCCCCGCCAGGCCGATCGCAAGGGGCCTCTTCGAGCCCTGCTTCCACGCTCCGCTCGGGTGGTCCCGTGCGCGCCCGTTCAGCGCCGCTGTTCAGGCCACCCCGCGGAGGAGATCCAGGCGCGTTGGGCATGACCCCCCTGGTTCTCTGCTCGGCGGATCCGAGCCGGCGGCTTCTCAAGGGCAGGGTTCGTCCGGTGCGCGTATCTTCGGGGAATGCCCAGCAGCTCCTGGATCAAGAGACTCGCGCCCGCGGCGGGGTGCCTCGCCGTCGCCCTCGTGTCCACCGCCGTGGCCCGGGTCGAACCCCAGGACCGTGACGGCATCGCCGAGCGTATGGCTCGAGCCGCCCAGTCGATGCTCGCGGCGCTCCCGGACAAGCTGAGCAGCAACGCGAGAGCTGCCCACGGGGACCCGGAGCGGACCCAGTGGGCCTTCGGCCCCGTCCAGCGCGAAGGGCTCGCCATCGGCGCGCTTGACGAGGATCAGGTCGCGGCGCTCGAGGAGCTCCTGGACACGGCCCTCTCCACCGATGGCATGACCATGTGGCGGCAGGTCAGGCGCCTGGAGACGGAACTCCGACGACTCGAGTCCACGCCGGAGAAGGTCGCGACCCACCGCGACCCGGACCTCTACTGGCTCCGGGTGTACGGTGAGCCTGGCCCCGAGCAGCGGTGGTCCTGGCGCTTCGAGGGCCACCACCTCGCGCTCCATGTGGACTGCCGCGCCGGGCGCACGCCGAGCGTCACCCCCTTCTTCGTAGGGGCACGTCCCGTGCTCGCGGTCCCCAACTCAGCAGACCCCGAGGCCAGCGCCCCGAGGTCGACGGTCGACGTCTTCGGGGCCCTCAATGAGGACTATCGCTCTGCCCTTGAGGGCGGAGGCGACGCGCTCCCCGAGTCCGAGCAGCCCCGTCCCAGGGACATCCGGATGGGGCCTGGCAGCGACTCGTTGCCTGGGGAGGACGGCGTGCGGTTCGCCGACCTCAAGCCAGAGGTGCGCGAGGGCATCGCGGCCCTCATGAGCACCTACCTTGAGCTGCTCGACGAGCCGCTGCGCGTCCCCTACAGCTTCGACCCCCAGCGAGCCGGCGCCGTGCGCTTCATGCGCTGGGGGGGGAGCGACCTCGATGGGCCCAGGGCATGGACCCTGCTCACCCCGAGGTTCGCGCTCGAGCTCTTCACGACCGATGGGCCCAACCACGTCCACGCGGTCCTCCGCGACGTCGACCGGGACTTCGGCGGCGAGTAGCAGGGCTTCGCGTCCGACCTCAGGACCCCGCTGTCCGATCTCAAGATCCCGCCGTCCGGCCTCAACTCCCAGGCCGCCGCCCACAACCCTCGGCCAAGATCCCCGGCCACCGGCTCCGGCCAAAGCTCTCCATGCACCTTGCCACCCGAGGCAGCCAGCTCGCGCTCTGGCAAGCCCATACCACCCAGGCGATCCTCGGCGAAGAGCACGAGCTCCTGATCGTGAAGTCCTCCGGAGACCTTGACCGGGAGACCGAGCTCGCGCGGTTTGGGAGCATCGGCATCTTCACGGCCGAGGTGGACCGGGCCGTCCTCGACGGCCGCGCCTCCATCGGCGTCCACAGCATGAAGGACATGACCACGACCCTTCAGGACGGCGTCGTGCTCGCGGGCTGCCTACCTCGAGGCCTCGTGGAAGACGCGTTGATCTCCAGGGACGGCGCGCTCCTCGGCGACCTCGCTGAGGGGAGCCGCGTGGGAACGGGCTCGCTACGCCGGGGCTCGATGCTGCGCGCCGCGCGAGGCGACCTCGAGGTCGTCCCCCAGCGCGGGAACGTGAATACGCGCCTGAACCAGGTCCTCGATGGGGACCTCGACGCCTGCCTGCTCGCGCGGGCCGGCCTGGATCGCCTCGGCCTCGCGAGTCACATCAGCGAGGTGCTCAGCGTCGAGCGCTTCCTCCCGGCCGTTGGTCAGGGGATCGTCGGGATCACGTGCCGTGAAGAGGACAGCGAGGCTCGCGCGGTCCTGGAGGAGAAGCTCCGGGACCCCGACGCCTGGGCGGCCGCGCTCGCGGAACGCGCCTTCCTCCGCGGCACGAACGGCGGCTGCAACGCCCCCATCGCCGGCCACGCCACCATCGATGCGGGGGAGCTCCACCTGCGCGGGAGAGTGCTCTCCGTCGACGGTGCCAGGCGCCTCGAGGGCGAGGTTCGCGGGCCAATGGACCGCGCCGAGGAGCTCGGCGCCACGCTCGCCGAGGAGCTGCTGTCCAAGGGCGCCGGGGCGCTGGTCGAAGAGGCCCGCCGGCTGACCTCATGAGCGTCGGCGGCTTGCCGAGGGTGTGCCTGACGGGACCCGCCACGCCGCGGGCCGCGGCGAGATGGATCGACGCCGTGGGGGCGACGGGGGCCTGGGAGCCCGTGCACTGCCCGCTGGTTCGGGTGGTGGGGCGACCCATCGAGCCCGCCGGGGTGACCCTGCTTCCGGCCATGGTCGCGGTGACCAGCCAGAACGCCATCCCGGCCCTGCGACGGCTCTGGGCCGAGCGGGTCGACGTGCGCGAGGCCCCCCACGCCGCGATCGGTCTCGCGACCGCGCGCTCCCTGCGACAGGCGGGCGTCGACCCGGTCCTGGTGGGCCGGGCCGAGGAGAGCGGCGCGGCCCCCCTGGCCGACGCCATCGCCAAGGCGACGCAGCCCGGAGAGCGGATACTCTGGCCGCGAGGCGACCTGGCGTCAGACCTTAGAGAGCACCTCGTCGTCGCCGGGCGGATCGTGGAGGACCCCGTGGCCTATCGCTCGGAAGAAGTGGCCGGCGCCGAACTCCCATCGCCCCTCGACGCTGCCTTCTTCGCCAGCCCCTCGGCCGTGCGCGCCTGGCTGCGGATCGCTGACGCACCCCGCGTCACCGCCATCGCCATTGGCGCCACGACCCAGTCTGAACTGGCGGTCTCGTACTCGAGATTCCAGAAGCTCTTGCGGCTCCATCGGCCGACACCAGACGCGCTCGTCGAGGCGCTCGCTACACTCCGCGGGTGAACCAGCAACACTTCGTCAGAACCCGTAGCGAGGAGATCTTCGCGGCCGCCAAGGAGCTCATCCCGGGGGGCGTGAACAGCCCCGTACGGGCGTACGGGAGCGTCGGTGGCGTCCCACCCCACCTCGTTCGCGGGAAGGGGCCCCTCGTCTGGGACGAGGATGGCAACGAGTACGTCGACCTCGTCGGCTCGTACGGCCCCCTCATCCTCGGGCACGGCAACGCCGAGGTGCGCGCGGCGCTCCACGAGGCCGTCGACGGGGGCACCACCTTCGGCGCCCCCACCCGGGGCGAGCTGGACATGGCCCGCGACATCTGCGCGCGCGTCCACTCGGTGGAGATGGTCCGGCTGGTCAACTCAGGAACGGAGGCGACCATGTCCGCAGCCCGCCTCGCGCGCGCCGCGACGGGCCGCGAGAAGATCCTGAAGTTCGAGGGCTGCTACCACGGTCACGGCGACTCCTTCCTCGTGGCCGCAGGCAGCGGCGCCCTCACCCTCGGCGCGCCGGACTCCCCCGGCGTCACGCGCGCCACAGCAGAGAACAGCCTGGTCGCCGTCTACAACGACCTCGATTCGGTCAAGGCAGTGTTCGACGAGCACGGCCCCGAGCTCGCCGCGGTCTTCGTGGAGCCGGTGGCCGGGAACATGGGGACCATCCCCCCCGACGCGGGCTTTCTTGAGGGGCTCCGCGCGCACTGCGACGTGTCCGGAGCGCTGCTCGTGTTCGACGAGGTGATGACGGGCTTCCGCGTGGCGCGCGGCGGCTTCCAGGACTTCACCGAGGTCCGCTGCGACCTGATCACCCTCGGCAAGATCATCGGGGGCGGCCTACCCGTCGGCGCCTACGGCGGCCGTCGAGACCTCATGCAGCAGGTCGCGCCCGCGGGACCCATGTATCAGGCGGGCACCTTGAGCGGTAACCCACTCGCGGTGGCCGCCGGGCGCAAGACCCTGGAGATCCTCGGCCGCGACGGGATCTACGAGGCCCTCGAGGCGGCCGGCTCCCAGCTCTCGACCGGGCTCATGGAGATCGCGGCGCGACACGGTCGCGTGCTCGCCGTCGGCCGCATCGGCTCGATGATGTGCCCCTACTTCTCCCCCGTGATGCCCCGCAACCTCACGGATGTCACGGCCACCGACCGGGAGGCATGGGTCCGCTTCTTCAACGAGATGCTCTCCCGTGGCGTCCTGATGCCCCCCTCTCCCTACGAGGCCTTCTTCCTGTCCGTGGAGCACGACAGCGGCGTCCTCGACCGGGTCCTCGACGCGGCAGAGGCCAGCTTCGCTGCGATCGCCTGAGCGCGACCGGGGCGAGGCGATCTCGCTCCGGGAGGGTAGGATCGGTCCATGACGTCTCCCCAAGACCAAGCTGTCCGGGCCTCCCTTGAAGAGGCCCGGGCCACCCTCGACGCGTTCCTCTCCGACACCGACCTGATCCAGGCCGTCGGACAGTTCGCCCAGCGCTGCGAGGCGACGTTGAAGGGGGGCGGCAGGCTGCTGGCCTGCGGCAACGGCGGCTCCATGTGCGACGCCATGCACTTCGCCGAGGAGTGGACGGGCCGCTTCCGCGGCGACAGGAGCGCGCTCCCCGCCATGGCCTTCTCTGACCCGAGCCAGCTCTCGTGCATCGCCAACGACTTCGGCTACGACGAGGTCTTCGCCCGGTCCGTGGAGGCCCACGGTCGGACGGGAGACCTGCTCGTCTGTCTCTCCACCAGCGGCGACTCGCCCAACACCGTCCGGGCATTGGAAGAGGCGCGCCGCCTGGGGATTCAATCCGTCGCGCTCCTCGGCCATGGCGGCGGAAGAATGAAGGACCTCGCCGATCTCTCGATCGTCGTGCCGGTCGCGCAGACCTCGGACCGTATCCAGGAGCTGCACATCAAGATCATCCACACCGCGATCGAGATCGTGGAGCGGATGATGTTCCCCGGGAACTACGAGTGATGAGCTGGGGCCGGCGAGCAGCGGTCGCGGCCGCGTTGCTCGCGGTCGCGGGGTGCGCCCTCACCCCCGCCACCACGAACTCCAGCGTCTCAGCTTCCCAGAGTCCGCCCTGGAGCCAGCTCGGCACCAGCCGGGAGGGGCGCCCGCTGAGGGCGCTGGACCTCGGCTCCGGCGGGCAGCGCGTGGCCGTCATCGCGGGGATCCATGGCACCGAGCAGGAGGGCCAGAGGCACGTCCCAGAGCTGATCTCTGCGCTCGCGCCGCTACCCGCGACGATCCGACTCTACGAGGACGTCAACCCGGACGGCTCCGCCGCCAATCGTCGGCGGACCTCCGCTGGCGTGGACCCCAATCGCAACTGGCCCGCCGCCAGCTTCACGGCCGCCCCTTCCCGAGGTCCTCGGCCGCTGAGCGAGCCGGGCGTCGGACACGTCTATCGGGACCTGGTCCGGTTCGACCCAGACCTCGTGATCGTGCTGCACTCCACCGCGTCGGGCCCCTTCGTTAACTTCGACGGACCCGCCGAGGGGCTCGCCCGGCGCTTCGCCGCGGCGGCCGGCGCTCC
This sequence comes from uncultured bacterium, assembly GCA_905480285.1. GTDB lineage: Bacteria > Planctomycetota > UBA1135 > UBA1135 > Saltatorellus. The sequence goes on from CAJQPT010000131.1 coordinate 20,003, forward strand.
CTGGTTCGTCAAGCCCTCCATGGGCTACCCGACGCCCGGCTCCCTGGGGTCCTGGATGGGCCGCGATCGAGGGCGACCGATCCTGACCATCGAGTTCCGCCGCGGCGCACCGGAGGAGGAGACCGGGCCCGCCTTGGTGCTGGGTCTCAGGGCGGTGATCCGGGAGGGGCCGCTCGAGGACGAGCGCCCAAGGGTGCGCTGAGCGCCTAACGCCGAGCGCCCCGCAGGACCGAGACCCGAAGGTCGCGGCGCAGCGGGGCGCTCGGCGTTGGCCGCGTACACGGCTTGCTGAAGGCCTCAGATGGAGTCGAGGCCCCAGGCGTAAGGCTCGATCGGGAGCAAGGGAAGATCGACGCCGATCTCCGACTCGGCCACCTCGGTGACGCGCTTGTCACCACGGGGCGGGCAGAGGGCGAGCAGGATCTCGTGATCGGTCAGCGTGATCTGGCCCGAGGGACCGTCCAGCGAGAGCGATCGATCGCCCACGATCTCGACGGTGACTCCCTCAGGAGTCAGCTGATCGAAGACTCGCGCCAAGGCGCCGAGGTCACCGATCCGAGCCATGGAGAGAATGCCCTTGGCGCCGAGTGAGCGGATGAAGGTGAAGTAGGCGGTGAAGTTCGCCTCGGACTCGGGGACCATCACGAAGAGCCGGTCCGTTTCCTCGCTCGTCGCGGTCCAGTGGCTGGTGATGACGGGCAGGACGTCATCGGCCGTTCCTCCCCACTCATGCACGCAGTGAGCGAGGTCCTCGCCCCTGCCGACGCAGGCGTACCCGGTGACCTCACCCTCGACCTCACGGACGAGCGCCCGAAGGCCCGGGGTGGTCAAGAGCGCGCCCGTCTCGGCCTCGGAGCGGTCGACTCGCGACTCATGGGTGCAGTAGAGCCCGTGGACCGCGGGGACGTCCCGCGCCTCCATGGGGCGCACCCCCACGGCGTCGGGCAGCAGGAAGGCGTTGTTGCTGTTGATCACGAAGACGTTCTCGGTCCCCATGGGCACCCAGCCGCGGGACTGATACCACTCCGACTCATCGGCCCAGAGCAGGGCGAGCGCCGCCCCGTCCTCGGCCGCGCGGGCGATCGCCCGCTCCACGACCGCGGTCCCGTGGCCCCTGCCACGGTGGCTGACCTGGGTCGCCACGGACCCGACGAAGGCCACAGGCAGCTGGAGGCCCCCGACCAGGAGATCGCGCCGTATCCACGCGCATGTGGAGACAAGCTCACCATCTTCTTCGATGGTCTCGACGTGCCCGGTGGCCCCCGGACCGAAGATCTGAGCGTACTCGGCGGCCATCGGGCGACCGTCCCGCAGGACGGCTTCCATGAGTTGAAGCGCAGCCTCAGGCTGGCTGGTCATCGGCGTGGTCATCATTGTTCTGCGTCTTTGAGAGAGTCGAGGGCGGCGCCCTGCGCCTTGTGATTGCTTCGCTGCGTGGAGGCCCGATAGGCCTCGATCAGGTCCGTCCCGAGCGAGACAGCTTCCTCCACGGAGGCCCGCGCGCTCAGGACGGCGTCTCCGAGCCGGCTGGGGTCGTCGAGGTTCTCGGAGGCTTCTCCAAGAGCTCGAGTCTTCTCCTCCAGCCGTTCGAGGACGGCCCTGAAGGCCGCGCCGGCCTTTGCGTCTGATTGTTGAGCTCGCGCCGCACCCTCAACGGTGGCTTCCGCGCTGCTCTGGATCCTGGGATCGATCGACATTGAATTTTCCTTGAGGGGATTCGGGGACGAATCAGAGGTAGCGCAGCAGGCTCTGCTGCAAGAGGCGCGAGCCGGTGGCCTGGGCGAGCTGGAGCGTCTGCTCCGAGCGCTGAAGGTCGAGGGCGACCTCCGTGAAGTCCGCGTCCTCAACGTTCGAGATGAGGCTCCTCACCGAGACGTCCAGGTCTTCGAGGCGGGAGGAGGCGATGTCGATCTGCTGCGCGGCGGTGCCCAGCCGGCCGAGCGCCGTGATCATGTCGCCCTCACTGCGGTCGAGCTCGCCGAGCCGGGTCTGGAGCCGCTCGGAGAGCATGAGCCGGTCCGTGCCCTCAGGCATTCGAAGGTCAGCCACCACACCGCGGATCGTGTCGAACACGCTCGGGGTCCCTGAGAAGGTGGCCAGATCGCTCCCGGCGACCTTCAACCCCGTGGTGTCCACGTGCATCCGAGCACCAGTGCTCTGACTCCGAAGCAGCAGGTCCGTCTCGGTGAGGTTGACCGGGGTAAAGCTGACGCCATCGAGGGACACGGACGCCGCACCCGTGAGGTTGGTGTTGAGCGCTCCGCCCCCCCAGGCGCTGAGGTCGAGCTCCACGGTCGCCCCGTTCTCATCCTGCACGGTCATCGTGGAGGGCGCCGGCGTCGGGATATCCAGGACCTGCCCCGTCCCCAGCTGCACCGTCCTGGCGGCCCCGTCCACGCTCAGCGCCTGGGTCCCCACCAGCGTGTCGGAGGTGTCCACGAGCGTGATGCCCGCGCCCATGGCACCGGTGGTCCCGTTCTGCTGGACGATCAGCTCGGCGTAGCCCGAACCGGAGTCAGCCGTCGATCCGCTCTTGATACCCGTGGTGGAGGTGAGGTCGGTATCGGTGTACGCGAACTTGGAGAACACCTCCTGTCCTGAGACGTTGATCGCGACCTCCGCGTCGCGTCCCGTCTGGATGCTCTGCCGCCGAGCGTTCCCACGAAAGACGATCGCCCCCTCGCCGTCGACGGTCTCCTCCACGAACGGCCGCTCATCGGTCGCCGTGCCGCTGAAGAGGAAGCGGTCGCCGCTTCGGGTGTTGGCGATGTCGAGCAGCTGCGCCTCCAGGAGCTCGAGCTGGTTGGCCACCGAGCCCCGGTCGTCGGCGCTCAACGCGCCGTTCATCCCCTGGATCATCAACGCCCGGATGTCCCCGACCAGGTTGACCCCGTCCTGGAGTCGCGACGCCGCCTGCTCGACGATCGGCTTCGCAGACGCCGTCGAGGTCGAGTAGGCCTCGATCGCCCCGCGCTGGCGCCGGAGCGAGAGCGAGACGGACGACCCCACCGGGTCGTCGGAGGCGCGCACGATCCGCCGGCCGCTGGCAGCCTGCTCCTGCGCGCGGATCAGCCGCGACGTGTTGCGCTCGATACCACGCTGTACGAGGTCGAAGATGCGCCCTTGTGTCGGTCGAATGCTCATGTGTTCTCCTTGCTCAGACGAGCGCCAGGACGGTGTCGTTCAGCTGCCCAACGACTTGAAGGAAGCGGGCCGCCGCCTGGTAGGTCTGTTCGTACTCGATCATCTTCACGAGCTCCTCGTCGACGTTGACGCCCGACACCTGCTCGCGCTGCTCCTCAAGGCTGGCGAGCATGAAGCTCTCGACCTCGAGCGCGCTTGAGGTCGAAGCGACCTCAAAACCGACGCCGCCGACCAGCGAGCCGTAGTAGGTCGACAGCGTCCCGTTGAGGCCCTCGACATCCGCGCTCTGCACGTCGAGCATGGCGAGAATCGCGCCGTTGTCGCCGTCATCACCCGTCGACGATCCAGCGAACAGGCGCGGATCCTCAACGATGTCAGCGTTCAGGTTGATGGTCTCGGCATCAACACCGGTGAAGAGGCTGTTCAGTCCGAGCGCCACAAGGACGTCGCTCGTGTCTGAGTCGGCGATCGTGTCCAGGACAAAAGCGTCGCCCGCTGCCCCGTTGATCTCCCCCACCGAGAAGGACACATCGATGCCCTCGGCCACCGAGATCGGCGTGCCCGGCGAGTAGCCCTCGCCCACGTCGAGGGTGGTGACCAGCGCCCCCATCTTGTCCCGAACCTCAACCTCGAGCCGCGGCGTCGTCCCGATCGTGCCCGTGCCGACCGGCGTGAAGGTCCACTGGTCGTTGCTGCTGCCCTGGTAGTCCCCAGTCACAGCCACCTCGACCTCAAGATCCTGACCGCTGTAGGTGCCGACCGAGAGTCCCAACGCCGCCGCAGCGGTACCGCCCGCGACCTGGAAGGAGGCGGCGGCGCCGGTGCTCAGCGTCTGGAAGCCAAGTCGATCCCCCACGGCGACCGCCCTGAGGTCCGCCGCGGCCATGCTTGGCGAGAGGTTGAAGCTCTCCGCGAGTTCCTGCGCTGTGGGAGAGCCCACCGACGCGAAGCTCGCGGGATCAATCGAGAGCGTGAGAGGCCCCGCGGCGCCGACGAGCTCCAGCGTGGAGGTCGTGCCGATGGCGAAGGGGCCGCCGAAGCTGCTCACGTGGGACGCGCGGTCTCCGCCGAAGCTCCCCACATCGTCGGGGGAACCCTCCAGGCGAGCGCCGAAGTGGAACTTGGTCTGCGACAGCGAATCCACGGCGAGGCGGCCAGAGGTATCGATCCGCGCCGAGAGCCCAGGAATACCTGAGAGGGCGTCCGCGAAGCCCTGCACCGTCATCCGGCTCGGGTCGATCTCGAGGCGCGTGGTCTTGAAGCTCTCATCGCCGTCCACCGCGACATGCACGAAGAGCTCCCCCGACTTGACGTCGAAGGGGAGCTGCGCATCCCGCAGGAGCACGTCACCGAAGGCGCCGTCGCCGTCGAGGTCGGCGACCGGTGTGGCGCCCCGCAGCTGGTTGAAGCCGCCGCCGAGGGGGACCCCGGTGGAGTGGGCGCGGTTCATCTCCAGCACGATGCCCTTGGCGTAGCGGTCGAAGCCATCGAGCACCTCGGTGGCGAACGTCTCCGAGAAGGCCACCACGCCGGCCAGCTGACCGGCTCGTGGTTGCACAGGCTGAACGCCGCCCTCGAGCTGGAGGGTGATCGCGCCGTTCGGACCAGCGTCGGCCCTCATTCGGTTCGTCGAGCGGGAGCCGACCAGCAGCTGCCCATCCACCTGGACCAGAACCGCTCCCTGCGCGTTCTCCCTGGCAGTGATCTCGACGCGCTCGGAGAGGGCGCGGAGCGCGACGCCGCGCTGGTCCCTCAAGTCATTGGCCACCGTCCCTTGGACGGACTCCACCTGGGAGATCTGCTGGTTGAGGTCGACGACCCGCTCGGCCAGGAGGTTCACGTCTGCCACGAGGGTGCCCGCCTTGACCTGCGCGTCCCCCTGAAGCTGCTGGATCTCGTCGGAGACCTGGTGGAAGCGGCGGGTCATGTTCTCCGAAGACTGGAGCGCGCCGTTACGGGCGACCACGTCTTCGGGGCTCGCCGAGAGCAGGGATAGGCTGTTGAACAGGCTGTCCATCAGCGCCCCAAAGCCCCCTTCGCCGGGCTCGTTGAGGAGCGCCTCGACGCTGCCCATCTCCGTCAGCTGGGACTCCAGCCTCGCGACCGACGAGGACTGCCCCTCGATCCGTGAGTTCAGGAGCGCGTCGACGGAGCGCGTGATCACGTTCGCGTTGACCCCGTTCCCGAGCTGAAGACCCCGCAGGTTGAGCGGCCGCGCGCTGGAGGTCAGCACCCGCTGACGGCTGTAGCCCTCTGTCGTGGCGTTGGCGACGTTGTGCCCGATCGTGTCCAGGGCTGACTGTGAGGTCAGCAGGGCCCGCAGCCCAATGTTCGTGCTCACTCCCAAATCAGACCTCTGCGTCGATCAGGCTTCCGCCTGCGTGTACGTCTCCGCCGTCCTCGGGACCGAGGACGACCTGAATCAGCTCGCGTGTGACCTGTCGGTGCAGCCGTACCAATGTCGCCATGCGACGATTGAGGCGACCGATCTCGCCGCTCACCTCGACGAGGTGAGCCCGCTCGACGGCGAGGAGCTCTCCGTCCACGCCGAGTCGCTCGACCAGGCTGCCCACCGTCGCGGCGGAAGGCGCGACGCCGAACTCCTCGGCCAGGGCGACGACGGCCCTCTCTCGCCGCGCGGTGCGCTGTGAGCTGCGCTTCAGCTGGACCTCCAGCTCCTCCGTTGCCGTCTTGAAGGCGGGGCCGGCAGGCTGGCGGATCGAGCCCTCCTGTGCGTTGAGCAGCTCGAGGATTCGCCGCTGGGTGGCCACCTCCTCGCGGATCGCGATGACGAGGCGGTTCACGAGGTTGGATTGGGTCCCGGCGCTCACTGTCCCACCTCTCCCTCGGGAGCCGAGCCAGCGAGCCGCGCCGCCTGAGCGGCCGCCGCGGCCTGCTGGCGGATGATGCTTTCCTTCACCTGGGCTCCGATGCCGAGGTTGCCCTGGTCCGCAATGGACGCTCCGAGCTGCTCGTCGAACCAGCCGTTGAAGGTGTCAGCCCCCTTACCGGTCCCGAAGAAGCCCTCTCCGAGCCCCTTGCGCATCTCGGTGACCAGGAGCGTCGCGAACAGCGACTCCATCTCCTTCGCGGCCACATCGGGCGCCTCAGCCCCCCGCTCGACCCGGGAGATCCGGCCCGTCATGAGCCCATTGCGCGCCGTCAGGGCGCCGGTGTTCTCAGCGTGAAGCTCCATCACATCCTCTTGAGTTCAGCGACGAGGAGCCCACCGGAGACGAGCGACTCCATGATGGCGATCATGTCCCGCGGGGTGGCCCCGAGGACGTTCAACACCTCGACGACCTCCTCGAGGTTGGTGGCGCCGCCCATCAGCACGAGGGGCGCGTCCCCCTCGACGACGTTGAGGTTCGTCCGGGGGACCTCGGTGGTCACGCCGTTCGAGAAGCCGGCCGGCTGGCTGACCTCGGGGGTCTCGGCGATGGTCACGACGATTGAGCCGTGCTGGATCACACCAGGCCGGAGGCGGACGTTGCCGCCCATCACGATGACTCCGGTGCGCTCGCTGATCACGACGCGCGCCAGGTTGTCCGTCTCCACCTCGAGCCGCATGGCGCTGTCGAGGTAAGCGACCACGTTCTCCGCGGGGACCCCGTCCATGACCTTGAAGCGGACGGACTTGCCGTCCGGCATGACCCGAGCCATGTCCGGATAGAGGCGGTTGATCGCGTCGTTGGCTCGCACGGTGTTCCCGAAGGAGCCCTGTCCGTTCTTGGCGTCCAGGTAGATGTAGCCGTGCTCGTTGACGACGCTGGCGTCGACCCCCATCTGCACCCGCCCGGCGTTGGCGAGGGTGCCCACGGTGACGTGGTTCTTCGTGGTCGAGGCAGCGTCACCAGCCGCGAAGAACCCGCCCACCGTGAGCGACCCTGACGCCGTGGCGTAGACGTTGTTGCCCTCGATGTCCATCAGCTCCGTGATCAGCAGGTTCCCCCCGAAGAGGCTCTCCGCATCGCCGAGCGTCGAGACGATCACATCCATCCGCGTGCCAGGCTTCGCGCCGTGAGGGATGACCCCCTTGACGTGGACCGTCGCGATGCTGGAGGTCGCAAGGAGCTTGGGGTCGATGTTGATGTTCGACGCGAGCAGGCTGTTGGCCAGCAGCTGTGGAGCCAGGAGGCCACTGTCCCCGGTCGCGTCGAGCCCCATGACGATGCCGATCCCGTTGACCTCGTTCTCCTGGACGCCCCGGACCCTGAAGAGGCTCGAGAGCGGGGAGGAGATCTTGGCCTCGTAGTTGCCGCCAGTCCTGGAGACAGGTCGGACCCGAGCGGTACGCGAGTAGTTCGCGCTGGAGACGCCCTGGGGCTGCGTGGGGGCTTCGATGCTCCCAACGGGCAACACCGTGGCGAGGTTCCCGCCCTGGTCGGTGGCCGCAGACGTGGCGTCGACGGGCTGTGTGATGGGGCCCGCAGCCGGGACAGTGCCTTGCGCACCGGCGGATGCCGTGACGGTCAGGGCGACGATGATGTTGAAGAGGCGCATGATTGATCAGAAGGGCCAGACCCAGTCGACGGCGCTGTGGAGCCACTTGGCGAGGCCACGGCGCTCGTTGGTTCGGGTGAGCGGGCCGCTGCCCGAGTAGGAGACGTAGGCGTCCGCGACGAGCTCGGACTGGACGGTGTTGTCCCGCTGGACGTCGTAGCGGCGCACGATGCCGCGGAACTCGAGGACCTTGCGCTCCTCGTCGATGCGGATCTCGCGTCGCCCCTCGACCACGAGGTTGCCGTTCGGGAGCCGGTCCACGACCATCGCGGTCAGACGGGCCTCGAAGGCCCCGCTCTTCTCGTAGTTGGCCGCCCCGCCGAAGCTGTCGGACTTCGTCGTCCGCATGGTCGGCAGCGGGTTGAAGGCGTCCGGCGCCACGTCGAAGTCCACCAGCTGGTAGTTCAGCGTGCTGTTCTTGGCGAGGTCGGTCTTCTCCTCGTTCTTGAGGTCCTGGTTCTCCCGGATGACCACCGTGAGCAGATCGCCCACGCGGTTGGCGGTCTTGTCCGAGATCGGGGAGACCGGGCCGCGAGCCGGGTCGTAGATGGAGCCCCGCCGCTGGGCGTCGGCCATGCCCGTCAGGAGCGCGACCGCGAGGGCCAGGTGGGTGATTCGGAGGGTGCTCATTTGATCTTCACCTCGAGGAGCTTGGGGCCGCGGACGACGGCCTGGAGTTCAACGCCCGAGGAGCGCAGCTGGACGCGGACTCGCTCGCCCATGCGCCCGTTGGACTGGGCCTGTCCCACGTCCTTGACCGTGACCCCGCGGCTCTTCACTGCCACCTGGACCAGGTCGCCGCGCCGGACGAGTGTCATGCGCTTCACGTCGCGTTCACTCACCGGTGCCCCCGCGGCCATGCTCCGGTTGACGACAGAACCAGCGACCTGGGTGAGCTCGAGAAACTGGAGCCCGGAGCCAGACTTGACCTTGGTGCGCACCACCTGGAACATCCCGGGTGAGAGCTCGGTACCAGCGGGGATCGCCTGCTTGAGGACCGCCTGGCGCTTCCAGACCGTGACCTCAAAGCGGACCTGGACCGTGCGGTAGATCCGATCACCGACCCAGACCTCGACGGGGACCTGGATCCTCCCGGGGAAGACTCGGTCCACGCGGAAGGTGGCGCGCAAGCGAGGCTCGTGGTCCGACGCGGGCAGGACGAGGTCGGGCATGTCCATCAAGGGCGTGGCCTCGGCGTCCAGCCCCGTGAGCGCCGCGCGGAGGGCCTGACTCGCCTCCGCGGTGACTCGCGTCCCGCGGACGGTCGTCGTTGCGGAGGTGACCCGGCAGCGCGGTGCTCCCGTGATCGTGACCTCGATGTCGGGCAGCGATTGCCTCAGAGAGGCCTTGAGCAGGTCGGCCCGCAGGATCCGGTGATACCCGGGAGCGGGGGCATACCCCAGCGACGCAGCCCGGACCCGCTCGACCTCGGTCGCGTCGTCGCCTTCGACCTTGGCGATCTCGTTGACCGAGATCTCCATTCCGGAGGAGGTGGCCTCGGACGGGAGGGCGATGGAGACGCCCCCCGCACAGAGGAGAAGAAGTGTGGTGGTAATCATGTTGGATCAGCGGATGAGCTGGTTGACCTGCTGGAGCATCTCGTCCGAGACGCGGATGGCTCGGCTGTTCACCTCGTAGTTGCGCTGGGCCACGATCAGCGACACAAGCTCGTCGACGGTCTCGACGTTGGAGCGCTCGAGGTAGCCCTGCTTGACCATCCCGGCGCCGGCCGTGGTCGGCTGAGTCGCTGCGGGTTGGCCGGACGACGGCGTTCCGGCGAAGTAGTTACCGCCCATGGCGCGGAGGCCGGTCGGGTTCGGGAACACGTGCAGGCGGATCGTGCCGATCTGGTTCTGCACGTTGCCCTCTCCGAGGGAGTAGACCTCACCGTCGGCGGAGATCGAGATGCCCTGGCTGTCCGGGGGGACCTGAACCTGGTCGCTGAGAAGGTAGCCCTCGGCGGTCACAAGGCGACCGTTGGCGTCCTGCCGGAAGGTGCCGTTTCGGGTGTAGCGCTGCTCGCCGTTCGGGAGCTCGATCTCGAAGAAGCCCGCACCCTCGACGCCGAGGTCGAGGGAGTTGCCCGTGAGCTCGAGGACGCCCTGCTGCATCTCCTTGCGGGATCCTGAGACCTCCGTACCCGAGCCGATCTGGAGGCCGGTCACGTCGTTCTGGTTGTTCGCCAGCGGCAGGCCAGGCTCGCGATAGGTCTGATAGAGCAGCGAGCGGAAGGAGAGACGGCTCTTCTTGAAGCCACTCGTGTTCACGTTCGCGATGTTGTTCGCGATCGTGTCGACCTGGAACTGCTGGGCCTTCATGCCGGAGGCCGCGGTGTAGAGAGAACGAATCATGGTGCTTGGGTCGCTAGGTTCCTGCCCGGCCTCAGCGATAGAGGCGGCTGAAGCTCTGGTCGATGGTCTTGAACGCCTGTGATGCGGACTCGAAGGACCGCTGGGCTGCGATGAGCTCGACGAGCTCGTCGATGGTCTCGAGGTTCGCGCGCTCCAGGAATCCCTGGCTCACGGTGGCGTTGGCCTCGGTGTACTGCGCGCCGTCACGGAGGCGGAAGCCGCCGAACTCGTCCGGCTCGATGGAGCGCGGCCCGTCGACGTTCACGACGCGGATCTGCCCCACGGGGAGCCCTTCCTGGTTCACCCTCCCGTCCGAGTCAATCCGAACGGCGCCCTTGAGCGGGTCGATGACCCCGCGCCCTCCAGCCCACTGAACCGGGAACCCGCTGGGGTTCACAAGGACGCCCCTCTCGGTCAGTGAGAACTCGCCGTTACGCGTCAGGATCTCACTACCTGCGCCCTCGAGGACGAAGAAGCCCCCGCCTTCCAGCGCGAGGTCGAGCGCGTTACCCGTGCTCTGGAGCACGCCTTGGCTCATGTCGAGGCGCGAGGCCGCGGCGACCTGAGTGTGGCTCGCGTCGTCCGCCCAGTTCTCGACGCCGTGGGCCACGTGGAGCATCCGCTTGAATCCCGTCGCGTCCGCGTTGGCGATGTTCGAGCTGATGATCTCGACGCGCTGCTGGTTGGCGCTCATGGCGGCGACCGTTCGATAGAGCCCGACGTTCATGCCGGTCCCTACGCAAGCGCGATGCCAACCTCGCTCAGCACCCCTGAGGGCCGCTCGGCAGCCCCGACCGGGAAAGAACTTCCCGCCTTCGGTCAGAGGGCGCCGGAAAGAAGTTCCGGGTCCCTGACGATCCGCACGAGGCGAAAGGCGCCGGCCTCCGGCGCCGCCTGCCGCCCCTCTGCGTCCTCCGTCTCCACCTCGAGTCCGCGGGCTCGAGCCCGCCTGAGGAAGCCCGGGAGCCGTGTCCGACCCGGGTCGGCGAAGAGCGCCGACCCCCCTGGTGCCATGTAACGCTCGACCACGTCCAGGAGGGGCTCCTGCAGCCTCGCCTCATATGCAACATCACAGCCCACCAGGAGATCGAAAACCCCCGGCTCGGACCGCTCGAGCTCGCGCCAGTCGAGATCCCAGGTCCTGGTCCCATCGAGCCCGTTGAGGGCCGCGTTGACGGGCAGCACCGCCAGGGAGAGGGGGTCGTGGTCCGAGAGGGTCAGCTCCGCTGGCCCCTGTGCCGCCAGAGCCGCCGCGATGCCGACCAGCCCGAGGCCCGCGCCCAGCTCCAGGATCCGCGCGCCGCTGGCGGGGGGCGCCGCCGCGATGCGCCGCGCCATGGCGGGCGCCGAGTCCCACAGCCAGGCCCAGTACGGCATGGAGTCGTTGAACTCGTTCCTGGCAACGACGGCGTCGTCGTCGAGGAGCGCGTCGGGGGCCGCGGGGACGAAGAGATCCACCTCCAGACCCGCCGAGACCTCATGGGATTGGCGGGCCCAGCCTCCAGCCAGTTCGGGGAGTCGAGATTCGAGGTTCACGGGGAGACTCTAGCGAGACGCGCGGGTCAGGGCGCGGCATGGCGCTGATCAGGAAGCGGGGGCCGGGGCGCGTTGCGCTCCGACCCCCGCCCCATCCTCAGCTCAGGGCCCCCTGGGGCACCCCGGCCCGGATCAGACCAGGTTCACGGTCTCGGCGAGGACCTCATCCTGAGTGGAGACCACCCGGGCGTTGGCCTGATAGCCGCGCTGAGCCTCGATCAGGCGCACGAACTGCTCCGCAGTATCGACGTTGGAGTTCTCCAGCGAGCCAGAGATCACCGCGCCCGCCTTCCGGATGTCGCCGGCGCCGTAGCGCGCCTCCCCGGAGTTGGGCGTCTCCTCGAACATGTTGTTGCCCGAGCTCCGTAGCCCCTCGTCGTTCTGGAACGTCACGACCCCCAGGGCCCCCAGGGCGCGCGACTGGCCGTTGGAGTAGAAGCCGTCGATCTGGCCGGTGGTCGAGACGGTGATGTTGGCGAGCTCGCCATCCCCGAACCCGTTCTGGTCGAAGACGTAGGCGGTCCCTGCGCTGCCAAACTGGGTCAAGCCGTCCACCGACCCGTCCGCTCCGAGGTTGACAGAGACCTCCTGGAGAGGCTGCCCTGTGAACTGGAGCTGCATCCGTGAGTCCACGGAGCCGAGGCCCGTGGGGGACCCATCCGGCGCAAAGGTGATCCCCGTGATCGGGTCCGCTGCGCTGCCTTTGCCGACCACTCCCTCGCTGGGATCCAGGTCGGCGTACAGGTTCCAGGTCAGGTCCGCCTGGCGCTCATAGCGCATGGTCACCGAGTGCGCCACGCCAGCGGCGTCGTAGATCTCGGTGGAGGTCGTGACGGTGTCTGGCCCGGTCCCGTCGGTCGTGACCGACATCGCGTAAGCGCTGAAATCGGTCCCACCGGTGTTGGACGACCCGTCCGACATCGAGAGCAGAAGGTTCGCCTGGCCCGCGGTCTGAGCCGTCGCGACGAGGCGTCCGGAGCCGTCGACGGAGACCACCGCGTCCGTGTAGAGCGAGTCCAGGAAGCTCACGAGATCTTGCATCGTCGTGCCGTTGTTGACCGCACCGAAGGTGAAGGTCCCTGAGACCGGGCTACCGTCGGTGTCTTCACCGACGATCTGGATCTGGTCCCCGTTCACGTACTCCTTGAGGTTCGCCGTGAGGTCGTTCAGGTTCGCCGTGCTGAGGTCGCTCGGGATCGGGGTCTCCGTACCGGACTGAATGGTCGTGGAGAAGCCCACCATCTGCGTCAGGTCAGCCACGCCCGCCGGCGGGTTGAGGTCAACAGAGAACGAGCCGCCCTTGCGGTTCGTCGAGATCGCGATCTGCCCGGCCCCGTTCACGGTGGCCGTCACATCCTGCAGCGCGTTGATGGCTGCGGCGATGGAGGCAGAGGTCACGTCCCCGGTGGTCGGGTCGCTCGACACGATCACCTGCTGGGGCACGCCGCCGTTGGCGATGAGCTCCATGGCGACGATGTCTCCCGGCGCCCCTCCCACGGACGAGACGTTGTAGGTCGCGCTCGTACCAGTACTTGCGATCTCAGCTGCCGTCCCCATGGAGAACGAGGAGTTGGCGGAGAGCAGCTCCGCCAGAGGGCCCTCGACCACCGCGGACAGGTTCCCCTTCATGGTCACGTCCGTGGTGACCTGCGGCGGGAAGAGCGAGGCCACATCAAGGGAAATGGCGGCGCCACTCGGGTTCAGAACCCGCATCCCCGAGCCCTGATCCACGAGGTTCTGCTGGGAGTCCAGACCGAAGGTCCCCACCCGGGTAAAGCTACGGCCCTCGCTACTCTCGAGCGCGAAGAAGCCCCCGCCCTCGAGGGCGAGGTCAAAGACGCGGCCCGTGTCGGAGAGCGCGCCCTGGGTGAAGGTCTGATCCACGCTGGCGAGGCCAACGCCGTACCCGACCTGCATGCCATTGATCCCGCCGACGCCGCTCCGCGGACCGCTCGCGAACCTGAAGTTACGAGAGAAGTTATCCGCGAACACGGCGCGGCTCTTTTTGTAGCCGGGCGTGTTCTGGTTGGCGAGGTTGTTACCGATGACGTCGATCCACTGCTGGTGCGATCGCATCCCGGAGAGGGCGGAATAGAAGGATGAAGGCATAAGACTACGTTTGGCTCAGGTGGTGGATTCGAAAGGAGGCGAGGCGCGGGCCGTCGTGGTTCAGAAGGACTCGCCGGAGCCCTCGCCTTCGCCTTCGTCCTCGCCGACGATCTCGTCCCCGTCACCGACCTCGCCGAGGACCTCGGCGACGCGGGCGAGGGGCACATCGATCCCGTCGATACCGAGGAAGATCTCGCCGTTCTGGACCCTCGCGGAGTCCACGGCGCCCTGGGCCATCTCACCCGAGACCGGGTCGAGATAGCCGACACGCTGGCCCACGAGGCCGCTGGCACCCGTGAGCTGGTCCATCAGGGCGTTGCCCTGCTGCAGGCGGGCCATGCCCACCAGGTTCTCATTCACGAGCTCCATCTGCTCCAGCGAGGAGAACTGCGCCAGCTGGGCGGCGAGCTCCTCATTCGACTGAGGCGACATGGGGTCCTGGTTCTGAAGCTGGGTGACCAGCAGCTGCGTGAACGCGTTCTTGTCGAGCTGCTGGTTGGCCGTCGCATTGGAGAAGCTCCGCTGCGCGTCCTGAATTCCGATTCCGTCAATCATGGCTGCCTGCTGTTGTGGTTTGAGTATCAGGCGGTGAGGTCCACACCGCCCTCGGCGGTGCGTGTAGCGAGTTGTTGGACGAGCGCCTCGGGGCTGGCGATGGGACTGGCCTCATCGCCGCTCTGGCCCCGGCGCGCACCGGAGTCCTGCCCGCGCTCGCCTTGTTCCGAGCGGGCCTGGGCGTCCGCTTCGGCGGAGGTCATCAGCCCGAGGTTGAGCTCCACGCTCTCCGCGCCGTCCCGACTCAGCCAGGCCCGAAGCTCGGGCGCATGGGCCTCAAGGACGGCCAGCGTCTCGGCGCTCTCGGCGGCGATGGACGCGTGGACGGCGCCCTGGTCGACCTTCACGTGGAGCCGCAGGCGGCCGAGGTCAACGGGGTTGAGGTTGATGGTGGCCTCTCGGTCGCCGCCCTGGATGCGCACCTTCAGCTGCTCGAGGATGGCCTCCGCGCGCTGCATGGAGGACGCGGGCTTGGCCGGCGCCGTCTTGTTCGTCGGTGCACCCGCGGCCGTCTCGACCCGGGTGCCCGCGGCGGTCGCAGCGGCGGGTGGGCGGTTGCCACCGGATGCCACCCCGGGCAGAGGCTGGCCCGTCCCAGGGGCCCTGAAGACCCCCGAGATCGCCGGCGCGGGTCCGGCAGAGGCCCCCATGGAGAGCGTCATCGGACCCGTAGGCTGCTGGGGCTGGGCCCCGAGGGTCGGGCCATAGGGCGCCTCGGTGACGTCCTCAGGCTCGATGGTCGAGCCCTGGGCGTCACTGGCGTCGGTCCACCCGGCGGCCTTCTCCTGACCGGAGAGCTTGCCGCCGTGGCGCCCGGAGGCTGCCTTCTGCCCGCCTCTGAACTCTGCGCTACGACGGCTCGACCCTGACTGTTCGGTGGCGCGGTCCGCCTGACGCGCGGCGTCATTGCGCTGGGCATCGGCCCGGGCGTCACGCACCTGCTGATCATCTCTGACCGCCGACTCGCGGCGCCTGACCTGCTTGGCGGAGTCCGTTCGCCCATCACGAATGCGTGCGGCGACGTTGTCTTCCACCTCTTCACGGGACCGTCGCGTCATCGTCGATCCTTCGGATGACTTCAGCTCCAGGTACTCCGAGAACCTCCCCGCGGCGGGCGATCCGCCTGGGCTACCCGCTCCAGGGGTGGTGGACGTGGGCGGCCGCTCCGTGCCGAGCGCCCGCCCTTCCATATCCATGGAACGGAGATTCGAATGGGACTTCAAATACTCCATCGACGGCCATGGAGCAATGGCCGTGCCAAGCGCGCCGCGGGGCCGCAGGCGAGGTCTCGGCCACAATCAGGTGGAAGACCTTTCCGGCCCCGGAAAGTCCTTACGCCCCTTTCTTTCGCAGGTCCGCCGACCCGTCGTCGTGACCGATCACCAGCGTGCGCGCGAGGTTGATGAAGAGGCCGGACTCCACGACTCCAGGGATCGCGTCGAGGGCCAACTCCAGCTGGGCGGCGTCCGAGATGCCGCTCTCGAAGTGAACGTCGAGGATCTGGTTGCCGTTGTCGGTCAGGTAGGAGGCGCCCTCCGCCCCCCGCAGCTTCGGAGCACCGCCGAGCGCCCGGATCCCGCGCTCCACCGCCGCCCGTGCGAAGGGGACGACCTCGACGGGGAGGTCGAATGTGGTCCCCAGGGTGCCCACGACCTTCTCCGGGCCGACGACGACCACCATGTGCTCGGTGGCGGCCGCCACGACCTTCTCACGCAGCAGCGCGCCGCCGCCGCCCTTGATCATGGCGTAGTCCCCGTCGATCTCGTCCGCCCCATCAATGGTGACGTCGAAGCGCTCCACCTCGTCAAGGGTCGCCAGCGGGATGCCGAACTCGCGGGCCTTGTTCTCGGTGTCCACGGACGTCGGCACGCCGCGGATCACCAGACCCTCGTCCCGGATCCGCTCCCCAAGGCGCTCGAGGGCAAAGAACACGGTCGAGCCGGTCCCCAGCCCAACGTCTTGTCCGGTCTCCACCACGTCTGCTGCGCGGCGACCCGCGGCTCTCTTGGAAGCGCTCATGGGGCCAACTTAGCGCCCAGGGCAGCCGGCTGCGATCATGGGCCGGGCTGCCCGAGGCGCTTGGACGACATCCGCGGATCCCTGTAGGGTCGTGGCCATGCTCCTCTCCCAGAGACCCCGCCTGGTCACCTCCCTCGTGTTGCTCCTGGCCGCCTCCGCGGCCTCCCCCGCTGCTGCGACCGCGCAGGAGAGCGGTCCCAAGGGGAGCCGGCCCAACATTCTGTTCATCTTCAGCGATGACCACGCCACCGACGCCATCGGGGCGTACGGCGGGCGACTCGCGGGCGTGGACCCCACGCCCCGCATCGACCAGCTGGCGAGCGAGGGCATGGTCTTCCGGCGCTCCTTCTGCACCAACTCCATCTGCGGGCCGAGCCGCGCCGTGATCCTCACGGGCAAGCACAGCCACGTGAACGGGTTCGAGCAGAACGGGAACCGCTTCGACGGGGGCCAGCCGACCTTCCCGAAGATGCTGAAGAAGGCGGGCTACACCACCGCCATGATCGGCAAGTGGCACCTGGGGAGCGACCCCCAGGGCTTCGACTACTGGGACGTGCTCCCTGGCCAGGGGGCCTACTACAACCCACGCCTCAAGCGCGCCGAGGGCCCCCGGGTCGTGGAGGGGCACTGCACCGACATCGTCACCGACCTCGCCCTCGAGTGGCTCGAGGGGAACAAGGACTCCGAGCAGCCCTGGCTGCTCATGTGCCAGCACAAGGCGCCCCACCGCACGTGGATGCCCGCCGCCCGGCACCTGGACCTGTACGCCGACATGGACCTCCCGGTCCCCGACACCCTCTTCGACGATCACGCGGACAACTCGAGCGCCGCGGCCCGCTCCGAGATGTCGATCGCGGAGCACATGTACCTCTTCTATGACCTCTTCGTACCGCCGGTGGAGGGCGCGGACCCGAAGAAGGGCGGCTCCCTGGACGCCTCGGGTCAGCGCAACCTGGATCGTATGACGCCGGCGCAGCGGGCCCTCTGGGATGCCGCCTACGGCCCCCGCAACGCCGCCTTCCGCGCGGCCAATCTCGAGGGCGAGGATCTCGTTCGCTGGAAGTACCAGCGCTACGTGAAGAACTACCTGCGCTGCGTGCGCGGCGTGGACGAGAGCGTCGGGCGCCTGGTGGACTGGCTCGCGGAGAACGGCCTCGATGAGAACACCATCGTCATCTACTCGTCCGACCAGGGCTTCTACCTGGGTGACCACGGCTGGTACGACAAGCGCTGGATGTACGAGGAGTCCCTGGAGATGCCCTTCGTCATCCGCTGGCCGGGCGTCGTGCCCGCGGGGGGCACGTCGGACGCACTGATCCAGAACCTCGACTACGCCCCCACGTTCCTCGAGGCCGCCGGCGCCGAGATCCCCGCGGACATGCAGGGCCGCTCCCTGATCCCGGTCCTCGGCGGCGAGACCCCCGAGGACTGGCGCGACGCCATCTACTACCGCTACTTCGAGTTCCCCGGCCCGCACCAGGTCGCCAAGCACTACGGCATCCGCACGGACCGCTACAAGCTCATGTACTTCCACGACATCGACCAGTGGGAGTTCTATGACCTCCAGGAAGATCCCGACGAGCTCACGAACGTGTTCGGCGCCCCCGAACACACCGCCCGCATCGCCCGCCTGGCCACGCGCCTCGGTGAGATGAAGGCTGCGGCGCTCGACACCGATTGACCCGGAGACGCGGCCCTCGGTCGCGCCTGACGGGAATCTCTCCCAGGTTGAGGACTCCAGGCCACCAGGCTTCAGAGCTCCAGCCTCTCCGACCGACGGGGAGACTGGTATGTCGCATCGATCCCCGATCCTGGCAGCTGCTGGGGCCTTGGGCCTCGCAGCGTGTGGAATGGAGGGCGTCTCGGTCTCAGGACCGGAGACGACCGTGGGCTTCGTCAGCAGCGCCTCGAGCCACGGGGAAGACGACGGGGCTCTGTTCATCGCCGTCGAGCTGACCACGGACCTCAACGCGCTGCCCCAGCCGGTCTCCGTCACGGTCTCCGACGGCCTGTCCGGCTCTGCCACCAGCGGGGCCGACTACGTCCCGTTCGCCCCGATCGAGGCGTCCTTTCCCGCGGGCTCACTCAGCGGCGCGACGACCCTCGTCCAGGTCACCGCCCTCGGAGACAACCTCGCCGAGGGAGCCGACGAGACCGTCCAGCTGGTCCTCACCGACGCGTCCGGGGCCACCCTCGGGAGCACCACCGAGACCCTGCTCAGCCTGACCGATGCCGAGAGCGCCGACGTGCGCTTCGTACAGCCCACGAGCCTCACGCCGGATGAGTCGCCGGCGAGCTACGACATGGACGTCGAGCTCGTCCTCTCCGCCGGAGCGACCCTCGCCTTTGACATCGACCTCGTCGCCGTGGACGGAGGCGCGGGGACGGCGACCTCCACTGCGGACTACCAGGCGGTCGCGCCAGCCGCGATCCAGTTCAGCGCGGGCACCCCCTCGGGGGCCACGCGCACCGTCACCGTGGACGTCCTCGATGACGCCCTCTCGGAGGGGCCGGAGACGGTCCGCCTGAGCCTCTCGGGGGCCGACCTCTCCCGGCTCACCCTGGCGGGGCCCGCCGAGCACGTGCTCACGATTGTCGACGACGAGGGAGCGCCCACTCCCCTGTTCGGGGCGAGCCACGGGCCGACCACCGGGGTCGAGACCACCCTCGTGTCTGGAGACACCGTGGACCTCGGCACCATGCCCAACGAGGGCGGCGCGAGCGTCGGCACCCTCCTGGTCCTCGCGAACCAGGGCGGCGCGGACATGCTCCTCGGCCAGCCCACCTTCGGCGGGACGGACCCGACCGACTTCTCCCTGGAGATCGAGGCCGCCAGCTTCGAGAACGGCGAGATGGTCGTCGCGTCCATGTCCGCCCCAGGAGAGACCGTCGACCTGGCCGCGCCGTTCGTACGCGCCGCCGCCCTCGGCCCGCCCGCTGCCACGGCACGCCCCGGCGTCGAGGTGGCGGTGGACGCCGCCAGCCTCGCCGACCTGCAGTACTTCGACCACGTCCGCCTGCACGGCTTCCCCGTGCCCGGGGGCGGCGACGTCACCCTGGAGCTGGACCGGATTCCCCTGCCGATCACGAGAGACGCCGTGCTGGCCCTCGACGGCAGGCCCGTCTCGGGGGGCCTCCGGGCCGCGCTCGGGGACCTCTCGACCTGGAGCGGACGGGCCCTCGAGCTCCCCGGCAGCCGCGTCTTCCTCGCCCTGCGCGAGGCCGGCCCCGAGGGCTGGATCGAGCTGCCCTTCGAGGACGGGCGCTTCATTCACCTCACCACCGAGACCGCCGCCACCCCCGGAACCGCGGCCACCTGTCGCCTCATTCACGAGGATGACCTGCTGGCCCTGGCGCCGGACGCCCGCCCGCCCCTGTGCAGCGGCATGGAGCTCCCGCCGGGCGCCCAGCTCCCCTCACAGCTGGCCTCCTTTGGCAGCGGCGGCGCGGCGCCCGGTGCCCTACCCGGTGCTCTACCCGGCGCTCTACCCGGCGCTCTACCCGGTGACGGGGACCCGCCGACCTCGGGCCTCGTGACCGTCGCCACGTGCCGCCTCGCCATCGAGACCGACTGGCAGTTCTTCCAGAAGTTCGGGAACGCCTCCGACGCCACGGCCTACGTCACCGGCCTCATCGCCGCGATCAGCGACGTGTACTTCGAGCACGTCCAGACCACCCTCACGATCGCCTACATCGGCCTCCACTCCACCTCCGCCGATCCCTGGACCGCGCCCGACGTCGGCGCCAGCGCCGGCGCGCTGCTGAGCGAGTTCCGCAGCAGCTGGAACAGCTCGGGGTGGCCCGTGTCTGCCGACCTCGCGCACTTCATGTCCGGCGCGGACCTCGGCGGCGGCATCGCGTATGTGAACGTGCTGTGCAGCCCGAACTTCGCCTACGGGGTCAGCGGGAACATGAACGGCAACATTGACTGGGGGACCTGGACCGGCAACCCCGGGAGCTTCACCTGGGACTTCGTGGTGGTGGCCCACGAGCTGGGGCACAACTTCGGCGCCGAACACACCCACGAGTACTGTCCGCCCATCGACACCTGCACCACCAACTGCACCGGCGGCACTGCCTGCAGCCTGGGCACGCTGATGAGCTATTGCCACTCCTGCGGCGGCATGAACAGCATCGACCTCCGCTTCCACCCGCAGGTCTCCAACATCATGCGGAGCCGGGTGGACGCCAGCTGCCTGGGCGACGCGACCATGCAGGCGGGGGACACCATCCAGTACCGCCTGCGCTTCGCGCCCCGCAGCGGCGCGGGCGCGAAGAACGCCACCCTGGACGTGGGGCACGACGCGGCAAACGCGCCGTCGCCCTTCACGATCAACGTGACGGGCCTGGCCCAGTAGGGCTCACCGTCCGCGAGGCTCCGCGCGGAGCCTCAGCGAGCCTCGAGGTCCTCGGTGACCACGGTCATGAACTCGACGAAGGGCGACCAGTCCTTGATGGTCCCACCCTTGAAGCGGCCGAGCTCCTCCTCGGAGGAGGGGTCCACCGCCACGTAGATGGGCTGGGCGGGGCTGCCCGCGAGGGTTTCGATCAGGCCCGCGATGCGCTCGCGGAGCGCGAGGTCGTGGGCGTCCGAGTGGAGCCGGGCCTCGACCCAGCGTTGCTTGAGGGCGCGGACTTCAGGCTTGGGGAAGATGGAGACCTCCATCTTGCGGCAGACCACTCATGTGTGGCCGGTGAAGTTCACCAGCACACCCAGCCCCCGTTCACGCGCGACCCTGAGGGCCAGGTCGTAGTCGTCCACCACCACCAGCGAGCCTCCCTGTCGCTTCACTCCTGCGGGAAGGGCCTGGCTGCTGCCGCCGCTGACGACCTCGGCCTTGTGGGTCTCCACGAGGCCCCGGGAGTACTCGGGAGGCGGCGCCATGGCCGACATGATCGTCTCGTCGAGGTGGTAACCGAGGACGCCCATGAAGCAGTAGGCGGAGCCGATCAGGGTGACCAGGCCGCCGCAGAGCCGGCCCGGTCCGATCTCCCCGTCCGGGGACTCGCCCTTCAGGTTGATGCGGCCGAACAGGTACATGGCCGCGGCGAGGCCGATGGCCGCCCACATCATCAGGAAGACCTCGCGCGGCAGCCAGCCGGCCTGCAGGGCGATGTCCGCGTTGGAGAAGAACTTCAGCGCCGCCGCGAGCTCCACGAAGCCCATGAAGACCTTGAGCGTGTTCATCCATCCGCCAGCGGAGGGGATCGCGCTCAGGCGGCTGGGGATCAGCGCCAGGACGACGAACGGCGCTGCCATGGTCGCGCCGAACACCCCCATGCCGATCACGATTCGCATCACGCCGCCGCTGGCGCCGGCGGCGATCAGGGTGCCGACGAAGGGACCGGTGCAGGTGAAGCTCGTGATCACCAGGGTCAGGCCCATGAGGAAGACCCCGTAGATCCCGCCCGTGCCGCTGGCCTTGCCCGCGGCACCCATGAGGAACTGGGGCGGGTTGAGCGTGATCGCACCGAAGAGCGCCAGGGCGAAGACCACGAACAGGACGCCGATGAACAGGTTCGTCACGTAGTGCGTGGCGAAGGGCACCAGCAGGGGCCCGGCGAGGACCCCTAGCAGCACGAACATCAGCACGATCCCGAGCCCGTACACCGAGGCGAGCAGGAGCGCGTTGCCGCCCTTCTCGTCCGCCTGCTTGGTGAAGAAGGAGATCGTGATGGGGATCATCGGGTAGGTGCAGGGCATCAGCAGGGTGAAGAGCCCCGCGCCGATGGCCAGCAGGATGAACTCCAGCAGCCCGTCGCTCTCGGTCTCCTGGCCGAAGGAGCGCTTCTCGCCATCCTCCACCGGGGCCTCGATCGTGGGCGTCGACTCCGCCGCGCCGACGACCGCCCCGGCGTCGGTCTCGGTGTCGGTCTCGGCGTCAGTGCCAGTGCCAGTGCCAGTGCCACTACCGGCATCGGGAACAGCGCCAGGTTCCGTGGCTGCCCCTGCGCCGCCGCTGGCCGCCTGCGGGAGCGTCCATGTGGCGAAGGCCGCCGCGAACAGTGCGTCCGAGCCGGACCCCACGACCTCGATGCCGGAGAATTTCACCGGGAGGCAGGCGCCG
>CAJQPT010000132.1 GCA_905480285.1 uncultured bacterium
GCACCCTCTACGTGCTCGACGCCGAGGCGGAGGGGCTCGAGATCGTGCACTACGTCGACCTCAAGGACGGGCTCTTCGCGACCCCCGCGGTGGTGGACGGAGCCCTGTTCGTCCGGACCGAGAACAGCCTCTGGTGCTTCCAGGGGGAGTGAGTTGAGCGGCCTCTGCATCCTCCGACGCGCCGCTCAGGCCCTGGTCCTCGTGGCCGCCGTGCTCGGCTCGGCTGAAGCGAGCGCGCAGGAGCGCTGGACCCTCGAGGTGGACGGGGTCGCTCGTGAGGCGCTCGTCTTCGCGCCGGACGAGGCCCTTCGTGGCGAGGATGAGCGCGGGCCCGCCGCACCGCTGGTCTTCGCCTTCCACGGCCACGGCGGCCGCGCTCGGGCGACCGCGCGGGGGGCTCCCCTCCACAGGGCGTGGCCAGAAGCGGTGGTCATCTACCCCCAGGGCCTCGCCACCGCCGGGTTCACGGACCCGGAGGGCAAGCTCTCCGGCTGGCAGCACGCGCCGGGCGACGAGGGTGACCGGGACCTCGCCTTCTTTGATGCCCTCCTTGCCCGGGCGAGGGTGGACTTCCGCGTGGACCCCGACCGGGTGCACGCCACCGGACACTCCAACGGTGGCGGCTTCACCTACCTGCTCCTCGCTACCCGCGGCGACGTGCTCGCCTCGGTGGCGCCGTCATCGGCCGCGTCACGGCTGCTCCGGGGCGGTGCGACCCTGCCCCCGCGGCCGGTCTTCCACGCGGGCTGCCGGGGGGATCGCGTGGTGCAGTGGGCCTGGCAGGACGACGCTCTTCGCAAGCTCCGCGCGCAGCGCGCCTGTGAGGCGGGCCGCCCCTGGGCCGTCGACGAGCGGGTCATCCGCTACCCGAGCGGCAGCCACGGCGACGTCCTGCTCTTCGAGCACGGCGGCGGCCATCGCAGGCACCCTGACTTCCACGGGCTCGCGGCGAGGTTCTTCGAGGCCCACCCGCGCCCCGCCAGCGACGAGGCCGGCCTCCTCACGCTGGAGCTGCTCGACGTGCAGCGCGCGTGGGACGACGCCCCCCACCAGGCCTTCACCGACCTCTGCCGCTTCGGCGAGGACCTCGTCCTGACCTTCCGAGAGGGCGACGGGCACGTGAACGGCGCCGACGGGAGGGTGCGGGTGCTCACCTCGCGGGACGGCCTGACCTGGAGCTCACGGGGCCTCCTTGAGGAGCCCGGCGTGGACCTGCGCGACCCGAAGGTGAGCGTGACCCCTGGCGGGGAGCTCATGATCCTCGCGGGCGGCTCCAGGTACCTCGACGGCGTGCTCCAGGGGCGGGCGCCGAGGGTCGCCTTCTGGGGGCGTGGGGCCGAGTTCCCGACTCAAATGCGAGCCGCCACGCTGGACGCGAAGATCGCGTCCAAGGACGACTGGCTATGGCGCGTGACCTGGGCCAAGAAGGCCGGCTTCGGCGTCGTGTATCAGCCGCAAGCGAGCCCCCCGGGCCACCACCTCGTGCGCACCGAGGGCGGCGTCCGGTACGACCTCGTCGCCTCCTTCGATCATCCAGGCCAGCCCAACGAGGCCACGCTCCGCGCCCTCCCGGACGGCCGACTGGTCGCCCTCGTTCGGCGGGACCCCTTCAGCGCCACCGCGCGCATCGGCCACGCCTCGCCCCCCTTCGAGGAGTGGACCTGGGTGGACCTGCCCGAGCACCTCGGCGGCCCGGAGCTGATCGTCCTCGACGATGGGCGCATGCTCGCCGCCGGCCGCGTCTACCGGGACGGCGCGCCCCGTACCGCCGTGGGAGAGGTGACCCTGGACGGCGCGTTCCAGAGCCTCCTGGTGCTCCCCTCAGGAGGAGACACGAGCTATCCGGGCGCGGTGCTCGACGGGGACGACCTGCTCCTCTCGTACTACTCGAGCCATGAGCTGCGCACCGCGATCTACGTGGCACGCATTCGCGTCAGGGGCCGAGGCGAGGACCCCGAGGGCGCCCCTGCGGCGCCGGCCCCCGACGGGCCGTCGGCGGGCCGTCGGCGGACACCGTCGACTGACGGGCGCGGACGGTCCCGGAGGCGACCCCTCCCGGGCGCTGCCCCCGGCGCAAGCAAGCACGGCGCAGGCGAGCACAGTGCAGGCGAGCACAGTGCAGGCGAACACGGGGCAGGCGAACACGGGGCAGGCGAACCAGGCCGGCACATGGCGGGCACTCCTCGGAGGCCCTCTGCCGGCCGCAGCACCCCAGGAGTGCTCCCTGTTGCCGACCTTGAGCTCGAGCAGCTCCGTCCGCTGCCCAGCGCACGGCGTCCGGCGCACGGCGTCCGGTCGATAAGCCTCGCTTGGTCCGTCGATCAGCGGGAACACCCTCGGATCAGCGCCGGCTGAAGCGCATGGTGTGGTCGTGATGCCGATCAAGGATCCTGCCTCCTCGCCTGCACTCATCCCTGACCCTCAGACCGTCGACGGACTCCGTCCCGTCAGCGCTGCCGGGGCCGCGTTCGTCGCCAGCGGCCTCGCGCTGGTCGGCGGTGGCGTGGCGCTAGCTGCCCAGGGATCGCTCCTCCTCTGGGCCACCGGGCAGCTGCTGATCGGGCTCGGGAGCCTGCAGTGGTTCTGCCTGCTCCACGAGGCCGGGCACGGAAACCTCTTCCCCTCTCGTTCCCTGAACCGCGTCGCGGGTCACGTGGCGGGATTCATCGCGCTGATCCCCTTCTCCACCTGGCGCCTCGTCCACGCGGGGCACCACCGCTGGACGGGCTGGCAGGACCGGGACTCGACCACCGAGTCCCTGGCCCCGCGGACCCGCGGCCGGCTGGAGCGCCGGCTCGCCAACCTCGCGTGGCGCACCTGGCTCCCGCTGTTCTCGATCGCCTACCGGTGGAACAACTTCTGGAACGTCCGTCGCCTGGAGCAATTCCACCCGGGAAGGGGGCCAGCCGCGCGGCGCGCCGCGCTGGTCCACCTCCTGGCCTACGCCGCTCTCGCCGCTGCGGTCGGTCCCCTGCAGCTGCTCTGGCTCGTCGGCCCCGGGCTCGTCCTCGGCCTCGCCTTCCAGGACCCGCTGATCCTCAGCCAGCACACCCACATCCCCATGCCCACCGCGGGCGCGGACCCCGTCCGCCCGAGGCTCGGGACCGATCAGACCGAGTACACCCGCTCCGTGGCCTTCCCCCCGTGGATCAGCCTCGGGCTCCTCTGCGGCACGGGCGAACACGAGCGGCACCACGCCTACCCGCAGGTCCCCGGCTATCGCCTCCACCAGGTGCCGTGGGTGCCGCCGCGTCGGGTCAGCGCCTGGCAGTTCCTGCGCGGCGCCAAGCGCCTCTCCGGCGAGCGCTTCCTCTTCGAGAACTCGAGCACCACGGAGTTTCAGCTGTGATCGAACCCGACGCCCTGGCCCGCGGGATCTTCCTGCTCGCGGCCTTCTCCCTCTCCGGCTGGCTCCAGACCCGGTGGCTCCCCGGCTCCGCCCTCGAGTCCCTCCGGGTCCCCCTCGACGCCGGCCTCCGCTTCCGCGGGCGGCGCCTGTTCGGCGCCAACAAGACGCTCCGCGGCCTCGTGGTGATGGTGCCCGCGTCGGGGCTCACCTGCCTCGCCCTCGGCGTCGTGCTCACGGCCGTCACGCCAGCCGCCGAGCACCTCTGGGACCTCAGCCCCGCGGGCTACTCGCTGCTCGGGCTCGTCGGCGGGCTCGGCTTCATGCTGGGCGAGCTGCCCAACTCGTTCGTGAAGCGGCAGCTGGACGTGGCCCCCGGCGGCGCCCCCCGCGGCCGGCTCGCTGCCACCGCCTGCTTCCTCGCCGACCGCCTCGACTCCATCCTCGGCCTGCTCCTCGCAGTGCACCTCACTTTCGGCCTCCCCGCCGGCACGTGGCTCGTGGTCCTGCTCGCGGGACCGGTCGTCCACTGGCTCTTCAACGTCCTCCTCTGGCGCCGGGGCTTCAAGGCGCGCCCCGCCTGATGGGCCTCCACTCCACCGCCGAGGCGGCGCCCTTCGTCAAGCTCGAAGCCGCCCTCGACCCCGCGCTCTTCGGCGCCAAGGCCGCGAGCCAGGCGGCGCTGGCCGCGACCGGCCTCCCGGTCCCGGTCGGCGTCGTGGTCAGCGACACCTTCCGACGGGAGTACCTCGAGGCCACCGGGCTCGAAGAGATGGACGCCGACGGCATCCGCCGCACCCCGCTCCCCGAGCCGCTCCGGGTCGCGCTGCTCGACGCCTGCCGACATCTCGACGGCACGCTGATCGTGCGCAGCTCTGGGCTCGGGGAGGACTCCGCGGACGCCTCCTTCGCGGGCATGTTGGAGTCCATCGCCGATGTGGACGGGGCGGACCAACTCGAGCGTGCGCTAAGGGAGTGCTGGGGCGCCCGCTCCGCCGAGCGCGTGCGGGCCTATGAGGAGCGGAGGGGCCGCCCGCTCGGCGGGCTGGCCGTGCTCGTCCAGCGCCAGATCCGCGCCCACTTCGCCGGGGTCCTCTTCACCTGTGACCCCGCCGAGCCCAGCGCGAAGCGGACGCTGGTGGAGTACGTCCACGGGCCGGGCGAGGACCTGGTCTCCGGGCGCGTCACCCCCGGGCGGCTCTCCCTCGACGCGGCCGGAGCGGTCACTGAACTGCAGCGGCTCGAGGACGAGGTCGACCCCGCCGCGCTGCTCGGCGCCAGGGACAAGCTCGCACGCCTCGCGGCCCAGGCGCGGCGCACCGGGGGCTCCGAGCAGGACGTGGAGTGGGTCCTCGCCCGGGACGGTGAGCTGCACGTGGTCCAGTCACGCCCCATCACGGCGGTCGCAAGCTCCCGACCGAAGGTCGCCTGGACCAACGCCAACGTGGACGAGAACTTCCCCACGCCGATCACGCCGCTCCAGTACTCGGTCGCTGCCACTGGCTACACCCACTACTTCCGCGGCCTCGCTCGGGTGATCGGGGTCTCGGAGACGGCGCTCGCAGCGCTCGAGCCCCGCCTGCAGCGCCTCGTCGGCGCCCACGAGGGCCGGCTGTACTACCACCTGACCAACCTGCACGCGGTCATGCGCGCGGCCCCGGGTGGCGCCTTCCTGACCTCGTCCTTCAACGCCTTCACAGGCGCAGAGGGCTTCCCAGAGGCCGATCGCCTGGCACCGGAGGGGCGCCTGCGAGGCGCCCTGCGGCTCTGCGGCACGGCGTTTCGTATGACGCAGGCCTGGCTTGGCCTGGAGCGGGGCGTCGAGCGCTTCGAGTCGAGGGTCGACGCCTACGCACGATCCACCTCCAGAGAGGTCCTCGCCGAGCTCGACCGCGTGGAGCTCGGCGGCCGCGTGGGGGGATTCACGCGCATTCGTCGCCACCAGTGGACCGACGCTGGGCTGGCGGACGCGAGCGCCATGATCACCCACGGCCTGCTCCTCAAGGTGCTCTCCCCGGTGAGCGGAGATCCGCGCGCTGCCGCCGGCGAGCTGCTCCAGGGCCTCGACGTGGTGAGCGCCGCTCCCGCGGCCGGGCTTTGGGATCTGGCGCGCCTCGTCCACGCGGCGCCCGACGGCGAGCTTGAGGCCCTCCTGCGCAGCGGCGACGACGCCGTCGCCCTGGCGGCGATCCGGGAGAGACCCAGACACGCGGGCTTCCGCGCCGCCTTCGAGGCGTGGCTCGAGAACCACGGCCACCGGTGCTCCGGTGAGCTCGTGTTCACGGTCCCGAGCTACCAGGAGGAGCCGTCCCGCGTCCTGGCCCTGCTTCGCGCGTACCTCGACGCCGAGGGCCCAGCCCCCGCCGAGGTCGCGGCTGTCCGAGCCGCCGAGCGCCTGCGCGCGGTCACGCGGCTGCGCCGCGAGCTCGGCGGCTGGCGGGGCCTCGTGCTCGGTCCCATCGCCCGGGCCTGCGGCCGGTCGGTCACCATGCGTGAGCGCGCGCGCGGCAAGCAGGCGCTGCTCTACCGCCGGCTGCGGGACGTCGCCCTCGCGCTGGGCGCCGCCATGGTCCGAGAGGGAATGGTGGAGCACGCAGATGACGCGGTGTACTTCTCCCTTGAGGAGCTCTGTGACCTCGCCGCGGGTACCGCGCTCCAGCCGTCCAGCGCGACTCGAGTCGCCGCCGTGCGCCGCGAGGAACACACCCGACAGGCCGACGTCCGTCCACCGAGCGCCTTCATGCTCCCCGAGGGTGAGGTGTGGATCGGCAGCGAGGAGGAGGCCGGGGACACCTCGCGCCTCGACGGGGCGGGCGCGTGCGCCGGGGTCATCACGGGGCGCGCCGTGGTCCTGACCGACCTCGCGGACGCCGGGGAGGTCGCGCCCGGCGACATCCTCGTCACGCGACAGACCGATCCGGGATGGGCGCCCCTGTTCCCCCTGATCTCCGGGCTCGTCGTGGAGCGCGGCGGCCTCCTCTCCCACGGCGCGATCCTCGCCCGAGAGTACGGACTGCCCACCGTGGTGGGGGTCCCCGGGGTCACCGGGGCCCTTGAGACCGGCCAGAAGATCAGAGTGGACGGAGGCCGCGGTCATGTCCGTATCGTCGACGAGTAGTCCGCACCGTGCAGCCTCAGGACCCGCCGCATGGTTCTCCGAGCGCGTGCTCTCTGGCTCCGGAGCGTGGCGCTTCCCCCTCCTCGCGACGGCGATCGTCGGCGCTGGCCTGGCGGGCGCGCCGTGGCCTGGTGCGACGGACGCCGCCCTCCGGCTCGGCCTCGCCTACCTGCTGGTGGTCTGCCTGCGGCTGCTCGACGACCTCGTGGACCGCGCGCCCGACCGCCTCCGCCACCCCGAGCGCAGCCTCGTACGCGCCGCCTCCACGAGCCCCCATGTGGCGGCGCTCTGCGGCGGCCTCGCGTTCGGGCTCGTAGCGCTCCATGGCCTCGCACCCGCCCGGGCCGCCGGGCTCGTGGCGCTCCTGATCGCCCTGGGCAGCTGGTATGCGATGCCCCGCCAGGGCCCCTGGATCCACGCCCTCATCCTCCTCGCCAAGTACCCCGCCCTCGCAGCCCTGCTCGGCACCGAAGGCGCCGATACCCCCCCACGCGTCGCCGCCATGGCGCTGCTGTACGCCGCGCTCGTCCTCCACGAGCGAGCCACTGACCCGGAGCTTCGATGACCCTCACCCACCCCGACCAACAGGCGACCGAAGCGGCCACCGCCACGGCCCCCGTCCACGCCGTCGCGGCCCCGCCGCTGGTGGGACACCACGACCTCGAGCCGGTCAACTGCTACGCCTGCGGGAGCTCGAACAAGACGTTCCTCACCGAGGCCAAGGACGACCTCGGGGGCAAGCCCGGCCGCTTCACCTTCCACACCTGCGATGACTGCGGGCTCGCCTACCAGGACCCGCGCGTCCCCGCGGACGGGATCGCGGAGTGGTACGACGACACCTATATCGCTCACCGCAAGAGCTCGGACTTCGGCGTGCTGACCCCCTTCTACAGGTGGGTGATGGGCAAGCACGACCGCGACAAGCGCAAGCTCGTCGACCGCTTCGTGCCGCTCGACGCCGGGTCCCGGGTGCTCGACATCGGCTGCGCGGCGGGGACCTTCCTGGAGGAGGTCCGCCGGCGGCACGGCTGCTCCGGAATCGGCGTGGACTTCAAGGACCTCTCCGATGCCCCTGCGTTCGAGCACAACCGGTTCATCCGGGGGCTCTTCAGCGAGGCCGCCATCGAGCCGGGGTCCATGGACCTCGTGACCATGTGGCACTACCTCGAGCACGACTACGACCCGCCCGCGACGCTCGAGCGCTGCCTTGAGGTTCTGCGGCCCGGCGGCCAGATGGTCATCGAGGTGCCGCGCCTCGACAGCCGCACCGCGCGCTGGTACGGCGACCGCTGGCCGGGTCTCCAGGCGCCCCAGCACACGGTGCTCTTCTCGCGCGAGCAGCTGCTCCGCGCCGTGGAGCGCGCCGGTCTTGAGGTCGAGACGCATCTCCCCTACGGCGCCTTCCCGCCCTGGTTCTACATCTATGCGGGGTGGCGGTTCGGACAGCTGAACGGTCGCGGCTTCGTGCCCCGCGAGGAGCTCGGCCGCTACCTGCTCGGCCAGGCGCTCGTCAGCCCGTGGCTGATGCTCGCCCGCAGGAACAACCTCGCCATGCAGACCGTGGTCTGCCGGAGGCCCGCATGAGCACCTTCCTCGGCGTCGGCCGCTCGGCCCGCGGCGACGAGGAGCGCTCGCTTCGGGCGACCCTGCGCCTCTGGTGTCTCTCAGCGGTCGTCCTCACGACGCTCTCCCTTGGGAGCCTCCTGCTCTTCCTGGTCGCTGTCCTGACGCTCTTCCAGTTCCGGCGCATGTACCTCGCCCTGAGCACCTGGATCGGGCGCGCGGTGCTCGCCCTCTGGGGCGTCCGCCTCGAGGTCGCCGGGGCCCTGCCGTTCCCGCGCACGCAGACGGTCTACGTGTCGAACCACACGTCCTCGGTGGACATGTTCGTGCTGATCGCGCTCGGCATGCCCGGGACCCGGTTCTTCCTCTCCGGCTTCCTGCGCAAGATCCTGCCGATCGGGCTGATCGGTTACGTGACGGGGATCTTCTGGACCGTGCCCCAGGAGTACCCCGAGGCGCGCAAGAGGATCTTCGCCGGCGCTGCGGCCACCCTCAAGCGCACGGGGGAGTCCGTCTACCTCTCCCCGGAGGGAATGCGAGTCACCACCGGCGAGCTCGGCGCCTTCAACAGGGGAGCCTTCCATATGGCGACCGACCTCCAGGCGCCCATCGTCCCCTTCTACATCGAGGTCCCCCCTGACGTGGACCCTGGCCTGGGCCTCGACGTACGCCCTGGCACGGTGACGGTCGAGGTCCTCCCCACCATCGACACCGGCGGCTGGACGGTCGAAGCGCTCGACGAGCAACGAGCCGCCGTGTTCGACGCCCTGAACGCCGTCCACCAGCGACGGAAGACATCGAGGCAACGGAGCCGAGCATGAAGCACTCCCGACACGATTCGCTCGTCGACCTCCTGAGCAGCCGCGCCCAGGACGCCGGCGACGCGCTCGCCTACGGCTTCCTCGGGAGGGACGGCGAGCTCGAGGCGAGCTGGACCTACGCGGAGCTCGAGGCCCGCAGCGCGAGCGTCGCCGCGGCCCTCGCCGGTCGCCTGCGCCCTGGGGATCGCGCCCTGCTGCTCTTCGCCCCCGGCCTCGACTTCCTCGCCGCCTTCTTCGGCTGCCTGCGCGCCGGCGTCATCGCAGCACCGGTCTTCCCGCCCTCTCCCTCCCTGGGTCCACGGGGCCTCGAGCGGCTGGCCGCCGTGGCCGCCGACTGCACGCCCTCGATCGTGCTGTCCACAGCCGCCCTCCTGGGACATGTCGCGGCCCTGGACGCGGAGACGTCGAGTCCGTTCGGCGCGCTGGAACGCCTCGCGGTCGACGGGCTCCCCGCGGCTGCGGAGCTCCCAGCGGCAGAGCGGCCCTCCGCCAAGGCGGACAGCCTCGCCTTCCTCCAGTACACCTCGGGGTCCACGTCCAGTCCCAGGGGAGTCCGCGTGACCCACGCCAACCTGCTCGCCAACCTCGCGAGCATCTACGAGATGTGCGGCGGCCCGGACCAGGGGCCCGGCGTCTCCTGGCTCCCGGTACAGCACGACATGGGCCTGATCGAAGGCGTGCTCCACCCGCTCTTCCGCCGTCAGCCTGGCTACCTCATGTCTCCAGCCGCGTTCCTGGCACGGCCAATGACCTGGCTGGAGGCCCTGAGCCGGCTCGGCGGCACCAACGCAGCGTCCCCCGACTTCGGCTATCAGCTGTGCGTCCGCCGGACCACGCCGGAGGAGCGGGCCACCCTCGACCTGAGCCGCTGGACCATGGCCGCCAACGGCGCAGAGCCCGTGCGCGCCGACACCATCGAGCGCTTCAGCGAGGCCTTCGCTGGCGCTGGCTTCCAACCCGAGACCTTCTTCCCGGCGTATGGGCTGGCGGAGAACACCCTGCTGGTCTCCTCCAGCCGGAGGAACGTCCAGCCGCGCCTTCTGGAGGCGGACGCCGCCGCGCTGGACCGCGAAGACCTGCTGCGCGGCGCCGCGAGCCACGGACGGTCGAGGACGCTCGTCTCGTGCGGGACGCCGGTCGCCGAGCAGGAGCTCGTGATCGCAGACCCCATGACCTCGCAGGCCCTGCCTGTGGGCGCGGTGGGCGAGATCTGGGTCAAGGGACCCAGCGCGGCCGACGGCTATTGGGGACGGGAGCAGGAGAACGAGCGGACCTTCGGGGCGTACCTCACGGACGGTCGCGGACCCTGGCTCCGTACCGGCGACCTCGGCGCCCTCGAGGGCGGGGAGCTCTTCGTCACCGGGAGGATCAAGGACCTGATCATCCTCCGGGGCCGCAAGCTCTACCCCCAGGACATCGAGCGCACGGCCGAGGCCGCCCACGCCCTTGTACGCCCGGGGGGCGCGGCCGCCGTCGCGTGGAACGCGCGCCCTGGCGCCGTCGAGGGCGTCGGACTGGTCTGTGAGGTGGAGGACTGCGACGAGCCGACGCGCAGGGAGGTCGAGCGCGCCATCCGCGCCGCGGTCTCGAAGGATCACGAGGCTCCGATCGCCAGGCTCCTCTTCCTACCGGCGAGGAAGCTCCCGAAGACGACGTCCGGGAAGACCCAGCGCCACGCCTGCGCCGCGCTCCTGCGCGCCGATCGTCCCGCGGAGGTCACGGCGCCTTGACCCTCGCACTCCCCGACCTCAGCGCCAACGATGCGGACCTCGCCTGGCTCGTGAGTCGTATCGCCGACCTCCTCGGCGTCACGGCCGAGAGCGTCGACCCCGACGCGCCGCTCTTCGAGCTGGGCCTGGATTCGGTCACCGCCGTCGAGCTCACCGAGGAGCTCCGGCAGCGGTTCGAGGTGCACGTGCCCGACACGCTGCTCTACGAGCACCCCTCGCCCCGCGCGGCCCTCAGGCGGCTCACTCTCGGGGCCGCGACCAGCGATGCAGACCCCAGCTCCGACGCGACCCTCCCTGTCGAGATCACGCCGGCTGCCTCGCAAGGCTGGGCGGGACCTCCTCGGCACGTGCTCATGACGGGCGCCACGGGCTTCCTTGGCGCCCATGCCCTGGCCGAGC
Source organism: uncultured bacterium (assembly GCA_905480285.1). GTDB lineage: Bacteria > Planctomycetota > UBA1135 > UBA1135 > Saltatorellus. The sequence continues at coordinate 10,978 of CAJQPT010000132.1, forward strand.
TCCTCCAGCAGACCGAGGCTCGCGTGACCTGCCTCGCTCGGGGGGGCGACCGCGCCCGCGTGCTCGACGCGCTGTCCTCCAGGGGACTCGAAGGCACCGAGGACCGGATCGAGGTTCTGCGCGGCGACCTCGAAGAGCCGCGGCTCGGCCTCGACCCGTTGACGTGGGCTCGACTGAGCGAGGAGATCGACGCCGTGCTCCACCTGGCCGCCAAGGTGGACTGGGTCTCCCCCTACGAGAGGCTCCGAGCGTCCAACGCCGAGGGGACCCGCGAGCTGCTCCGGCTGGCGTGCGAACACCGGCCGAAGGCCTTCCACTTCTGCTCTTCCATCTCGGTCCTCTACGCCCGGGACGGAGTCGACGAGCTGAACGAGGGCGCCGAACCCCTCGGGCACCTCGCCGGGCTCGACCTCGGCTATGCCAAGGGAAAGGCTGTGGCAGAGGAGCTGGTCCTCGAGGCCGGCCGTCGGGGCCTGCCCGTCACGATCGCGCGACCGTCGCTCATCGCGGGTGACTCGACCACGGGGGCGGGCAACCCCGGGGACTTTCTCTCCGCGCTCATGAAGGGCTGTATTCAGCTAGGCCTGGCGCCCGACCTTGACTGGAATGTCGACGCCGTCCCGGTGAACCACGTCGCGGCCGCGCTGGCCGCGCGCACGGCCCTGGGCAGCGACGGCCGCGAGACCCTCCACCTGGTGAGCCCTCGACCCCGGCCCTTCCGCGAGGTGGTGCTCTGGCACTCGCTCTACGGGCACGACCTCCGACTCGTTCCCTACGACGAGTGGCTGGCTCGGGTTGAGGCCGCCCCCTCGACGAACGCGCTCACGGCGCTGCTGCCATTCCTTCGGTCCCGGCCAGGCGGCGAACACGCCTGCACGCTCCCCCAGCAGTACGAGGAGCATCGGCGAACCCACGTGGACTCGGGGGCCAGCGCTCGCTGGCTCGAAGAGCATGGCCACCGCTGCCCGGAGCCCACGACGGGCCTGCTCGAACGTTGGACCCAGGGCCTCGAGCGCTCGGGGTACCTCGATGCCCCACCTACAGCCTCCACGCCCCTCGCCCGCCCCGAAGGACAGACGGCGAGCGAACGCGCGGCGCAGCGCGCCTTCGTGGAGCGCTTCATCGGCGCGACCCATCTCGACGTGGAGCGCCTCGAGGGCAGCAGCATCCTCGCCGAGCTGGGCGCGTGGAGGTTCGGTTCGGCCAGCGGACTCTCGCGCTGGCGAGGGGCCAACGGACCCGCGGTCCTCAAGGCCCGGCAACAGGACGAGGAGCTCCACGGCGTCCTCGCGCGGGTGTTCGCCATGGCGAGCGAGGAGCTGGGCGCATGTTGGCGCGACCACGGGCTCGAGGCAGGACTCCTCGGAGCTCACCTACGAGAGACGGCGCTCCTCTCGGACCCCGCTCTCGCCGCCCACAGACCGCGCCACCTCGGCACCCATGTGGACGAGGCACGGGGACGGCGCTGGCTCCTGATGGAGGACCTCGGCGACCTTGAGCTCATGGACTCCGCGGAGCGCCCCGAGGACTGGACCGAGGGCCACCTCTTGGCGGCCGTGGAGGGCCTGGCCTCGATCCACGCGGCCTACCTGGGCCGCGCCGAGGCGCTGAAGAGCGAGCGGTGGATCGGGGCGCCGCCGACGCAGGAGCGGCTCTGTCGGCTCGCCCCGCTCTGGCGCGCCCTCGCATCGGGCGCCTCGGATGACTTCGGGAGGTGGGGCAGCGCTGACCTCCCCCAGGCCCTCGATCGGCTGCTGCAAGACGGCCCCTCCGGCACCCCTCGAACCCTCATCCACGGGGACTTCAACCCCCGCAACGTGGGCTTCAGAAGGACCGCTGCGGGTCCCAGTCTGGTCGCCTATGACTGGGAGCTCGCCACCCTCGACGTCCCCCAGCGCGATCTCGTCGAGCTCCTCGCCTTTGTGGGGCCGGAGGATCCGGACCGCTGGGTTGAGGCCCATCGCGTCGCCCTCGAGCGCGCCGCCGGCGTGCGCCTCGATCCGGAGGCGTGGGTCCGCGATGCCGCCCACGCACGCCGTGCGCTCCTCGTGACGCGGCTCACGGCCTATCACGTGATCCACCGAGCGCGCCGGCAGCGTTTCTTGCCCCGCACCGTCCGAAACCTCGCCCGACAGATGGCCGACGCGGCGCCCGCCTGACGCGCCCACTCGATCGCCCTGCGCCGAGACTGCGCCCACTCTGCGCGAACCTCACGGTCCTCGATAGCTATCGACGTCCAGGCCGGTGCGCCAGGGTAGAGGCGCCGTGACAGTGGCGCCAGGACAGAGGCGCCAGGGTCCACTCAGCGGCGGCGGGCCGCCTTGGCACGCTTCTTCCGATACTTCGGAAGGAGGTCGAGCATGGCCTCTCCCATGCCCTCACCGATGAGGAGGTACGTCTCTGCGTTGCTGTTCCAGTGGTAGGCCTGGTTCGAGGGTGACTGGTCGCCGGGCCGGTAGAAGTCCCGGGTCCCGACGAAGGCGACGTTGCCCTTGAACTCGGGGTACGTGGCGACCTTCGCCTGCGCCCGCATGAGCGAGAGCGCCCTGGGGTGCTTCTCCTCGTTACCGCTCATGCCCGTCTCCGCGATGACGAAGGGCAGGTCGGGGGCCTCCAGCTCCTTGCGCGCGTCCCGGATGAAGCAGGCCAGGTTCTTCTCGTACTCGTCGTTGAAGGCCTGGTTCACCCGGTCGTTCCAGCCCTGGTGC
>CAJQPT010000133.1 GCA_905480285.1 uncultured bacterium
CCAAGACCCAGCGCATCATCCTGCGCGACAACGTCGCCGCTGGTGTGCAGATCAAGCTGCGCCTGAACTCGAACACCTCCAACCAGGGCAGCGTCCACATCGACCTCCACTGCCCCGGCGAAGAGGTGATCTACGACGGCACCAACGGGGAGCTGATCAGCCGCCGGACCCTCTGATGGTCGGCCCGCTCCGCGGGCGCCATCCACAACGAAGCGGTGGGCAGCTCCCTCGGGAGCTGCCCGCCGCGCGTTTGTGCTGGGCCGCGCGTCAGATGACGCCGCGGGTATCCACGACGACCTTGGTGTTCATCCGGCTGCGCTCGAGTCTCCTGAACTCGTCATGGTCCACCAGGACCACCACCACGTTCGCCCGCTCGAGCGCGTCGTCCAGGCCGGTCAGCTCGAAGCTGGCCGCGCCCGCGGATTCGGGGAGGGCGGAGATGTTCGGTTCGACGGCCAGCACCTCGCCGGCCCCGCGCCGGCTCAGCTCCTGGCAGATCTCAAGGGCAGGGCTCTCGCGGAGGTCGTCGATGTTGGCCTTGAAGGCCAGCCCGAGGCAGGCGATGACCGGCGCCTTGAACTGCTCCGCGGCCTCGACGACCTTCTCCACCACGAACACCGGCTTGCTGTCGTTCACCGCCCGAGCGGTGCGGATCAGGCGCGCCTTCTCCGGGTTCGAGCTGACGATGAACCAGGGGTCCACCGCGATGCAGTGCCCGCCGACCCCGGGCCCGGGGTTGAGGATGTTGACCCGCGGGTGCAGGTTGGCGAGCTTGATCAGCTCCCACACGTCGATGTTGCTGTCGTCGCAGATCAGCGAAAGCTCGTTGGCGAAGGCGATGTTGACGTCGCGGAAGGCGTTCTCCGTCAGCTTGGCCATCTCCGCCGTCCGGGCGGTCGTGAGGATGCACTCCCCCTTGACGAAGATCCGGTACAGGTCCCGCGCCCGCTCGGCGCAGCGGGGCGTGATGCCGCCGATGACGCGGTCGTTGGCGACGAGCTCCTGGAGGATCTGGCCGGGGAGGACGCGCTCGGGGCAGTGGGCCACGGAGAGCTGGGCGCTCTCGCGGTGCTCGTGCGGGAGGCGGAGGTCGGGGCGCGCCTCGGCGATCCACTGGCACAGCTTCTCGGTCGCGCCGACCGGCGAGGTCGACTCGAGGATGATGAGGTTGCCCTCGGCCAGGACCGGAGCGATCGCGCGCGCGGCGCTCTGGATGTAAGAGAGGTCGGGCTGGTGGTCGCCGGTGAACGGGGTCGGCACCGCCACGATGAAGACGTCCGAGGGCTCAGGCGTGAGGCTGGCCCGGAGGGTCTCGGTCATCACCGCACCGCGGACGATGATGTCCAGGTCCGGCTCTACGATGTGGACGTCCCCCTGGTTGATGGTGTCGACCGTCTTGCTCGAGACGTCAACGCCGCAGACCTTGATCCCTCGCGAGGCGATCACGGCGGCGGTGGGGAGGCCGATGTAGCCCAAGCCGATGACGGAGACCTGTTGCGGTTGCATGTCCCCATTGTCCCCCGGCGGGGCCAGGGGGGTCAAAGGATCCGGCGCGGGCTCTCGTCAGGAGACCGCTCCGCGTCTCACTACGCGCCCTGAGCCCCGTTCCGGGCGGCCCCGGCCCTCGCCAGGGCGTCTGCGATCCGCTGGCTCGCGGCCCCATCCCCGTAGGGGTTGTGGGCGAAGCTCATGGACCGGTACTCGTCCTCGTCCTCGAGCAGGGAGCGCGCCGCCTCGACGATGACCCGCGTGTCCGTCCCCACCAGGCGAACGGTCCCGGCCTCCACGGCCTCGGGGCGCTCGGTGGTGTCCCGCATGACGAGCACCGGCTTGCCCAGCGAGGGCGCCTCCTCCTGGATCCCGCCCGAGTCCGTGATGATCAGGTGCGCCCGGTCCATGAGGAACAGGAAGGGCAGGTACTCCTGCGGTGCGATCAGGTGCACGTTGGGGAGTGACCCGAGGATCCGGTGGACCGGCTCCTGGACGTTGGGGTTCAGGTGGACGGGGTAGACGATCTCCACATCCGGAGTCCTCGAGAGCTCGGCCAGGGCCCCGCAGATGCGTTCGAAGCCCCCTCCGAAGTTCTCGCGGCGGTGCCCGGTGACGAGCACCAGACGGCGCTCGAAATGAATGCCTTCGAAGCGCTCCCTGAACTCACCCTCGCCCCCCGCCCGGACTCGCTCCACCATGCCCAGCAGAGCGTCGATCACGGTGTTACCCGTCACGGCGACGCGCGCCTCGTCCACGCCCTCGCGCAGCAGGTTCGCCCGGGCCGCCTCGGTGGGAGCGAAGTGCAGGGTCGCGATGGACCCGGTCAGGCGACGGTTCATCTCCTCGGGCCACGGTGAGTAGATGTCGCCGGTCCGGAGCCCTGCCTCCACGTGCCCCACCGGAACCTGGGCGTAGTAGGCGGCGAGGGAGGCCGCCATGGTCGTGGTGGTGTCACCGTGGACCAGGACGTAGTCCGGCGAGGCCTCTTCGAGGACGCCCTTCATTCCCTCCAGCACGCTGCCGGTGATGGCGCTCAGGTCCTGGCCGGGACGCATCAGGTCGAGGTCGTACTCGGGCTCGATTCCGAAGAGCTCGAGGACCTGGTCGAGCATCTCCCGGTGCTGGGCGGTGACGCAGACCTTGACCCGGAAGCGTGGGTCCCGGGCCAGGGCGCGGTGCACGGGCGCCATCTTGATCGCCTCCGGCCGCGTGCCGAAGACGAGGAGCACGTCGAGGGGACCTGTCCCGTGATCGTCCGCGCGCTCGCTCATCGGACCCCCGCGGGCTGGAACTGCTCGAGGATCGCCGCGAACTCGACCGTTCGCTCCTTGCGGCTGAGGCCCGTGATGTCGCGGCGGGCGGGCTTGAGTTCGACCAGCCGTGCGAGGGCGGCGCCGATGCTGACGGGGTCGTCCACGTCGCCGATGACGCTCGCCTCCATGTTGGCCATCCGCGCCGCGGTGGCGCCCGCGGGACCTCCCAGCGTGAGGATGGGCCGATCCGTCGCCGCATACTCGTACGCCTTCCCCGGGATCTGGAAGTCGAAGAGCCTGCCCTGCAGCAGCAGGAGGGCGTCCGAGCGCCCCATCTCCGTCAGGGCCTCGTTGTAGCTGCAGGGCGGAAGGAACTGCACGCGCTCCCCGAGGTCCAGCTGCTGGATCCGGTCATCGAGGGGCTTCTCGTGGGTCTCGCTCTTTCGGCCACCCCGGAGACGCAGCCGGATCAGGCGGCCGTCAGGGGTGTGGGACGGCCCGTGGGCGAGGGCCTCGAGCAGGCAGGTGATGTCCCGGCCCCTCGGGTAGATCGCGCCGCTGTGGAGGATGTCGAAGGTCTCGCCGGTCGTACGGCCCGCCTGGGAGAGGGCGTCAAGCCGGTCCTCGTCGTAGCCGTTCTCGATGACGACAGCCTTCCCCGGGTCGCATCCTCGATAGCGGTCGAGGTAGAGCTCTTGCATCCGCTCCGTCGCGAAGATGAGCACGTCCGCCTCCTCGACCGCGGCGCGGTCCACCTGGCTCGCCAGCCGGAACGCCTCGTGGCCCGGCTCGTAGTGCTCGGGCGCGGGGTCCCTGAAGTCAGCGATCCACGGGAGCCCGGACCGACGCGCGAGGGTGCGGGCGACCATGTGCGCGGTGAACACCGGATAGGTGGAATAGATGGCCACCGGTGCCGTCTCCCGGATGGCGGCGCGTCCCTTTCGGATCGCGAAGGGGTACCAGCTGCTGTAGCGGTCCGGCGTCGAGGTGATCGTCAGGTAGCGGCCGGAGACGGCGAGGCGCCGGGACGAGTCGAAGCTCCATGCCCGGCGGACGTCCACCTCGGGCGGGATGGGCAGCGCCTCATCGCGGCGGGCGTACGCGCTCGCGCTGGTCGTCAGCACCACCGGGTCCCAACCGTGGGAGGGAAGGTGCTGCGCGAACTTCAGCGTGCGCTGCACCCCCGCGCTCAGGCACGGGGGGAACTCGTAGGCCACCATCAGGAGCTTGGAGCGGTCCGTCATGGGCGGGACAGCCTCAAGCCAACTCGGTTTGGAGCCAGGGCCATCGCGTCCGCGCGGTTGGATCCAGCGCCTGAGCTTGTCGCGGGGTACCGATGCATGGTTCGTGGTCGGATGGGGCGGGCCGATTCAGAGCGGCTACTGGGCAGGCGCGGACACGTTAGCACGGCTCGCCCGCCCGGTGCCGCGAAGCGGCGTTCTCGATCCTAGACGTAGTGCAACCGGCCCAGCCGCTCCTCGCGGTCGCCGGCGAAGCGCTTGATGCCCTCGAGGAGGCTCGCGGCGTCGATCTTGGCCTCGGCCTTGACCTCGGGGATCGAGCCGCCGGTGCGCCAGCGATCGTCGTGGTCGCTGGTCATGGCGTACTGCTCGGCGACCTTGGTGGAGAGCCAGGGGTGCATGCCGATCCGGCTGCCGTTGGAGATGACGGTGCTGTCCAGCCAGTCGGACTTGTGCAGGACGGCGTCGCGGTACTCCTTGGGCTGGGCCATGAAGAGCTCGTAGCTGGAGGTCGCCACGATCTTGCAGTTCGGCGCGGTCCCGTCGTGGAAGCTCGGCAGGAGCTCGATCACGGACTCCATGGTCGACGTGCCCTCGACGATGAGCGTGCCCTCTTTGGGGCGGCTCTTGTCGTAGTCACGGAGCACGTAGGCGCCCTTGGCCGCCTCCATGTGGCTGGGGATCCCCAGCGCCTTGCGGTCGGGGATCACCACGCCCGGGCGCGTGAGGTGCAGGGCGATGATGGGGACGTCCGTCTTGAGCGCCGCCGCGAGGGCGGGGGCGACCTCGTTGTGCTCCCAGGGGCGCAGGTTGATCACGTGACCCTCGGGGAAGAGCTGGGTGACCACCGGGGAGAAGATGCCGAAGTGGGTGCGGCTGTCCTCCGCTGTCTCCGGGCCGGAGTGACCGGCGACCCAGATGACCTTGCCGACCTTCAGCTCGCAGTCCTGGGCCAGCTGGCTGAAGAGCCGCATCATCCCGTACTTGAGGTAAGAGAAGCTGCCGTAGGTCGAGCAGGAGCCCCAGTAGCCCATGAACGAGTCCTCGGGGGTCGCGCTCATGTTCACCGTCGCGGCGCCCACCACGAGGCCGGCGTTCGTGAACTCGGTGATCTGCTGGGGCAGGAGCGAGCCCTCGGTGTTCGAGTTGCGCTCGTACCAGCCGAAGCTCTTCTTGTCTCC
>CAJQPT010000134.1 GCA_905480285.1 uncultured bacterium
GCCTCGGAGGCCCACGCCGAGCACCTGACCGCCCACTGGCTCGATGTCGCGCGCTACGCGGACACCTTCGGCTATCAGTCCGACGTGGACACCCACCTCTGGCCGTGGCGCGACTGGGTCATCGAGGCCTTCCGCGAGAACCTCCCCTACGACCGCTTCCTGACCGAGCAGCTGGCGGGAGACCTCCTGCCGGACGCCGACCAGAGCACGCGACTGGCGACCGCCTTCAACCGCCTGCACCGGCAGACCAACGAGGGCGGGAGCGTCGAGGAGGAGTTCCGCGTCGAGTACGTGTGCGACCGCGTGGAGACCATGGCGGGCGCGTTCCTCGGCCTCACGGTCGGCTGCGCGCGCTGCCACGACCACAAGTTCGACCCCATCACCCAACGCGACTTCTTCGGCCTCTTCGCGCTGTTCGACGGCATCGACGAGTCCGGCCTCTACTCCCACTTCACCAACGCCACCCCGACGCCGACCCTGGAGCTACCCTCCGAGGTCCAGGCGCGCCGGACCGCGGAGCTCGAGCAGAAGGTCTCCTACGCCCAGGAGGCCGCGAAGGGCGAGCCGATTCCGTGGCGCGAGGTACTCTCCACCACGTTCGATGGGACTAGTGAATTCGATGGGTCCGGTGAAGAGGGCCCACCGTTCCAGCTACGCGGCGGCGCGACCCTCTCAGGTGACGGCCCCGATCGGTCGATCGAGCTCGACGGCGAGAACTCGGTCGTCTTCCCTGGCGTGGGCGTCTTCCGACGCGCCGACCCCTTCAAGATCGAGCTGGAGATGCGCTCGCCGGAGCCCTACGACCGCGCGGTGGTGCTCCACCGCACCAAGTCGTGGACGGACTCGGGGAGCAGGGGCTACCAGCTCCTGGTGGACCAAGGCCGCCTCATGTTCTCCCTGGTCCACTTCTGGCCAGGAGACGCCATCGCCGTCCGGACCGTCGACCCTGCGCCCGTGGGCCAGTGGACCAACGTCGAGCTCCGCTACGACGGCTCGAGTCGAGCGGCGGGGATGGAGATCTGGATCGACGGCGAGCCCGCCGCCCTCGAGGTCGTCCGAGACCGCCTGACCCGCACGATCCGCGGGGGCTCCATCGAGCACCTGACCATCGGGAGCCGCTTCCGGGACCGCGGCTTCAAGGGCGGGGCGGTGCGGGCCATGCGGGTGATGGCGCTGCCCTCCGAGGTCCCCAACCCCACGAACACCCTGCGCGCCGCCCGCGCCGTGCTCAACGATCACCGGGACCGCATCCGGCAGATCATGACCATGCGGGAGGCGCCGGACCTGCCGGCCGCCCGGCGAACCGCCCACCTGCTCGGCCGGGGGCTCTACTCCGACCGGCGCGAAGAGGTGGCCCCGGCGACCCCCGGGTTCCTCCCGACCCTGCTCGAGGAGCCGGTGCGCTCGCGGCTGGACCTCTCCCGCTGGCTGACCCACCCCGACCACCCCCTGACCGCCCGGGTCCACGTGGACCGACTCTGGCGACTCGCCATGGGCCAAGGCCTCGTCCCGAGCCCCGAGGACCTGGGCAGCCAGAGCCGCCCGCCCGTCCACGCGGCCCTCCTGGACACCCTCGCCCGGGACCTGATCGAGTCCGGCTGGGACTCCCGCGCGCTGCTCCGGCGCATCCTCTGCTCCTCCACCTATCGCCAGTCCGCCGCGAGCCGCCAGAGCCTCGAGTTGGACCCCGGAAACGAGCTCCTGAGCCGGGCCAGCACCCGCCGCCTCAGCGCGGAGGTCATCCGGGACGCAGCGCTCGAGGCCGCCGGCCTGCTCGTCCACCGGGTCGGCGGGCCTCCGGTCCGCCCTTATCAGCCCCCCGGCCTCTGGCAGGAGAAGAGCGGCAAGGTGTACCGGGCCGGCCGCGGGGACGACCTCCGGCGCCGGAGCCTCTACACCTTCTGGCGACGGACCTCTCCGCCCCCCGCGATGACGATGTTCGACGCCCCGGCCCGTGAGGTCTGCCGCGTGGATCGCCCGGCGACGACCACGCCCCTCCAGGCCCTGGTCCTCTGGAACGACCCGCAGTTCGTCGAGGTCTCCCTCGCCCTCGCCAGGGGCGCGCTGGAGGTCAGCGGCCTCCCCTCGACGGAGACCACCGCCGCGAGCCTCGACGGGCAGCGGGTGGACTTCATGGTCCGATCCCTCGCCTCCCGGCCGCCCACCGCCGCCGAACGCGAGTCCATGACGGCGCTGCTCGCCGCCCAGCGAGCGGCGTATCGCGGCGACGTCGACGCGGCCCGCGAGCTGGCGAGCTACTCCCTCGAGCGCACCGCCCACCCCGCTCCTGATGCCCCGGCCCAGGGTGGCTCGGACCAGAATGAAGTGCCCGACGAGGTCGCCGTGGAGACCGCGGCCACCGCCGTGGTCGCCAGCACGCTCCTCGGGCTCCCTGACGTGGTGCAGAGACGATGAGGCCGCTCGACCCGAAGACGCGCCTCCACCTCGACCGGCGCGGGCTCCTCCAGGGAGCCACCCTGGGCCTCGCCGGCGCCGCCCTCGGGCGCCTCGGCCAGGCGCAGGACGCCCCGACCCTCCACCACGCCCCCCGCGCCAGGCGCGTGATCCACCTCTTCATGAGCGGTGGACCGTCCCAGCTCGACCTGTGGGATCCCAAGCCTGTCCTCCGCGAGCGGAACGGTGAGGAGCTCCCGGACTCGGTCCGCCAAGGGCAGCGGCTCACCGGCATGTCCGGCAACCAGGCCTCCCTGCCCCTCGCCGGCTCGATCTTCGAATTCAGCCAGCATGGGGAGAGCGGCACCTGGGCGAGCGACCTCCTCCCGCACACCGCCGGGATCGTGGACGACCTCTGCGTGGTCCGGACGATGGTCACCGACGCGATCAACCACGACCCCGCGGCGACGTTCCTGCTCACCGGTTCGGAGATCGCCGGGCGCCCCTCCCTCGGCGCGTGGCTGAGCTACGGCCTCGGCTCCCTCAACGGAGACCTGCCTGAGTTCTGCGTGATGGTGACCCAGGGCAAGGGGGGCCAGCCGCTCTACGAACGCCTCTGGGGCTCGGGCTTCCTCAGCGCCCGCCACGCGGGCGTCCAGTTCCGCAGCGGGAGCGAGCCGGTCCTCTTCCTCAACGACCCCCCGGGCATCGACCGCGCGACCCGCCGCAGGATGCTCGACGCCCTGCGCGGCGCGGCGGGGAGCGGCGACGACGCGGCCAGAGCGCGCATGGCCCAGGCGGAGCTCGCCTTCCGCATGCAGGTGTCCGTCCCCGAGGTCGCGGACCTCTCCGACGAGCCCGACTCCACCTTCGAGCTCTACGGCGAGGACGCCAGGCGGCCGGGCAGCTACGCGGCCAACTGCCTGATCGCGCGGCGCCTCATCGAGCGCGACGTCCGCTTCGTCCAGCTCATCCACCAGGGCTGGGATCAACACGGGAGCCTGCCGGGCGCGATCCGCACCCAGTGCAGGGAGACCGACCAGGCGTCCGCGGCGCTGGTCACCGACCTGAAGCGCCGCGGGCTGCTCGACGACACGCTGGTGATCTGGGGCGGTGAGTTCGGGCGGACCTGCTACAGCCAGGGTGCCCTGAGCCCCACGAACTATGGCCGCGACCACCACCCGCGCTGCGCGAGCCTCTGGATGGCCGGCGCCGGGGTCCGCGCCGGGACCACCCACGGCGAGACGGATGACTTCGGCTACAACGTCGCCCGCGACCCCGTGCACGTGCACGACCTGAACGCGACGCTGCTGCACCTGCTCGGGATCGACCATGAACGGCTGACCCACCGGCACCAGGGTCGCCGCTACCGGTTGACCGACGTGCACGGCTCGGTGATCGAGCCCCTGATCGGCTGAGCCCAAGGCGCGCGGTGGCTCCAGGGGAGACAGCCGCAGGGCCCTCGTCCCCTAGCGGGACAGTCTGAGGCCGAGTTTGCGCGACTCGAACGCGGGACGGGCTCTGGCTCAATGCCGGCGCTCGAGGGTGTCGATGCCTTTGGGGTGGGAGCCCTCTGGAGCTCTCCAACCCAGATCATGAGCACCGAGAAGCGCCCCAAGATCGCATCCTTCGCTGTCGCAGCGTCCGCGATCCTCTGCCTGTTCATCTACAGCCTCGACGAGCCGAAGCCCCTTTCGTCCGACGAGGCTGAGACCCTCTCCTCCGTCAGCCTCATGCCAGTCGGCGGCCGGATCGAGATCCACTCCGAAGGGAGCAGGCTGGTTCGGGTCGAGCCCCGCGATGACGAGGAAGTGCGAGGGGGAGAGCCGATCGAATCGATGATCGAGGTCGAGGAGCCGGACGCCATCGACGTCGCGGAGGCCCAGGCCAGCGAGGCTCGGGCCGCGCAGACCCTGCGGATCATCGCCATGGCCCAGCACCGGTTCCAGGAGGCGCGCACCGTGGACATCAACTGCGACCACCTGGGCGAGTTCGGTTACCTCGCCGAGCTCACGGGCACCGCAGAGCTACGCAGCGGCGGCAGCAACTCCACGCAGGACGTCTCCGAGCTGAACGCCTTCCTCCCGCCGAACTTCGCGGAGATGGTCTCGACGTCCGAAGGCGGCGCCTGCGAGCTTGGTGGCTACCTCTTCGCCGTGTACCTGCCCGCGACCCCGACCTTCAGCGGAGAGGTCACCGGGCTCGCTGAGGCGCTGCACGGCGGCAGCGGAGAGTCCATCCCTGACCCCAACCAGAGCGCTCTGCGATGGTGCGCCTATGCCTGGCCGACCAGCGAGACCTTTCCGGCACGCCGAGCCTTCTTCCTCGACGCCTCCGGACTTGGCCTGAGCACCCCGAACGGCCCCGATGCCCCGCAGCAGTACATCGGCGCTGCCCACGCGCCGAGCTGGGACGCGGCCTACGCACGCCCTGATATGTCGGGCCAAGTCGGCGGCGAAGAGACCTGCGACGAGAACGTCTGGAAGCCCTAGCGGCCTGAGCCTGGACGAGGGTCAGGGGCGTCCGGCTCGTGCTCTCCAGGGACCCGCTCCGCGGGACCCGCCGCCTGCGGTGCCCCGTAGGCCCTGACCAATGACGTGAGTGCCGCCGCCCGCGGCTTGAAGTCGCTCAGCGCCTCGGGTGCCGAGGTCGCGCCCCAGGACCGCTCCGCCAGGTAGGGGAGGACGCCCGAGAAGGCCTCAACGCCCTCGGCGCCGCGAACCTCCAGCTCTGAGCCGATCACGAGCGAGGAAGCCGCCCGCGCCTGATCAGAATCCGCCGCTCCAGGGAAGCGCAGCGGGCTCCAGGAGTAAGCCGCCAGGTCGGGAGAGATGCGCGCCCGCTGCCCGCCAATCTGGGGCCCGCCAATCTGGGGCCCGGCGATCTGGGGCTCGGCGATCTGGGGCTCAGGCCTCCAGAATCCGCCGGAGGTGATCAGGGGCCGACCGGCACGAATGAACGGGGTGAGGTCTGCTGGCTCTCCGGGGCGGCACAGGAGCGGACGCTCGCCTGGCACCTGATCCGCCCCTTGACTTGCGCGGGCGAAGGGCAGATCGCCCGATGGACGGTCCAGCACGATGGCGATCCCCCGGGCGGCAGCGTCTTCAGCGAGCCCCTGAACGAGCCCTTGAACAAGCGTCTGCTGGCGAACCTTCGACTCCTCGCCTGCGACGCCTGCGCCCCCTGCGACGCCCGCGCCCTCGAGCACCAGGCCCTCGAGCACCAGCGCGTTGAACGACCCGAGGAAGAGGAGGTCGAGCAGGCGCTTCGCTGTGGGAAGGTCAAGCTCTCCGGAGAGCCGGACCGCGCGCCATCGAAAGCGCGGGGCGTCGTCGAGGCGGACGGGCGGCAGCGACCACCCCTGCGCGCCAGTTGGGTCCTCCGTGGAACCCTGCTCCAGGAGCTGCAGCATCCGCGCTGCCGCGCGGGCGACCCCATCCGGGGTGCGACCCGAGAGGGCCACGTGATCCTCGAACACCTCGATCGAGAGCGCCTCTGGGCCCTCGCCGACCGCGTCGGCCGTGTAGCCCAGGGTGAGCACGACGTCACCCGACCGCGAGGGAGGAGCCCCCATCACGACCTCCTGACCGAGCCGCGCCGAGAGCATCTCGGCCATCAGCCCGGCGAGGGGTTCGAGCTCGGCGACCTGGGTCACCACGCGGAGCTCATCCGGAATGACAAACGGCGAGAAGCGCGGCTGAGCCATGGCCACGCCGGGGACCGTGGGCGGAGGGGGCGGAGGCGTCCAGTCCTGGACGAGGGGAGCGGAGAGCGCGAGGAGGAGGGTAAGCACGGGGTGATCCTAGGCCCCATCCGCCCCGGCGACGACCCCAGGCCACTCCGAGGCCCCATTCGCGAGACACGCCCGAGGGGTTCGGCCCGAATGGAAGGGACCAGGTGTCGTGACTTCAGCGGCGCCCGGCGGTCGCTTCAGACCCGACAGCCCGGGCTCGGGGACCCGACGGCGTCGCCCGGCTGAGTCCCTCAACTGAGTCCCCCAACTGAGTCCCTCAACTGGGTCCCTCAACTGGTCCCCCAGCTGCGTGGCGATCCTGGACAGCCCCGCCCAGGAGCCTCTTCAGGGAGGCGCAGGCGCCCCCCCGGTTTCAGCCTCGGCGCGTGTGCTGAAGCGCGAAGGTCAGGGTGCTGTCTACCGCCACCTCAAGGGTCTGGATGGACTCGGGGGACTCCAGCGGGTGTGAGGCACCCAACCCGTGATCCGCCCCCTCGATCAGGAGCGCCTCTCCGCGCTGCGCTCGCTCACTGAGCATCACCGCCGCGTCGTAGGCGACCGTCCCGTCCTCGAGTCCATGAATGGCGAGGAGAGGAGCTTGGAGCCGGCTCGCCGCGGCTGCGATGTTGAAGCGATCCACGTTCTGCTCGAAGTCCTCGAGGCCGGCGAGGCCCATCCTGTGCACCTGCCCTGTCCGGGCATTCGGGACCGGGAGGTACCCGTCCTCACGCCAGCGGGCCTTCATGGCCTCATCGAAGCGGTCGGCGTCTCCGATGGCGGCCCAGGTCACGAGGGCGGCCGGTGCCTCTTCAGCCGCCGAGATCACCGCCATGCCGCCTCCGCGGCTGTGGCCGAACAGGACCTCCCTCTCCGGATCCACGCCTGGGAGGCTGCGCGCGAAGGTCCGCACCCGCGCCATGTCCTCGAGCTGGCGCGAGTACGAGTCGTTGAAGAATGCGTCCTCGTCATCCATCGCCATGGGGTCCTCGCCGACACCAGAGCCCGAGGTGTTCATGGAGACGACCACGAACCCCGCCGCAGCCAATCGTCGGCTCAGGTGCGGGAAGAACCCCCAGTCCATGAACCCCTTGAAGCCGTGCACGAGGACCACGAAGGGACGGGTCGCGCCACCGCTGGGGACCTCAGGGGCGTCCGCGAGCTCGACTCGAACTCCAATCCTCCGGCCGGGCTGGTCGGGGTAGGTGAGGAAGATCCGCTCCTGATGGAGCCTCTCAGGCTGTGCTGGTTCTGCCATGGTGAAGCCGCGGAGGTTAGCCCTCCCGGAGATCAAGCAGCGCCTCCAGGTGCGGGAACACCTCGACAATCCTCCGCCAACCGGGCACCGGCTGCTCGCCAGAGAGGACGAACTTGACCTCGAGCGCCGCCGCGATCCCGCTCGCCGGCGCTGCCCCCTGGTGTCCCGCATTGTCGGCGATGACGTAGAGGTCCTCCACATCGGTCGAGATCTCCCGCGCGCGCCGCGCGACCTCCCCGATCCGCGCCGGCTCGTAGGGCCCCTGACCCACGAGCCGCAGCATGCCCACCGGTCCGGTCGCTCGGTGCCGGCGCGGCGGCGCATCCCAGCGCTCGTCCTCGTCCAGGTGAGCCAGGGACCACCCCGCCCCCGCAAGGACATCGAGCGCACGGCGCTCGTACCAGGAGCGGTGCCCCGCGCAAAGGACCAGCGGCGCGGGCGACAGGATGCGCGCGAGGTCCCCCAGGGCGCGGGCCTCCGATGGCCCGAAGAGCGTCCCGTCGGCGAGCGTCGCCACCAACCCGCCTAACCGCTCGCGGCGGACGAGCGGGGCGATGGAATCCCGGAAGCGTCCCGCGTCGGCGGCGCGCTCCTCTGGCGCCCTCGAGAGGTCCAGCACCGTGGACGGTACGCGCACGAGGAGCCGCGTTCGGGGTCGATCCTGCAGCGCGGCTGCCCAGCGCACGATGTGCTCCTCGCGCGGGAGAACGTGGGCTGTGACGTCGACCTCCACGGCCCCGAAGTACTGGCCCAAGAAATTGAGCGGGTCGAAGTCCAGGCCGCGCTGCAGCGGCCAGGCACGATCCAGCGCAGGGTGCGTCCACCCGGAGGGGCCGATACGGATCACCAGTCGACCTCCACGCCGAGCCGCCTCGCGGCCTCGACCTCCGCGGCCACCAGGGCGTCTCCAACCCCCTGGCTCACGGCTCGAAGGTCTTCATCCGTGGCGCCCGGATCCACGGAGATCGGTGCCCCGATGACCACCTGCACCCGACTGAAGGGCAAGGGGAGCAGGAACCGATCCCACGAGTTCAGGCGCGCGGCGCTGGCAGCGGCGAAGCCGAACGGGACGATGGGGAGCCCGGAGTCCCTGGCCAGGAAGGCCGCACCGCGGTTCACGCGATGGATCGGGCCGCGTGGCCCGTCCGGCGTGATGGCGACCGCACCACCCCCGCTGAGCATCTCGCGCATCGACTTGAGCGCCCGCACGCCGTAGCGGCTTGAGGATCCTCGGAGCGTGCGGTAACCGAGCCGTTCCAGCGTGGTGTTGGCGAGCTCCCCGTCCCCGGACATGGACACGAGGATGACCGTGTTCACCCCCGCGAAGACCGGTGCGGCCGCGGCCATCCGCCCGTGCCAGAGGACCGCCACGCAGCCATCTCCACCCTCGAGGAGCTCCTCTCGCCGCTCGCTGTTGGCCACCTTGACACGCCACGTCCAGCCGAGCCCGCGCAGCAACGGGGGGACCATGAGGGGCACCAGCGGTGACAGTACCCGCCGACGCAGGTCCCGAAAGCGGCGGCGCAGCGGCCCGTTCCGACGGGAACGGTCGCTGCGCTTGTACTGCCAGCCAGAGTCCGCGGCGCCCCCAGGTGAACGGACGTCCGAGGACTCCCCCTCACGGTCATCGGACATCACTTGCCTGGGCTCTTGTAGATGCGATGGGGGTCATCTCCCAGGCCATCCTCGTCCACAGCGTTGGCGCCCATCGACCAGATCACGTAACCGTCATCCGTCAGCTTGTAGCGCAACTTTCTCCCCCAGCCATCGCTGATTCCACTCGCGAGGTAGGCGGGCTTGCCGTCGTCGGAGCGCGCGAGCGCCTCGAGGTTCTGTGGCAGCTCGCCATCGTGATCCAGCTGATACATCTTCACCGCGACCTCCACGCTCATCAGCTGAGACTGTGTATCGGACTCGGCTCCCACGGGGGACGGAGGCTCCGGGATCGAGCCCTCGACCTCCAGGAATTCGGAGTCGAGCTCGTCCCAGACTTCAATGTCCACAGCGGCGGGCATGAACATCACGGACGCGCTCCCGACCCCGAAGAGGATCGCGGGGATCTCCGGGCCCAGGGAGGACACCGTGATGTCCATGAACCCGTCGTCGACCTTGACCCAGCGGCGCTCGCTGGCACTGAAGTGGCGCGTCAGAACGTCCATGTCGGGCAGCGAATCCAGCTTGAAGGGCAGCGGCAGGTCCGCTTCCCCCCCCGCAAGATCGCCGATCATCGGAGCCAGCGCCCGCAGCTGCGTGTAGAGATTGCCGTAGAACACCGCCCAATCGGCGAAGCTCACCATGGTCGCGTCACCTGAGAGCTCGGCGGCGCTCAGCCCCGCGTGCACCTCTGCCTCTTGACCCGCCTCGGCCAGCTTGGCCACCCGGCGCACCTCCCGCTTGGCGTGACTTGGCAAGGTCGAGATCAGCACGCGATCGTCCATGACCGTGACGGTCGGACGGCTGAAGCTGGAGGGGTCAATGGGCAGGCCCAGCTGCATCCCGCCCTGGCCACCAGCCAGGGCGCTGAAAGACCAGGTGTACACCGTCGCTCCCCGGTACTCGGTGCGCTGCCCGTCCACGCCGTCCTCCATCATCTCCATGAGACCGTCCATGCCCCGCACAAAGGCCTCGCGGTCGTCGAGGCTCGCGACGGCCATCAGGTTAGGCGCCGAGAGGAGCGAGCGGAGCTTCGGGAGGCTGTACGAGATCGACCCACCGAGGGGCTCAATCAGGTCGCGGTCGATGCGGAACCCGTACGCAGTCTCCATGCCTTGCATGACCTCCTCCATCTCCTCCGAGCTGACGTCGTTGGAGGCCTGGACCAGGAGATCAAAGAGCTGCTCCGGGTCAAAGCTAGCCACGGAGGTCACCAGGGCGTCGGGGTGTGCGAGGGTGAGGCTGGATGGCTGCAGTGGGGTGCCGCCGACCATCTTCAGGCTGGAGATGGGCGGGGAACCAGGAATCCAGCCGGTCGTCAGATAGCGCCCATCCGCACCGATGCCGAAGTTCCAGTGCCCTCCACGGAGCATCGCGGTCCCCGGAGCGCCGAGCATCAGCTCGGTCATGGTGACCGCGGGGCCCGCCAAGAGCGCCCAGGTCGGGCCGGCAGGGTCGGTCAGCTCCAGCAGGCTTGAGAGGCCGGCATAGGCAGGGGTGTAGAGCTCCATGACGGTGGTCCCCTCCGCGGTGCCGAGCCTCTCGCGACCGACCTCGATCTCGGCGGAGAAAGCGCGGGGTGCCGCGCGACTCAACCGCGCGAGCTCCTTGCCGAGGTCCTCGATCCCGACCGCCATCAGCGCCCGCGTGCCGCCAAAGGCCATGTACTCCGTGGGAGCGTCCACGGATCCGGAGATCTCCATGACCGTGAGCCGCGGCGAACCGAATGCCCCGCCGTCTCCGTCGAGGCTCATCGCGCGAGTCGCGACCTGTTGCGATCGCCTCCCCACGAAGACGTCGCGCATGACCGTCGTCCAAGCCTCGCAGGAGGCCTCGTCTTCAAAGTCGACCACGACGCGCAGATCGAGGTCCGGGACCGATGTGTCCCCGTCCAGCAGCCCCACGAGCCCCAACACCGAGTCTCCCCCCGAACCACCGAGGTCAAGTGACATGGAGACCGATCGGACCCCCTTGTGCAGATCGAGGATCCGGGGGAGCTCCCCCTCCATTCCACGCAGCTGTGCGACGAGCAGCTCGACCGGATCGACCGGCCCGCTCCCCATGACGTCTCCAAGCGCAGCGTGCAGCTCCTCGTCCGCCATCGTCCGGGCCAGCGCCGTCCCACCGAAGGCGTCGAGGGCCGCCTGAAGATCGGGGATCACCACGACGAGGTCGGCGCCCTTGGGGTGGAGGTCCTGCGCTGTGGACTCGGGGGACTGGGCGGCGAAGAGGGCGAGGGAGAGGAGGATCGACATGTTGGGATGCCTCAGGGCAGGGTGCCGGGCTGGGTGCCGGGCTGGGGGGCGGTCGATCAGGTGAGATCGGCTACTTGTTCATGAACGCGCGAAGCTGCTCGTCACGTTCCGAGATGCTCTTGCGAATCGAGGCGAAGATGTTCGCCGTCTCCTCCCGTTTTTCCATCGCGTCCTTCAACTCCTCGTGAAGGCGTGAGAGTTCGGGGTCCCCACCGTCGACGAGGAACGCGACAAACAGCCCTGACTGGTTGATGAGCCGCGAGGTCTCCTCGTTCTGGCCGCTCGCCTCAAAGTCGAAGACGTCGTCAAAGTCAAGCAGGCCGCCCTGAGCGTTGAGGTTCGATGCTGACCACTTTCGAGCCCAGTAGGGGTCGCCACCCCGCTTGATCTGATTGTCCTTGAACCAGCGTGACGCGTAGCACGCCGCGCCCCATCGGAACCACCGGGGGAGCTTGTGGGCACGAAGCCGAACCGCGGCGAACTCCGGCGTGACCTCCCCCTCTCCATAGACGTCATCGAGTCCGTCGAAGCAGGGGTCGATGGACTCCACGAAGGAGAGGCCGTAGGCGAAGCGCGCGTCGTGCAGACCGAACAGATCTCCTGACTCATTCTCCTCGTCCCAGAAGGTCACCCCCATGCCGAGGTACCGCTCCTCGTCAAAGTCAAACCAGAGGTCTGCGAAGGCGGAGCGATTGAAGGCGGACATCGCCAGCGGGTCGAGCTGTGGGAGGTCGTAGTCGTCGTCGCCGTCCATGAACCGCAGGTACTCGGACCGACTGCGAACCACCATGAAGGCGGGCTGATCATCCCCTCCGAACCCGAAGACCTTGAGCATGTCAAAGTACGCCTGCTCAGCCTGCTTGGCCGCCTTCATGGCCGTCTCACGACTGCAGGTGGTCCAGACCGTGGCGCGCTTCTCGGGGATCCTCCACGGCGTCTCGATGTCCCCATGCCACTCGTTGGCGGCGGCTAAGGGGAGCCACTTGTCATCGCACTTCCAGAGCCCCTCATCGAGCTTGCCGACCTCGTCAGGGGAGACCCAGTTGAGGTCTTGGAGCTTCCACCCTTCGGCCAGCCGCTTGCGCGCCACCGGGTCGTACCACTCATCCGTCGCGGCGTCCTTCTTCCACCCCTTGTCGAGGTAGACCACGTCCGCCGGCGACACCCACTTGCCGTCGTACTTCACGAGACCGCGCTCCTTGGCGATCTTCGACATGTACCGCTCGAGGGCACGCTCGGAGTCATACCACTTGCCCTCGAACTGCACGTGACCGAGCGCCGCGTGGGCCTCCGCGTGGTCCGGCGCAGCCTTGATCACCTTGTTGAGCACGCGCTTGCGGTACTTCTTGCGATCGTCTTCCTCCAGGGTCCACTCGTAGAGCGCCCACAGCTTCTCAGGGTCGTCTCCAGCCGCCTTGAGCAGGGACTTGTAGTCCTCGACCTCCACGACGATCGAGGGTTCGCCGATTGGCGCCACACCCGTGAGCGAAGCGACGGAAGCGGTCATAGGCGAGACGGCGAGAAAGAGAGAGATCAGCATGGAATCTTCAAGTCAACGAGGATGCGAGCCGGGCAGCTTGCCCGCTCGGACGATATAGCTCCTATAATGCCGGGCCATGCGCCAGGGGGGAGACCCCTGGCCGCTCTGAGCCAAGAGAAGCTCGGGACCCAGTCGAACCCTAAACGCCTCGCACAACAGGCAAGCACGATGGCCAAGCACAAGGCTGCCACCGAAATCACGATCGCCCAGGAAGAGCAGTCCGCATTCGCGACGCTGGTCTTCAAGTACAAGTGGCCGGCTCTCTCGGCTCTGGCTGTGGGCGCCGCTGCCGTCCTGTACACACAGAGCGCCTCGCAGGCCGCGACGGAGTCAGAGCGGGCGGTGTGGGGCCAACTGTACGAGGCCTCGACCGCGGATGATCCACAGGCTGCGCTGGAGGCGCTGACCGCCCAGGACACAGAGGGGGTCGTCGCCGCCTGGGCGTATGTGGATCTGGCCAGGACCCACCTCCAGGATTCGGAGTACGAGGCGGCCATCGCAGCCATCCAGAGCGCTCAAGCGCTCTCTCCGGCCCTCCTCAGCTCGCTCGAGTTCCCGATCGGGCCCGACGGTTCCGGCCAGTCCATCCTCGACCACCTCGAGGCCAGCGTCGCTCAGGAAGCCGCCTGGACACTGGAGCACCCGGGCATCTTCGAGAACCCCCCGCTGCCCGAAGGCTCGCCGCGCGTCGAACTCATGACCGATCTTGGGCCGATCATCCTCGGCCTTGACAGCGCCGCGGCCCCTGGCCATTCAGCGAACTTCCTCACGCTGGTGAAGGATGGCTACTACAACGGCACCCGCTTCCACCGGATCCAACCTGGCCGCTTCATCCAGGGTGGTGATCCGAACTCCAGGGACGATGACGCGAGCACCTGGGGCCTTGGGGGGCCCGAGAAGACCGTTCCCGCCGAGGAATCCGGCCTCATCCACGCGGAGGGCGTTCTCGCCGCCGCCAAGGTGTCTGGCGCGGTCAATTCCTCCGGCAGCCAGTTCTACCTGACGGCCTCCCCTCAGCATCAGTTCGACGGCAACTACGTCGTCTACGGGAGAGTGCTGGAGGGTCTGGACCTCGTGAAGGAAGTCTCCAACGGGGAGATCCGTGAGGAGAAGGCGGAGACCCCCGTTGAGCCTGTGACGATCATCAGCACCAGGATCCTCTGATCCGCTTTACCTGCTCCGGCCCGACGAAGAAGGGGCGGTGGACCGTGGTCCACCGCCCCTTCTTCGTGCCCGGAGGCTGACGGCACCCGCGGCCGATCAGCGATCTCCCCACCTTGCCTTCAGGCTTCATGTTCCACGTGGAACACGGAGCTCCCGCCCGGCGCCACTCCAGCGGCACCCGGTGCTTCGATGGAGAACCAGCATGGCGCGTTCTCGTCCGACCTGGACCCCTGGCGTGTTCCACGTGGAACACGCCAATTCGGTGCTGGGCCCATCCCGGAAAGGGACCACCCCGGAGCTGTACTCCTACGGCTTTCATAGCTCGACGGACCAGGATCCCCCGGCTCGGTCCTGGGGCTCCGATTAACGGCAGGGGTCGCTCCCCTGGAGTGATCGCTCTCCGGGCCCCGGCCAGGCGTTCACAAGCCACGACCGGCACGGTGCTCCCGCCCCGTGGGCGAGCTTGCCCGGCGGCAAAGGGGTTCGATTCGTGGGCCAGCGGAGATGGCCCATTGATGTTCCACGTGGAACAACCGCCACGCTCACTCCACCTTCAACCAAGCCCCAAGCGCCACCACAACCCCAAGGGCCCCGTTGCGATGGCCAGGACCACCTCGGAACCGCCGCCTGGGCCTCCCCTCAGGTCGCGCAACCTTCGCGAGCGGCTCCAACCCCGAGCCTGCCGGACCACCGACCGGCGAAGCCCGATTCATCACCAAGGGCGGCCGGGACCACGAGCGACACGACGTCAGAGCACGGACCGAAGCTCTGGAGCGGTTGTTCCACGTGGAACAACTCACCTACGACCATGTCATTTCCAATTGTGGACAACCCACCTTCGCACTCTCCGGGTCCCCTGCCTCCGTCTCAGGCTTGGTCACCGCACCACGCACTGGAGGCGCGAGAGCGGCTATCCCGCCAGAGTCGCGCTGCGGCCACCACATCACGGAGTCCGTGGAGAACTGGTGGAGAACTACCCGCAGATCGACAAGACCCAACGCAGGCAGGCTCCGCTCCCCCCCCGACCCAGCGACCCACCCCACCCCGTCGATGGAGGACCCCCAAGGACCACAAGGCGTTGTGGCCCTGGCAGATTCAGATCGAGTCCTTGGGCGCCATCTGATCGCAGAGACGCTCGAGCTCATCGCGATTGGCGTAGTCCAAGGTGATCGAACCGCGGTACTTGCTGCCGTTCCGAAGCGTCACCTTGACCCCGAGGGCTTCCCGGAGGCGCCCCTCCATCTCACCCACCCAGGCCGGCTGCGTCGCGCCCACCTTGCTGGCCCCCGTGGAGCCAGCGGGGGCCTCTGAGGCTCCGCCGCTGCGAGTCAGCCGCTCGGTCTCGCGAACCGAGAGTTGTTTCCTCACGACTTGACCGAGAGCGCTGCGGATCGCCGCGGGGTCCGCCAGGCCAAGAAGGGCCTTGGCGTGACCGGAGGTGATCATGCCCTGGCTGAGCGCCTCGAGGGCCTCCTCTGGGAGGTCGAGCAGGCGAAGCTGGTTGGCGACCGAGGAGCGCTTGATTCCCATGCGCTCGGCCACCTGCTCCTGATTCAGGCCCACGCGATCCATGAGCGCTCGATAGCCGCGCGCCTTCTCCACCGGATCCAGGTCCATGCGCTGGATGTTCTCGACGATCGCCAACTCCAGGCTCACCTCGTCCGAGACGTCATCGCGAACCACCGCGGGAATGACCTGCAGACCTGCGTTCCTGGCGGCACGCCAACGACGCTCGCCCGAGATGATCTCGAAGCCACTGCCCTCCCGCCGAACTGTGATCGGCTGCAGTACGCCGTGCCGAAGGATGCTCTGACGAAGCTCCTCGAGCCCCTCCGACTCGAACACCTTGCGAGGCTGGTCCGGGTTTCGGCGGATCGCTGCCAGCTCCACCATCCGGCCGACGGTCTCCGCCGCGTCGGGCGCTTCCTCGGATCGGGGCGGCTCAGCCTTCGCGGGCACGGCGCCCTTGCCCTGGGGAACGACGGTCTTGGGGCGCTCTGCTTGTCCGTCTTCAGGCTGCCCCAGAAGGGAGCCAAGGCCTCGACCGAGTCGACGTTCCATGGGGTTCTTGATCGAGGGGCGGTGAGGGACTGGCGAGCGAGCCGGGACGAGCGGCGCGCGACTCTAGAGCAAGCCGTACACCTGTCAAGGGACACCGTCCCGGACACCTTGATGGCTCTTGATCAAGGGTAGCGAATGTCTGGATTCTCGACGGAGAGCGTTAGGCTCTGGGCGGATGAGCTGCATGAACGTCACCCTCGGTCTCGTCCGGCACCACCTGCGCCAACCGCTCGGTTGGGTGCTCATCGTCGCCCTCTTGTTGTCCTGGCCGGCGCTGCGGACCTTCCTCCCGCTTGGCCTCGTCACCGCCGACGTGCACCACTGGACCGGCGCCTACGAAGCCGCATTCATCGGGGGGGTCGCGGCCATGGCCATGAGCCTCTCCCCGCTCCATGAGCTCAGCTGGCTCATGCGCCCCCTCGGACCCACCGGGCGGATCCTCGTGCAGGCCGGCAGCATGCTGCTCGTGAGCGCCTGCGCGGGGACGCTCGCGCTGGTTCCCGCCCACCTGTTCCACGACTGGCAGCTCGTGTCCTTCCGGGCGGGCGACTCGCTTCCGGCGCTCCTCCTCGCCTGGGCCCACGCTGCGGCCATCGGCGCGGTCCTCCTCCAAGTTCCGCTGGAGCGGCACCTCCGCGCCGCGATCGCCGTGGGCCTCGTCACTCTGGTTCCCGGGCTCGTAACGGGCGAGACACCTGCGGGGCACGCGCTCCTTGCCTGGTTTGATGCGGGAGAGACCCTGAGGGAGTCGTTCGAATTCTCACCCACCCGCGCTCACTGGATCGGGGCTGCGCTGCCGATGACAGGTTGGATCGCGGGCGCCCTGGCCCTCGCGGCTCCGGGAACCGACGGGCGACCCGCTCATGCAATACGCAATCCTAGGTGACATTCACGCCAACCTCGCTGCGCTTGAGGCCGTGCTCGAGTCGCTCGAGAACGAGGTCATCGACCAGATCCTCCAGGTCGGGGATGTCGTCGGCTACGGCGCGGCACCCGCCGAGTCCATCGAGCTGCTCCGTGAACGCGACGCCATGGTCGTGAAGGGCAACCATGACGCGGCTTGCGCGGGCGAGCTCGACACCAGGCTCTTCAACCCCAACGCCAGGGCCGCGGTGGACTTCACCCGAGCCGAGCTCTCTCGAGACGATCTCAAGTGGCTCGCGAACCTGCCGCTCCTGCATGCGACGGATGACTGCGTGCTGGCCCACAGCACGCTGCCCGACCCCGACCGCTTCGACTACATCCAGAGCACCTCCGAGGCGGACCCCTCCCTCGACGCCCTCGACCGTCCGGTCGCCTTCCTCGGGCACACGCATGTCCCCGTCACGATCATGCGGCTCATCGATTCCCCGGAGAGGACGTCCTACACCATCGACCGCGAGATCGACCTCGAGGAGACCACGGTGGCGCTCGTGAACGTCGGGAGCGTGGGACAGCCCAGGGACGAGGATTGTCGGGCGGCCTACGCCATCTACGACACAGCAACCCAGCGGGTCCAGTTGCGCAGGGTCGACTACGACATCGAGCGGGAAGCAGACCGAATCGTCCGCGCTGGACTCCCGAAGATGCTCGCGGACCGCCTCTTCCTCGGGATTTGAGCCCGCCAGCTCACCTGCGCTGCCGCAGGTAGTTGAGGCTCACGGGGAGGTCCTCGAGCCCGGCCTCGCCCAGGTCAGCGGCGAACAACTGCTCGAGGTCGAGGAGGGTCCGCTCGTCCCCATGGGCGACGAAGGTCCGCTGCTCCGGGTTGGATCCGATCGCCACCATGAGCTCGAGGATCGAGCCGGCGTTGCACCTTGAACCTGCGACCTCCAGCTCGACGGGCGTGCCGTGGTGCTGGACGATCGCCACGATCAGCGACGCTGGCCTGGCATGGAGGAAGATGCCCTCCCTCAGGCAGAGTTCGACGCTGGAGACACGGGTGTAGCTCGGGAGCAGGGACGACGCGATCTCCCCGCCGCTCCGAATGAACGCCTGCGCGCTGACCAGCAGGCGGTTCAGCGTCACATCCCGGACCTGCGAGCGCGGCACCAGCCGCTGCAGGACCGAATCGGCCATGTCGGAGCGCAGACCGCGCTCGTGCCGCTCGACGAAGTGCGTCAGGTAGGTCACCGCGCCGAGGGTATGCAGCGCCGCCGAGGCGTGACCGCGGAGGTCGGGCAGGCGCGGGTCCCCGGTCTCCAACACCGTGTTCTTGACGTACGTGTCGTAGCTCGACTGGAGGTTGTGGACGGTGGCTTCCCAGACGCGCGCCGTCTCCTCACTGCACTTGGCGCGCAGGAACTCCTCCCGGCGGTCGGCCTCGAGCATCGGCTCAATGCCCACGTCCTCGAGCATCTTGAGGGCAGAGAGGTAGCTGGTCGCGACCTTCGCGATGCGGTGGTCGTCGTCGTCAATGCGGTCGAGGTCGACGTTGTTGGCGAGCCTCGGCGGCGCCTCCATGGCATCGTCCGGCCGCTGCCCCTGCCCCAGCTGCAGCTCGGAGACGCCGCGTTCCCTGGCCTCCTCGAGCAAGGCCCCCATCAGCAGCGCGGTGCGATCCTGCACGAAGCTGAGCGCCTCCCGCATGTGCCCGAGCACCTCCGCGCCCCCCCCAGGCAGCCGCTCGGCGACTCCGTACGAATCAACCCGGCGATCCAGGTGAGCGAGCTGCATTCCGGCAAGGGCGAATCCCCGGACCGAGGCGACGAGCTCGGTGAACGCCGAGAATGTTCGGTTGGTTCGGGCGCCGTGGTCGTCGAGGAATGACTCCAGCTCATCCGCGCTGGCCGAGACCTCGAAGAAGCGCCGCTTGGACCAGCGCGTCCCCGAGGGCACCGCGCAGCTCGTCAGGAACCCCTCGGCGCGTTCCCGAAGGAGAACGCCGAAGTCCTGTTCAGAGACAACCGGCTTGTTGGTGGACGATCCCATGACCCGGGCGGGAGGGTAGCACGATCTCCGTTGCGAGACCGTGTTCCAGGATCGACCTCGGGGCTCAAGACCGAGCCAACAAGAGTCCGAATCCATGGGAAGAGGGGGCCTCACGGGGCGCCCTGATCACGCATTCCCCCTGCGACACGGAGCACCACCATTTCTGCCGAACGCTGTCTCGAGACCTATCTCCATGAGATCAACGAGGTCCCCCTCCTCACCGCGGACGAGGAGAAGGTGCTCGGTGCCCGGGTCCAATCCGGTGACCTCGAAGCGCGGGAGCACCTGATCCGGGCCAACCTCCGGCTCGTGGTGTCCATCGCCAAGATGTACAACGATCGAGGTCTGAACCTCCAGGACCTCATCGCAGAGGGAAACATCGGCCTGATGAAGGCCGCGGAGAAGTTCGACCCCGAGGCTGGCTGCCGCTTCTCGACCTACGGTACGTGGTGGATCAAGCAGTCGATCCGACGCGCGCTGACCAACACGGTCAAGTCGGTGCGCGTCCCCGGATACATGACGGAGATGATCTCCAAGTGGAGGAACGTCGCTAACGAGCTGCGCTACATGCTCGGGCGCATGCCCACGGTCGAGGAGGTCGCGATGGAGCTCGGAATCCCCCGCGAGTCCTGGCCCCTCCTGAAGCGCACCATCGAGTCCAACCAGGCCGGGCAGGTCTCACTGGATGTGATGACCCAGACCCAGGACACCGTCGAGGACGAGAAGGCCGTCGACCCGGAGGAGTCCATGCTCCACCGCGACCTGCTCTCGCGGCTCGACGAGCTCCTCGGGGTGATCGACGAGCGTGAGGCGCAGATCCTGCGGCTCCGCTACGGCCTCGGGGATGGAGCCGAGCCGATGACCCTGAAGGAGATCGGGAAGGTCGTTGGCCTGACCCGTGAGCGCGTTCGCCAGATCGAACGCGAAGCCCTCCGAAAGCTCTACGACGTCATGGCTGGGGACTGAGTCCCAACGGAAGCGACCTGTGCCCCCAGACGTGCCAGGCCGCCCCGAGGAAGTGAATCATGAGCAGCAAGAAGAACGCCGACGCGCAGGACAACCGCTCAAGGTCGGATCGGGACCTCGGCCAGCGCCTGATCAGCGCCGTCGAGCGCGGCGACCTCGAGGCGATCGGAGGCCGTGACCTGCAGGAGGCCCTGGTCTCCACCGTGGATACCCGCCCCGCGACCTCGGGTTGGACCCCCCTCATGCTGGCAGCGGCGAAGGGTGACGCCGACATCACAGGCTCCCTCCTGGAGGCCGGAGGCGACCCGGGCGAGGCCCTGCTGATCGCCTGCGCGCTCGGCCACACCAAGGTCGCCAGCAAGCTCATCGACGGCGGAGTGGACGTGGAGTTGCAGGACCGAGGCGGCCGCAACGCGCTCTCCTTCGCCGCCCAGACCGGAGATGAGGGGCTCATCGACGCGCTGCTCGCGGCCGGGTTGCCCGTCGATCTGCCCGAGCGCGAGTCCGGCATGACGGCCCTCTCACGCGCGGCCCTCGCCGGTCGGTCCGAGGCCTGCGGCGCGCTCCTCAAGGCCGGCGCCGGCATGGGCCACGTCGACCACGAGGGCTTCACTCCCCTCCTGTACGCCGCGAGCTCCGCGCACGAGTCGGTCTGCAGGGTCCTCCTCGAGGCCGGCGCCGACCCCAATGACCGATCACCTGACGGGTGCGGCGCGCTCCTCGCAGCGATCTCCGCCCGCGCCTACTTCAGCCTCGAGGGAGACGCCCACGAGGTCCGGCCCTTCGACGAGGCTCAGCTGCTCCCGATCGTGGAGCTCCTGGCCCGCTGGGGAGCGGAGGTCGAACTCGACGGCGAGGCGTGCCGTCGTGCGCGAAGCTTGGGATACGACGCCATCGCCAGGAGCCTCGCGGAGTACGCCTGCGAGCCCCTCCGAGCAGCCAGCTGAGCTTCCCAGGTCGACGTAGCCTCCGCCTTCGGTGACACTGGGCGGCATGCGGGCTCCCCACCGGATCATCCCCGCCGCCATGACCCTCGCGGCCCTGACGGTTCTCGGCTGGACGATCTTCGGAGAGCCCAGCCCACGGGAGTCCCCATCAAAGGTGACGGGGCTGACCCTGCCCGAAGCACCGGACCCCATCCAGGAGGCTGCCGACCCGCTGATGGCGCCAGCCCTCGCCGAGGACAGCCCGGGGATCGAACCCGGCGGCCGCTCCGGCGCTGACACCACCCCCTTCGTCGAACGCCTCAGGCCCTTCGAGGGTGAGGCCCTGCTGCAGGTCAAGGGCGCCCCCCTCCCGTCCCCGGTGAGGTCAGGGTCCTTCCAGCTGGAGATCCTGACCCAGGGCGCATCACAGCTGACCGAGGTCAAGGTCGGCAGCGGTCGCTTCAAGCTGGAGATCCCCGATCGCTCCCGGGTCAAGCTGCTGGGGGGCATGTTCAACGGCCAGCGCGTTCGCTTCGAGGGGCTCGGTCACGCGTTCACGCCGGTCGACAGCCCCTATGTCCTCGTGGGTTCGCCCTTTCCCCTGAACCGACTCATTGTGCGGGACGGCCCCACTGGCGCGCACCTCTCCGGGCTGCGCGTCACCCAGGCCTCGGGAATGAGCCCGCTCACCCTGCGGGATCAAGCCGCCGGTGAGGAGCTCGTCCTCAAGGACGCGAGCTCTCCCGTTGACCTGCCCTGGATCGAGTCTCGCACCCCCCTGTGGCTTCGGGTTGAGGCGGACGGCTACGCGCCGGCGACCGCGTGGGTTGACCCGGATCAGGAACGAACACGAGAGCTCCTCCTGTGGCCCGCAGCGGAGCTCGAGGTCCGCGTCATCGGCGACGCCCGAGAGGCCCTGAAGATGATCGCGCTGTTCCACGACGCGCCCGAGGGTCGCACGATCGCCGGCGGAGTCATCGAGCGACGGGCCGCAGGGGTGACCTCGGATGGGGAGGCGTGGGTCTTCGACCTCGTCGGCTTGCCCGCGCTGCCGACCCAGGTCGTCGCCAAAGGCATCGACCTCAAGGCGCAGCCCGTGGACCTCTCGACGGCCAACATCACGCTCGAACCCGGCGGTCGCCAGACCGTGGTGCTACGCCTCAGGCGCTGAGCCCGACGCCGTGGCGCCCCAGGCGGAGCCTCCGCGCTGGTGACCCCTTAGGCCTCGAGCGCCACCCCCCCACGCCCCCTATGACCGGTCCCAAGCGCAGCCAAGCCCACATGGAAGAGCACCAGCAGCGGGTCGAGGACGAGCCGACACCGAACTCCAGGCGTGACACCCCCAGGGTCTCCGCGCCGCCCCAGGCGCTGGAGGGCACCGCCCTCTACGTGCATCTGCCCTTTTGCGCCGCCAAGTGTCACTACTGCGACTTCTTCTCGGTGCCCGACGAGGGTCAGGACATCGACGGGATGATCGCCGCGATCCTGCGAGAGGCCGAGCGCCGTGCCCCTGCGCGGCCAGCCACGCTCTTCCTGGGTGGGGGGACGCCGTCCTTGCTCAGCGCAGGGCAGCTGAAGACCCTCCTCGACGGGCTCCACGAGATCTCGGGCTGGCGAGAGAGCGCCAAGGAGGTCACCGCGGAGTGCAACCCCGAGAGCCTGGACGTGGACAAGGCGCGCTGCCTGCTCGACCTCGGCGTCCCCCGCCTCTCCATTGGCTTCCAGTCCCTGGATGACGAGACGCTCAAGCTGTTCGGCCGGGTCCACACGGCCGCGGAGTCGTTCCGAGCCTACGAGTCCGCGCGCACCGCGGGGATCGAGCACGTCAACGTGGACCTGATCTACGCGATCCCAGGACAGACGGCTGATGGATGGAGCTCCGACCTCGGCCGGGTCCTCGACCTGGGCCCGGACCACCTCTCTGCGTACAACCTCACCTTCGAGGAGGACACGCGCTTCAAGCGCTGGCTCGACCGGGGGCGCCTGGAGGCCGCAGAGGAGGAGGTCGAGCTCGAGATGTTCCACGCCACCCGGGACCTCGCGTCGTCGAGCGGGCTCATCGCCTACGAGATCTCCAACCACGCCCGCCCCGATGAACAGTGCCGCCATAACGTCAACTACTGGCGGAACGGCGAGTACGTGGGCATTGGCCCCGGAGCGGTCAGTAAGGTCGCGCAGACACGATCGGGCAACCCTCGATCGATCAGCCCGTACCTGCACCGGATCCGCGGACACGGCCACGCGACCGAGTGGAGCGAGGTGCCCGAGGAGGTCGCCCGCGTCGCCGAGTGCTGGTGGCTGGGCCTCCGTCTGAAGGAGGGCGTTGACCCCGCCGAGGTGGCCAAGACAGCGTCCGCGTCCGAGGCCGCCATCGAGGCCTCCGTCGCGCTGGCCACGAGGCTCGTCGGCGACGGGCTCCTCGACCGCTCAGGAGACCGATTCCACCTCAGCGACCGGGGCCTCCCGCTCGCAGACGGCGTGGCCCGGGAGTTCCTGCAGCGGCTCTCGCAAGACACCAGGTGAGGACGCGCCTCAGCACCACGCCCCAGATCGAGATGTGGTGCGTTGTCGCGGTGCGTCAAATTGCCTGACTCGTTTCGGCGCAACGAAGGGCTGCTCTCGCTGATGAGGGCGCCGGCCTTGCGTTTGGAGGGATAACTTTGGGCCTAAGGCGAGACCCCATCATCGTCGGCCCAAGCCCGCTGCTCGCCCTTCCTGACCCACGCTTCGCTCACTAGCAACGACTCTCTCCAGATGAATCTCTCTCGATCTCTCCTCACCACAGCAGCCTTTGCTGCGCTCGGCTCCGTCGCCAGCGCACAGCTGCAGGTTCGCTCCATCGACTTCGAGTCCGCTGACCCGGCTTCGCCTGGACCCGGGGTCAGTGACCTTGGCTTCGGGAACTTCGTGACGGTCTTTGACCCCTCCGGCGGCTACCTCTTCGGCTACGGCGTCTTCCCGCCGAACAACACCGAGGGCGAATGCGCCCTGCTCGTGTCCGGCCTCGGCACGCCGAGCAACGGCCAGTCGCTGCAGACCAACAGCAACTACAACAACACCACCGAGCACGGCAACGGCAACATCCTCGAGTCGAACACGTTCTTCGAGCAGGGCGTCACCGCCGACAGCTTCGGGGACACCTGGACGCTTGACTTCGACTACCTGAAGGCCAACTGCGACGCCAACCCCGCGGGGACCACGACGGCCGCGTTCATCAAGGTCCTCGATCCCGCGAACGGCTTCGCCACGGTGTACTACGACCCGATCGACACCACCGGCGCGGACTGCGTGAACTGGACCAGCGCGAGCACCAGCGTCACGATCGACTCCGCCTGGGGCGGTCACATCCTCCAGGTCGGCTTCACCAACCGCTGCTCCAATAACGATGACTCGCGGCGCGTGTACGACAACATCGAGTGGCAGGGCCCCCCGCCCCCGCCGCCCACGATGAACGAGTACGCCCAGGACTTCGACGGCCTGGACATCAACAACGGCGACGCTCTCTCGAACGACGGCTGGATCATCTTCGCCAACGTCTTCGACCCCTCCGGTGGCTACCTCTACGGCTACGGCACCTTCCCGGCGCCGAACCCCGGGATCGGCTTCTCCGCCATCACCGACACCCAGCAGGCCGCCGACCAGGGCTCCCAGAGCCTCGTGGTCTACAGCGACTACAACAACGGTGATCACGCCAACGGCAACTACATCGAGGCCTCGGTCTTCAAGGAGCAGACCGTCGAGGCGGCCAACATCGGCCAGACCGCGATCTTCTCGTTCGACGTGAAGAAGAGTGACTTCGTCGGCAACGGCCAGGGCGACGCCCAGATGTTCGCCTTCATAAAGATCCTCGACCCCTCGGCCGGCTTCGCGACCATCCGCCAGACGCGCCTCGACGTGACCGACAACAGCATCCGCAACTGGGAGAACGCCACGCTGACGATGGCGCTCGACCCGGGCACGGAAGGCAAGATCTTCCAGATCGGCTTTGGTAGCTACGCCAGCAACTACGACGACACCGGCGTCCTCTACGACAACATCGAGCTCTCCTTCCTCGACATCGACAACTCCCCTTCGACGAATCTCTACACCGTGGTCGAAGACGGCGTCACGCTCTTCAACCCCGAGTTCGCCACGGACTCTGGTGTCGGCATGTGCACCCAGGCGGGGCAGGGCGGCAACAACGACATCTGGTTCGCCTACTTCGCCGAGGCCGACGCTAACATCAACTTTGACCTCTGCGGCTCTGACTTCGACACGGTCATATCCGTGTATGACGGATTCACTGGCCAAAACGTCGGCTGCAACGACGACTCCTGCGGACTCCGGAGCGCTCTCACGATCTCGGGCACCGCGGGAACTCCTTACGTCATCCAGGTGAGCGGTTGGGGTACCACCCCTGAGTTCGGCAACGGCGTGCTCACGATCTCCGAGGGTCTCGGCTCCACGATCTGCTCCGCGCAGGCCAA
>CAJQPT010000135.1 GCA_905480285.1 uncultured bacterium
GCTGCCCCCCTGGCCGATCCTTGAGCTGATCGAGCGGCGCTACGAGATCCGAGACCTCGACCCCGCCACCCTGACGGAGCTTGATGGCGACATCGACCTGCTCCTGCTCGTACACCCCAAGGGACTCAGCGCGGCCGGCCGCTACGCGATTGACCAGTTCGCCCTCTCCGGCGGCAAGGTCGTCGCGTTCGTCGACCCCTTCTGCTATCTCGATCCCGCGCGCCAATCGGCCGACCCCATGGCGGCGCTGAACAACAGCAGTGACTCGGGGATCGACGACCTGCTCACGGCCTGGGGCGTGACCATGACGCCCAGCCGGGTGGCCGGGGACTCGATCGGGGCGCTCACGGTCCGCGACCGGGCGGGCCAGCCGGTGCAGATGCCGCTCGCCTTCGGGATCACGGATGAGACCATCAACCGCGACGACATCCTGACCTCGCCCCTCAAAAAGCTGCGCTTCTTCATGCCTGGCGCCCTCTCGCGGGCGAACGACGCGCCGGACGGGGTCTCGGTGGAGACGCTCGCCACCACCACCGCCGGTGGCGGCGGGACCATGGACACCCTCTCCCTGATGGGCCCCCTGGACCCGCAGATCGTCTCGGACACGTTCCTCGAGAACGCGCCCGACGCCGCCCTCGCGATGCGCATCAGCGGCAACGTGCGGAGCGCCTTCCCCGACGGAGCCCCCGGGGCAGCGGCGGACGGCTCCAGCGAGGACCTCGACGGCGAGGCCGCCGCGGACTCGGAGGACGCGCACCTCGCTGCGTCGGCCGCCCCGTTCAACGCGCTCATCTTCGCCGACGCGGACATGCTGCACGACTCGGTCTGGGCTCAGCCCATGCAGGACATCTTCGGCAACGTGCGGCTCCAGCCGCAGGTGGACAACGCCTCCCTGCTGGTCAGCGCCCTCGAGAACATGTCCGGCAGCAGCGACCTGATCAGCCTGCGAAGCCGGGCGGAGTTCAGCCGCCCGTTCACTCGCAAGGAGGCGCTGATGCTCGAGGCCCAGGAACGCTTCCGAGCCGAGGAGGTCGAGCTGGAAGCCAAGCTCGCGGACACCCAGGCTCGCCTGGATCAGCTTCAGCGCGACAAGGACCCCTCAAGCGCCCTCATCCTCTCCGAGGAGCAGGAGGAGCAAATCAGCGCCTTCCGTGCCGAGCAGGTGCAGACGCGCCGCCGGTTGCGGGAGGTCAAGCGCGACCTGCGGGCCGAGATTGACGCCCTGGGGACACGCCTCAAGCTCCTGAATATCTTCCTCATCCCCGCCATTCTCGCGGCCCTGACGCTCAGCGTCCGTATGGGCCGCGCCGGCGCCCGAACCGCTCGCAGCGGAGGAGCCAAATCGTGAACCAGAAGACCATCCTTGTCCTCGGCGCGGCGACCCTCGCCGCCGTCGCCGCCACCACGGCGCTCCAATCCGGGCGGGCCAATGACACCCGCCCTGCCTCCACCGAGGAGCGGCTCCTGCCTGCCCTGGGCGACCGGGTGAACGATGTGCGAGAGATCGGCATCGAAGCCGCAGGAGGCCCGCTCACCCTGCGGGCGGAGGGCACCGGCTGGGTCCTCTCCGAGGCCGCCGGATATCCCGCCGACGGAGAGAAGGTCCGGACCTTCCTCCTTGGCCTTCGGGACGCGCGACGCCTCGAACCGAAGACCGCCAACGCCGATCGCTACGAACGCCTCGGCCTCGTGGAACCGGACGGTGAGGGGGCAGCCTCCGTCCGGGTGACCCTGCGTGACGGGGAGGGAGCGACCGTGGAGACCGTGCTCATCGGCAAACAGCGCACCAGCCGCGCGGAGCCCGCCGCGGCCCAGATGGGAGTGACGCCGGACACCCAGTACTACGCGTTGCCCGGGGAGGGTCCCCAGACCTTCCTCGCCTCGGGTCAGCTCGGTGTGGACCCCCAGCCTCTTCGCTGGGTGAATTCAGAGTTCCTCAACGTGGACCGGACGCGGATCGCGTCCGCAGCCATCACTCACCCTGACGGTGCCGAGGTCCTCGCGCTGCGCGAGGACATGGGGCAGAACGAGATGGTGGTCCAGGACATCCCCGAGGGCATGGTCGCGAAGACCCCCTCCGGCACCGCCCAGCTGCTGGGAGCCCTGCAGCGGCTCCGCTTCGAGGACGTCCGCAGGGCGGACTCGCTGGAATGGCCGGAGGAGATCATCTCCGACGCGACCTTCACCACGGAAGGCGGCCTGAAGGTGAGCGTTGAGACCATGAAGGTCGCGGACGAGGACGACCCTGAGACCATGGTGACCTGGTCGCGCGTGTCCTTCGCCCTCGAGCCGGAGGCGCCGGACGCCTCCCCGATCGCCGGCGAGGAGCCGACCGAGGCACCAGAGGCCGAGGGCCCCTCACGCGAGGAGCTGGAGGCCGAGGTCGCCGAGCTGCAAGCCGCGACCGAAGGGTGGGCGTACGCGCTCCCCAGCTGGAAGGAGACGAGCTTCCGCCTGCGCCCTGAAGGTGTGATGGAGCCTGCTCCTGAACCGGCCCCTGAACCGGCCCCTGATGGCACCGACGCCCCGCCGGGCGAGACCGCCGGCCCCGCTCCTCTCAAGATGACCCCGCCACCGGAAGGCGGCGGCATCTGACGGCTCCCCCCCACCGAACCCGGCTCGCGCGGCGCGCGCGCCGGGTTCGCCTTGCTTAGACGCCGGCGCCGATGCACCCTCGTCGCCCCTTGAGCTCTCCCGCCTCGCCCGACCCCCCTGTCCCGGGCGATCAGCCGGTGGATGTGCGACGCGTGTTCCGCCTCTGGGCGCCGCTGGCGGCGAGCTGGGTCCTGATGGCGATGGAGCCGACCCTGGTGATCGCGTCCGTCTCGCGTCTCCCCGAGGCGAAGATCAACCTCGCCGCCTGGAGCTCGGTGGTCTTCCCCATCAGCCTCGTGATCGAGGGCCCCATCATCATGATGCTGGCCGCCTCCACGCGGCTCTCTACTTCCTGGCGGCGCTACTCGGCGGTCCTCCGCTACGGCGTGGTGATGAGCGTCTTGCTCTCGCTGCTCCACGGCCTGATCGCGTTCACGCCCCTCTACGACTTCGTCGCGACCACGCTCCTCGGCTGCGACCCACGCGTGCTGGAGCCTGGCCGCATCGGGCTCCAGATCATGACGCCGTGGACGCTCGCCATCGGCTACAGGCGAACCCAGCAAGGAGCGCTGATCCGCTTCGAACGCAGCGGCGCCGTCGGCGTGGGCACCGCGGTCCGCCTCGTGGCCACGGCGGCGGTCCTCGCCAGCCTCGGCGTCTGGAGCGGCCTCTCAGGCATCGCGGTCGCAGGCTGCGGCGTCGCCACGGGCGTGACCGCCGAGGCTCTCTATGCCCACTGGCGCGTGAAGGAGATCCACAGCCTCCTCCGGCGGGAGCCAGAGGGCGAGACGATGACCGTGGCCCGCTTCATGCGCTTCTACACGCCGCTCGCCCTCACCCCGCTCGTCACGCTCTTCATTCAACCCATCGGCGCCGCCGGGATGAACCGCATGCCACGCGCCCTGGACTCGGTGGCCGCATGGGGACCGGTCCACGCCTTGGTCTTCACCATGCGCAGCGTCGGCATGGCATTCAACGAGGTCGTCGTGACCCTGGTGGCCCTGGGCGGCGGGCCGAGGGCGCTCCGCCGCTTTGGGTGGGGACTCGCGGGCGTGACCTCGGCGGTGCTCGCGCTCATGGCCTTCACGCCGCTCTCCGGGATCTGGTTCGGCGAGGTCCAGCGGATCCCCGCGGAGCTGATCCCCATGGCCCGGCTGGGCGCGGCCCTCTGTGTGCTCATGCCGTCCTACCAGGTCGCCCAGAGCTGGTTCCAGGGCCTGCTGGTCCACGCCCATCAGACGCGCCCCATCACGGAGGCGGTCCTCATCTACTTCGCCCTCGCCTGGGGCTTGCTCGAGGTGGGCGTGCTCATGGCCGAGGGCCTCGGCGTCTCGGGCCTGAACTGGACCCTGGTGACCTTCGTCATCGCAGGGCTGGTGCAGACCACCTGGCTCTGGGTCCGAAGCAGGGGCGTCTCGCGCGCCCTCGGGTGAGCTCATCCGCGGGCTCATCCGCCGGCTCATCCGCCGGCGGGGCACCGCTCACTGCTCAGACCGACTGACCGCGTCCACCACGTTCTCGGCCACGTCGTTGGGCACCGTGAAGGTCATGCTGTACTGGGCCACCTTCCAGACGTCTCCAGCGCGCACGAGCACCCCCGTCCCGCGAAGCTCTCCATAGCTCTCACTCGCGAGGAGCTCGTCGAACCAGGCCACCGTCCCGGAGGCGGAGAGCTGGAGGACCCGCTCGTCCGGCAGGAAGGCCCATCCGCGGCCAGGCGCGAAGTACTTGTTCACGTAGTCGGTGAACTGCTCGAGGTCCCAGCGCTCCAGGGCGTCGGTGCCCAGGAAGCGAGCGTCCGGCGCCATTCTCCCGAGGTAACCGTCGCGGTCTCCGCGGGCAGCGGCAGCGTGCCAGTCGTCAACGACCTTGCCAGCATCTTCACGGAGCTGTCCGTTGGTGAGCATGGCCGCCGCAGCGGCCTTGGCCAGCGCCTCCATGTACTCAGCGACCTCATCCGGGTTGGACTGCTGCAGCTCGCGGATGAGCTTGCTGCGGAGCTCCGGCTTGAGGCGCACCAGGATCTCGGCCGCGCCGTCGACGCCGTTCGACTCCGCGTAGGCCGCGATCAACGGCGCGCCCTCTGACTCACTGAGGAGCCCGATCATCTCCGCCAGCTGCCGCGCCGCGGCGTCTGGCTCTGAGACCGCAGGCACATCGAGCGCCGCCGCCGCAGGGGTGCCGGTCCCATCGGCGCCACCCGCCGCCCCAGCGGTAGGCCCAAGGGTCCCCCCAGCAGTGGTCCCAGCAGTGGGGCCAGCGGGGGAATCAGCGCTGGGATTCGCCATGACCCCGGCGCTGGAGCCGGTCGCTGGCGGGGAGGTCGGCTTGCCCTGTGGAGCAACGCAACCGAGAAAGGAAAGGGCGAGTGCCGTCCAGAGGACGCCTGAGGCAGTAGCTACGACGCGTTGGTCCATGGCGCGCAATTGTAGACTTCACGCCCTCAGCTCCGAAGGGAGCCCCGTACCTTCCAATCGTGATCGCCTCCAGACTGCCAGGACTCGCCCTCGACGGCACGAGGGTCAGTACGTGGAGCGCTGCCATCACCGCCCTCGTGGTGGTCCTCGGCTGCGGCGAAGAGATACTGGATCCGCGCTCCGCGCTCGTCTCTCCCCCGGCTTCACCTGTCACCGACCTGGCCCGGTCCGAACTGGAGGCGCTCCGCCTCGAGCAGGACCTCCTCGCGTTGCTCCTCGAGCCCCTCGCAAGGGGTGACCTGGAGCGAGCGGCGCTTAGCATCGACAGCGAGGACTTCTCCGGGCGAGTCCGGGGTCCGGGGAGCGCACAGGAAGCCGCCGGGCTCGAGGTCTGCTGGCTCGTTGGGAACCGCAGCTGGACCCGGGTCCCGGGCGCCTTCGTCGCGCTGCTCGCAGGTCTCGGCCCAAGGACCGCCAGCCCGGAGCGGGTGGAGCTGGAGCTCGACCGCTTCGAGCTCGAGCCGTCCGGAGACCGGGCCACCGGGCGAGTTCGCCTGCGCTGGGCGGGGGTTCAGGCGTCCCCTTCGCAGCGGGCAGAGGCGCCCAGCAAGCCGCTCCCGACCGCGCAGCGCGTGGACATCACCCTGTACGGGGAGATCGAAGCCCGGACCGCTCCTGGGGAAGACTGGCGGCTCTCGCGCTTCCACTTCTGCGAGGCCACCGCCGATCAGCCCCTGGGCGCCGGCGTGCGGCTGCGGTGCGACGACCCCCCGCGCTACGTGGACCGAACGCTGGAGGTCGGCCTCACCTTCGGCACCAGCGCCGAGAACGAGCGGCTGCTTCAGGACTTCGTGGACCGGCACCGCACACTGACCCTCGGCGGCCTCTCCGTGGTGGACTTCGATCGGGACGGGTTCCAGGACCTCATCGCCACGCGCAGCAACGAGTCGACGCTGCTGCTGCGCAACGACGGGGTCGGCGGCTTCATCCCGATCCCGCTCCCCATGGAGCGACTCGCGGACCGCCCCGCCTTCGTGCTGTTCGTAGACCTCGACGGGGACGGGCTCGAGGAGCTCGTGGCCTCCGAGACGAGTCGCTACCGAGGAGGCCTGGCCTTCGCCGGCCTCTGGACGAGGACCGACGCGGCGCCTGGCACATGGCGCCACCTCCCCGAGGCCTTCGCCCTGCCGAACCCTGTGGGGCTCCGCCGGCTCGCCGTGCAGACCGTCGCGCCCCTGGACGTGGAGGGGGACGGCGACCTGGACCTGTTCTTCGCCGTCTACGGCAGCGGCGAGTCCCGCGGGCCGGACTACAACACCGTGGAGGCCCACGACGGCGCCGACAACCACCTGCTCATCAACCAGGGCGGGCTGCGCTTCACCGAGGAGAGCGAGGCGCGGGGCATCGAGGGCACGGGCTACACCTACGTGGCCCTGGCCTTCGACGCGGACCACGACGGGGACACCGACCTCTTCGAGGGCAACGACTTCGGGCCCAACGTCCTCTGGCGCAACGAGGCTGGCCGGTTCGTGGCGGACGAGACCATGGGGATGGGCGGCGTCAGCGCCTACACCATGGGCGCTGCGCTCGCGGACCTCGAGGCCGACGGCCGCTGGGACCTCTACGTGTCCAACATGTCGAGCGAGGAGGGCATGCGCATGGTCCCCCTCGCGCAGGGACTCTCCGAGACCATGCGCGCCAGGGTCGACACCATCGCCCGTGGGAACGCCCTCTACACCGAGCCCGCCGAGCCCGGCCCGTGGCCCGATCGGGCGCGCGGCCTCGGGGTCAACGAGGCGGAGTGGGCCTGGGGCTGCCAGTTCGTCGACGTCAACGGCGACGGGGCCGAGGAGCTTGTGGTCACCAACGGCTTCGCCTCCCACCGGGACCGCGGGCTGGGCGACTGGCAGACCTACTACTGGCGCCAGGTCATCGACGACGGGCGCAGGCTCGAGCGCGGGGAGCGCAGCGAGGACGTGAACGAGGCCCTGCGCTTCCAGGGCTCCTTCAACGGGCATGAGCGGGACCGCCTGTTCGTGCGGACGGACGACGGCCCCGCTGACCGGCCCTGGGTCGACGCCGGCTGGTGCCTGGGGATCGACGCCTCCCACGACGGCCGCGCCATCGTTCCCTTTGACCCAGACGGCGACGGCGACCTCGACCTCGCCCTGTGGACCCTGGGCGGGCTGGTGTACTACGAGAACCAAGGCGCCCAGGCCGCGATCAGGGTCCGGCTGATTCCAGCGAGCGGCGGGATGGTCGCCCTCGGCGCCCAGGTCGAGGTCGAGCTCCCTGATGCCAGCGGCGGCACCCAGTCGGCACGGCGCTATGCGCGGCACGTCTCCCTGGTGGAGGGCTTCCAGTCACAGGTCTCACCGGACCTGCAGCTCCCGACGAGCGCCGCGCCGGGCCCTCGGGTGGAGGTCACCTGGCCCTCCGGCCGCCGCCAGGAGCTGGAGCTGCCCGCAGACGCCCACCGCCTCACGGTTCGAGAGGGCTCGGCCGACGTCCTGGTCGAGGGCGCTCGCTCGTGGCCTCGGCGGGGCGGCCTCGCCGCGTCAGACCGGAGCTGGACGGCCGCCATCGCTCGCACCGCGAGGACCCCGCTCGCCCTCGGACTCACGCCCGCGCCCCTGGTGGTGAGGATCCGCGAGAGTCGCTCCGTCGAGGTCGACCCGCTGCTCCTCGACGACCCGGAGGTCCGGGTGGTCGAGGCGTTCCTCAGGACGGGTGGACCCCGCGACCGCGAGCTCGACCCAACCAGTGAGGTCCTCCTCGAGTTCAACGAGGCCGCCGCGGCGCTGGGCGAGGCGAACCAGGCGACCCTCGTCTACGACGCTGATGGTCGCGCCCTGCGACTCTTCCGTGGCCCGGCCGACCCCGCCGCGGTGCAGGCCTTCTGCGAGGTCGGAGCGACCGAGGACCGGCACCCCCACCTGCTCATCGAGCATGGCCGCCTCGCCATTGACGAGTCTCGCTTCCGCGACGCCCTCGCGCTCTTCCATGAGGCCGTGCGCGGACGCGACGACCTCGCGGTCCGGGACGCCCCCGCGTTCGAGGGCATTGGCCGCAGTCACGTGCTCCTCGGCCGGGTCGACCTCGCAGAGAATGCCTACCGCGCCGCGGTGGACCTCGACCCCGACTACGCCATCGGGCACCTGAACCTGGGCGCGGCCTTGGCGGAGCTCGGCAGGTTCGACGAGGCCACAGACTCGCTCCTCGAGGCGCGTCGGATCGAAGGGGATTCTCCGAGAGTGCTGGGGGCCCTCGTCGAGGCCGCGGGCAGCGCGGGCAGGCATGAGCTCGCCCGAGAGTGCGCGCTGGCATGGCTCCAACAGAACCCAGGGGATGTGCCCATGACGCTGCTCCTTGGCAAGGTCGAGGCCCGCGCCGGCGACCTCCAGTCCGCCGTCCGCTACTTCGAGGAGGTGCTGGCCCAGCAGCCGCGAAATAGTGCAGCACGCGAGGCACTTGAGGCGGCGAATGCGCTGCTGATTGGCAATCCAGCGCGCTGACGCGCTACAGTCTCGCGCTATGACCGTAGAGCAGCACCGTAGCCAGCTGGATGACCGCGCGATCGCGCTCCACGAGGAGCGTCAGGGCAAGATCTCCATTCGCCTGGAGGCGCCGCTTGAGACCCAAGACGACCTCGCGCTCGCCTACAGCCCTGGCGTCGCCGCGCCCTGCCGCGAGATCGTCGACGAGCCCTCCCGCCTCAGGGACCTCACCGTGGCTGGCCGCGCGGTGGCCGTCGTCACCGACGGCACCGCGGTCCTCGGGCTCGGAGACATCGGACCCAAGGCGGCGATGCCCGTGATGGAGGGCAAGGCCGCGCTGTTCCGACGCTTCGGTGGCCTCGACGCCTGGCCCATCTGCCTCGACACCTCGACGCCTGACGAGGTCGTCGACGCCGTCCGCGCCATCGCCCCTGGCTTCGCAGGGATCAACCTCGAGGACATCGCCGCTCCGGAGTGCTTCGAGATCGAGGAGCGCCTCCAAGACCTCGGCATCCCCGTCATGCACGACGACCAGCATGGCACCGCCGTGGTGCTCCTCGCCGCGATGATCGGGGCCTGCGAGCTCACCGGTCGCAAGCTCTCGGACCTCAACGTGGTCATCGCCGGCGCCGGCGCCGCGGGGACCGCCATCGCCAAGCTCCTCACCTGCGTCGGGTTCGACTCGGACCGCTGCGAGCCCGTACGCGACATCATCGTGTGCGACTCACGGGGCATCATCCATGAGCAGCGCAACAACCTCTCGCCCGAGAAGCGCGCGCTGCTGGAGTACACCAACCGGGGGGGCCGTGAGGGCTCCGTCCATGACGCCCTGGAGGGCGCCGACGTCTTCGTCGGGGTGAGCCGCGCCGGCCTGCTCAGCACCGCCGACGTCGAGCGCATGGCGCCCGCGCCCATGCTCTTCCCCATGGCCAACCCCGACCCCGAGATCGACCCCGCCCTCGCCACGGCGGCCGGCGCCGCCGTGGTCGGGACGGGCCGCAGCGACTACCCCAACCAGGTGAACAACGTCCTCGCCTTCCCCGGCATCTTCCGGGGGGCGATCGAGGCCGGCGCCACGGCCATCACGCCGGAGATGAAGGTCGCCGCGGCCTTCGCCCTCGCCCGCTGTGTCGGGACGCCCACCCGCGACCGGGTCCTCCCCGGCCCCTACGACGAGGGGGTCGCCGAGGCCGTGGCTGACGCCGTGGCCGACGCCTGGCGCCGGGGCCGCTGAGCCGTCACTCCGCCCCCGAGCTCCGCGGAGACCGGACTAGTGCCAGGTGACCCGCCAGGCGCTGGACAGGTTGAAGCTCCCGCCGCAGGGCCCCGCGTCGCGGAAGGCGAACTGGTAGTGGATCGTGCTCCCCGCCAGGGAGGTCGACCCGAGCTGGCTGTAGCTCGCTCGCCCCTGGGCATCGAGCTGTAGCGGCGCGTACCGGACCTGGGTCTGCAGACACAGCAGCCCGTCCCCCAGGGGAATCGAGGTCGGCGCCAGGCCTGAGACCAGCAGGCCCGGCCGCGACGGCGGGCCATCCCTCACCTCAAGCCGGAGGGTATCGGCGGCGACGTTGGCGTAGCCAGAGCCCGTGAGCGTGGCCCCGGACCCCGCCGAGTGCAGGCAGCCCTCCCCGGGCCCCCCGAAGTAGAGGCAAGGGCAGAGCCCGCTCGTGCCGTCGCCTGCGCAGTAGACCTCGCCAGATCCCTCCTCGATCTCCGCCACCCGCGCGTCCAGCTGGTCGCGGAGCGCCGAGAGGGTGGACGCGAAGGCGGGATCTGCCACCAGGTTCGTGAACTGCAGCGGGTCTCCGAGGGGCGCGGGCCCCATGTCGTACAGCTCCTCCGCGCCGTTGCTATATCGCATGTAGGCGAACGACGGCGTCCGGAGGAGCTCGCCGCCGGCGATGCGTGAGTAGGCGCCCGTACGAAGCTCGCCGCTGGTCCCCTCGATCACCCCGCGCAGGGACTGCCCCGCGCAGTGCGTCGGCACCGGGAGTCCCGCCAGGTCCGCGAGGGTCGGATAGAGGTCCACCAACTCGGCCACCTGCCCCCGACGCCCCGCCTGAATCCCCGGCCCCGCGGCGATCAGCGGGACCCGAGCCGACTCCTCGTGCAGGCTGAGCTTCTGCCAGAAGGTGTGCTCGCCCAGGTGGTAGCCGTGGTCCGAGGTGAACACGACGATCGTGTCGTCCTCTAGGCCAAGCT
The DNA here is from genome assembly GCA_905480285.1 of uncultured bacterium. Classification (GTDB taxonomy): domain Bacteria; phylum Planctomycetota; class UBA1135; order UBA1135; genus Saltatorellus. The sequence continues at coordinate 10,712 of CAJQPT010000135.1, forward strand.
GCTCCAGCCGGTCGAGCAAGCGCCCGAGCTGGCGGTCCATGAAGGACACCGAGGCGTAGTAGGCCCGCAACACCTCCCGGCGGTCGGGGTCGCTGTTCGGCCCCCGCGCGCCTTCGTTCCAGAAGATGCCCGCGGCAGGGATGTCGGCGAGATCTCCCGGCACGCTCTGCGCGAGGGGCAGCTGCGCGGGGTCGTAGAGGGCGAAGTCCGAGGCGGGCGCCACCAGGGGGACGTGGGGACGGACGAACCCCACCGCGAGGAAGAACGGCTGCCCCCCGAACCCATCGAGCAATGAGATGGCCTCGTCCACGGCCACGTGGTCCGCTTGCTCGGCGCCGCTCGTCGAGGCCTCGACCGTGTAGAACGCCGTCCCGAAGCCGAGGCCGTAGTGCAGGTTCGGGTCGAAGTTCAGGGTCTCATTGGTGTAGTGCCCCGTCGTCCCCGGCGTCGACCACTCCGGCGCCTGAACATTCACAGCCACGTCCCATGAGGGCACGTGGTCCGATCCGGCGGCGCCGTTGGTGATGTCTCCCGGCACCCGCATGTGATAGAGCTTGCTCACCCGAGCGGCGGTGTAGCCCGCCTGGCGAAAGTGCTCGGGGAGGGTCGCCCGGGAGCCGAGCACGCTATCGAGGTTCGTGAAGCTGCCGTTGGAGCCGGTGAGCTGCTGCACGTACAGGCCGCTGAGCATGGAGGCCCGCGAGTGCGCGCACACCGGGTACTGGCAATAGGCCGCGTCGAAGACCGTGCCCTGCGCCGCGAGGCGGTCCACGTTCGGCGTCAGGACCTCGGCGTTGCCGTAGGCCCCGAGCGCTCCAGCGGCGAGGTCGTCCGCGACGACCAGCAAGACGTTCGGCGGCGACTGTGCGGGGGCCTGGCCCGCCGCCAAGACGGCGGCGAGCAGGCCGAAGGAGAGAGCCTTCAAGGGGTCACTGGAAGGTGATGGACACCGCGTCGGTGAAGTTGGAGGTCACCGAGCCCCCCACCGCGTCCCGGTGCCAGGCGGTGAAGTTCCAGGTGTCGCCGGCGACCACCGTCACGAGCCCGGTCGGCGTCGGCGTCTGGGTCAGGTCGAGCGCCAGCTGGAACGCCCCGCCGGCGCCTGAGTTCTTGATCTGGCCCGGACCCACGTAGCGGCCGATGCCGCCGCCGAGGCACAAAACCCCCTGGCTCCCGCCCGGCTGGGCGATCTGCCCCTGGCTCTGGCTGGTCAGGAAGAAGCCGAAGGCGTTGGCGGGCAGGGAAGAGGCCTCGAGGGTCAGCGCGTTGGTCGATGCCTGGAGGCTCCCCAGGGCGTCCACCGTCCCCGGCGCTCCCGTGGAGTTGGGGATCGCCGGCGAGCAGTAGCGCTGCACCGGTCCGCCGAAGTCCAGGGGGCGGAGCGCGCCGCTCGCGAGGCCGCTGGCGTCGGCAGCGGAGAGGGCGCCGCGGTAGAACGCCAGGTCGTCGAGCCCCTGGGATTGCGCGCCCCCCGCGCTGGAGCCGCCGTTGATGGCGCCGATCAGGAGGTCCTGGGTGGGCGCGACGTTGCCCGCCATGTTGCTGCCGCTCTGGGTATCCACAAAGGGGATGGCCATCACCATGGCGCCATCCACGTACAGGGTGGTGGTCCCGCCACCACCCGACGCGCGCTCGACCACTCCGACCACGTGGTACCACTGGTCCCGAGGCGCCTGGTACTGGAAGGTGACGTTGTAGATGTGGACCGCCCCCTGATCATCGTCCACCCGGAAGTTCCAGTCGTTCGCGAGGTTGGTCCCGAGCTGGATGCCCTCCTCCGTG
>CAJQPT010000136.1 GCA_905480285.1 uncultured bacterium
GCCTCCAATTCCCCCTGCTTCAGCTCCGAGAATTTGTCCGCTCTGCGAGAATGCGAACCCCTTCAGGGCGAACAGGCCTGCTCCCGGCGTCGCAAGCTCCCTTCTCGGCAAGTACCCGATGAATCCCATGCTCAACAAGGCTCTCGTCACGACGACTCTCTCCGTCCTCCTCGGCGGCTCCGCCCTCGCTCAGGCCACCACGCTCCAGGCCAACCCCGCGGCAAACAACGGGCAGAGCATCAACGGCGTCGGGCTGTTCTTCGACGTGGAGAGTCTCGTCGGCACGCGCATCACGCACCTGACCACCGCCTCAAGCACATCCCTTGGAGCGACCTTTCGTATCGAGGTCCTCACGCGCCCAGGTTCAGTCCTGGGCAATCCGGGACCCGGTCAGAGCCTGAGCGGTTGGACCTCCCTCGGCGTGGCCACCGGGAGACAGAACTCGACCGACGGGTCACTTCCGTCCGAGGTGATCGACATCCCAGACATCGAGGTCCCCTGCAACGGTGTGGTCGGGGTCGCCGTCGTCTTCGTCGATACGAGCGTCCAGTACTTCGGCACCGGGCCGGCTCCCCTTCAGACCTTCACGGACGGGGTGCTGACGCTCACGACGGGCGACGCCCGGAGCATTCCCTTCAGCACTGGCAGCCCCTGGCTCAGCTCCCGTGGACTTGTCGGGGAGCTGATTTACGAGGAGGTCAGAGAGCCGGGCCGGCTCTTCATGCGAAAGACGTTCGGCGGCTTCACGGACATCTCAACGACGGGTACGCCCCTGAGCCTCGGCGACGACGAGGAGAGGGACATCTTCACCGCTGTGGGAAACAGCGTGTTCGGCTCGGGCAACGTGAGGATCGGCAGCAATGGAGGCGTCCGCTTCCCCGGCGCCACGGTGGGAGCCGATTTGTTCCCCGGCAACCGCCCTCTACCCAGCATCAGCGCCTTCAACGGGGCCGTCGCCCTCCTGCCTTTCTGGGACGACATCGATACCCAGTCCGGGTCCGTGGGGCAGATCTACTGGCAGCAGGATTGCTGCGAGCTGATCATTCAGTGGGACGACGTCGGCTTCTACAACGGGGCGCCGTCAGAGCGGGCCACCTTCCAGCTCACGGTGTACGCCAATGAGGACGTCCTCGCACAGTTCGCTTACCGCGACGTGGAGGGCGCACGTGCAGGCGGTGGTGAGTCCGCCACCATCGGGTTTCAGGCCGGCGGTTTGAGCGAGACCTTCCAGTACTCCTTCGACGCCAGATCCGCGGTGGACAACTTCACCAACATCGAGATCGTCCAGTCTCCGGCTCTCATCTTCGACAACACCCTCCCCGGGGCCTACGTCGACATCTCGTCCACCGGCACGCCCCTGAACCTCGCGGACGACGAGTCGATCGACATCGTCACGACGATCGGCAACGAGCTGCTGAACGCCGGCGTCGTGCGCGTCGGGAGCAACGGGGGCCTGCGCTTCGCGGGCAGCAGCCCGGACCTCGGCCCCGGCAACCAGCAGATCCCAAGCCTCATGGCCTTTGGCGCCGAGCAAGCGCTCCTGCCGTTCTGGGACGACATCAACACCGACTCGGGCCAGGGGGGGCAGATCTACTGGGAAGAGATCGGCACGAGCTTGATCGTGCAGTGGGACCGCGTCGAATTCTTCGGGTCGGGCAGCACGCAGACAGCCACCTTCCAGGTCCAGGTGCACGCCGCCGGGCCCACCTACGCCCAGTTCCTCTACGAGGATGTGAGCGGAGCGCGAGCGGCCAATGGCGGCTCGGCGACCGTCGGCTACCAGGACCCTTCCACCGGAGGCGGATCCACTGTCAGCTTCGACAGCCCGATTATTCAGGATGGCTCGGTCTGGTCGCTGACGACCCGCCAACCCGATGTCGGGACGAGCTATTGTGGCCCTGCTAACGTGAACTCCACCTTCGGGAGCGCGCAGATCACCGCCAGCGGGAGCCGCTCTGCCGCCTGTGACACCCTTGTCCTGACCGCCTCGGTGCTGCCCGCCAACACCTTTGGCTTCTTCCTTGTCTCGCGGGACACGGGCTTCGCGGCGAGTCCCGGTGGGTCCCAGGGCAACCTGTGCTTGAGCGGCTCGATCGGCCGCTCCGTGGGGCTGGGCATCCTCAACTCGGGTCCAAGCGGCACCATCTCAACGCCCGCACTCCTGAGCGCGCTCCCCACCCCCACAGGTGCGGTCTCGGCGCTCCCGGGGGACACCTGGAACTTCCAGGCATGGTTCCGGGACAACCTGAACGGGACGACGACCTCGAACTTCACCGACGCCGTTCAGGTCAAGGTCGGACTCTGACCGCGACGGCGGGCCTCCGGCCCTTTGAACAGTCGGCCGATAGGTCCGCTCAAGGGATCACCGAGAGGGCCACTGAAGGGCCCGCTGCCCCAGTCCGGGTGGCGGGCCTGCTCTGTTCGCTGGGGTCCTCTCGCCGCAGCCCGCCCCCAGCGGATCAGGGGCCTCGCGACCCCATCGAGCCCCCTGCCCCCCCGCTCCCTCTGGCAGCCCATACGGCTCAGTCACCCCTGCGGACGCGGGACGCGTGGGTCGTGGTATCCGTGCTTCCAAGGGGCACCGACGATCACCGCCAGACCGCCAGTGATTGGAGTGGCGAGGTGGGCCCAGTTGGACCCGGCGACCATGGCGGCGCCAGGCGCGGTTCTTCCAGGCGCCGTCGCTCTCGCCCGAGTGACGTCCGTCGAACCGGTCTGACCGAAGGTTCAGCGAGTGCAGGGAGGCACTGGGTGCGGCCTGAATCAGGCAGCCCCGATGGGCGCGGGCTCCTGGGCGAGCTCGGGCTGCGGCTCCGTGGAGCAGGGGGACGGGCGGACCCAGCTCAGCGATACGCCCCCGGCGGCACAGGCCCGCGCGAGCTCGGCCCGAAGATCGGGCTGGGCCATCTCGATGGCGCAGTGCACCGCCGCCGCACGGCCTGCTCGGATGGTCCCGAGCGCTCCTATTGCCGAGTCGAAGACCCATACCCTCGCGGCGGTCTCCTGGCCGAGGCGATCGATCCGCAGTCGAGCGCGACGGGGATCCCCGTCGATCAGGATGACCGGATCGGCTGCCGCGGGAGCCGAACGAATGCTGATGCACGCTCGGGTGCCGAGGCCAGCAGCGCTCTGCACTCGGAGCCCCGCCCCGACCTCCGACAGGGCCAGACGAAGGCTCGCGGTGCCGAGCCCCGTGGACTGCGGCATACCAACTCCGGGCAGCGCCCCCGACGGGGCATCAGACCGGAGATCAGACCGCCGAGCGCCAAGGCCCCCGTCGAGGAAGACCTTCAGCGCTGCAGGCGCCATCCCGTCTCCGTCGTCGGCGACGACCACGTCGAGATCAAGCCCCAGCTCGGCGGCACCTCGCTGATCGACCTCGACCGTCACGCTGCCGGGCCCCCTCGCTCCTCGCGAGGCGGCCTCCAGCGCGTTGGTGAGGAGGTTGCGAATGGCTCGAGCCATGGCGTTCCTGGGAGCGAGGATGTAGAGCGAGCCCTTGCACCTCACACGCAGCGCAGGCGGACCGCTGGCGCCACCGCGGGCGGCCGCCGTGGCCGCCTTGGCCTCCTCCAGGAGGAGATCCTTGAGCTTGATGAGGGTGGGGTGGGGCACCCGCTGGGAGCTCTCCGCGCCGAGCGCTGCTTGAGCGAGTTCACGGGCCGAGGACAGAGCCTCGAGCACGCGCCCGCCGTCCTCCTCTCCGTCTCGCGTGGCATAGAGCACGGCCCGCGTCAGTTCGTTGCGCAGATCGTGAGCCGCGGCTGCGGCGTTCCGGCCCTGCGCCGCGGCCCTCTCTGCCCGTCGCAAGCGCTCACGAGCGGCTCGTCGGGCCCCCATGGCAGCGGCCAGCGACCCCACCTCCAGGAGGGTCTTCCTGGGCGGCAGCGCCCCCTGGGGCGCTGCGACGACCAGCTCACCGCCGTCGACATGAATGGTGGCCTCGTCGCTCCCCGAGCCACCGCACGGCTCGACCCCGGAGCTCACCTCCAGGATCCCCTGCCGACCGCTGGCCTTGACGAGGGCTCTCTCACACGGAAATGCGAGGTCAAAGTCACCCTCTCGGCCCACAGGTCGCCACCCGAGGCGTACCAGACCGAGGCGGGCAGCGGTCTCTGTCCACGCCTCATCTGCCTCCGGGTCGACCTCGCCGTCGATGGAGCTGGAGCCAAACGGCAGCGAGAGCCATTCGGTCAGGGGTGTCCAGGGCAGCCTCACCCTCGCGAGTCTGCCTGCTTGGGAGGCCCGATAGAAGCCTCAGGGACTCGATCCTTCGACCAGTGGGGCAACCTCGGTTACGCCGCCGGAACACACCCCGAGGGGCCTCCGTGCGCGACACCCCGCCGCCGTGGCGAAAAGTCGAGTCAGTGCCCCGTATGAACCGTGTCTGACCGTGCTGAGAGCACTATTATGGGGCGCGTCGTGGGAGTGATCCCGCGGCGTGGAGTTGGGCTCGCCCTTGGCACGGCCCTTGCTCCTCCGTGGGTCACCGCCGGAGTTCTCCTCCCGCCCCGGCCTCACAACTTGACCCAAGCGTCGAGCGCTCGACGACCCGAACGGGTCCCGGAGCGTGGCTGCGTGAACCCGAACCGATTGATCACCGAGATCCGCAAGATCGACACGATCCAGTCAACCATGAAGAACCAGATGCTCGTTAGCGCCCTCGTTGCAGTCGGCGCGCTCTGCCTCCCCGCGACCTCCTTCGGTCACGGCGGCACCTACCGGGGCCCCGGTGACACCGTTCCGCCCGGTGGCGGCGGTGGCGGTGGCGGAGGCGGCGGCCCTGCCTCCCCCGGCCCGTCCGGCCCCTCGGCCCCCGGTCCGTCCGGTCCCTCGACCCCGGGCCCCGCCTCACCTGGCGCCCCCGCGGCGGGCCCGACGCAATCTGGCCCCACCTCGGGTGGGCCGGTGGCGATCGGCCAGGACTTTTCGATCTGGGACTTCTGGTGGGGCTTCAACAAGGAGCCGTACCTCAACCTTCGTTCCAAGGTTCGCAGCGGCAACGTGCAGTCCGGTGGCGACGACTTCTTCCTCGGCCGCGGTCAGGCCGAGCAGGTCAAGGACACGCTCCGCCCGACCCCGGACATGATCCGGAACGAGGTCGTCCCCGCCCTCAAGCTGGCCCTCGAGAAGGAGCGCCAGAACGACATCATCACTGGCTCGCTCATCGCTCTGGCGAAGATCGGCGACACCCAGGACTCCGACGGGACCTCCGAGTTCCAGGAGATCTTCGCGGGCTTCCTCGACAACGGTGAGCAAGAGATCTCCGAGACCGCGACCCTCGCGCTCGGCATCCTCGCGGACGATCGGACGGTCCCCATGCTCGTCTCGCTGATGCGCGACGACCCCGTGGCACGCAAGCTGGTGGGCAAGGAAGTCCCGATGCGCACGCGGTCCTTCGCCGCGTATGGCCTCGGGCTTGTGGGCTACCGGACGAGCGACAACGCCGTTCGCCAGACCATCGTCGAGCACCTCGTGGACATCCTCGAGATGCCCGACTTCGCTCAGCCGGACATCAAGGTTGGCGCGATCGCGTCGCTCGGGCTCATCCCGCTTGATTGGGACAGCGAGGCCGCTGCTGATGAGGCCGAGGGCAATGCTGCCACAGCCGCCAACAGGGCTGCGCTGCTCCGCTATCTCATCACTCGAATGAACGCGGACACCCGCGGCGAAAAGGGCGGCTTCGAGCAGTTCCGTGTGCGTTGCCAGGTCCCGATCGCTGCCGCGCGTCTCCTCGCGTCGCACGAGACCGAGGTCCCCGAGGCCCAGCTTGGGCTGCGCGGCGAGGTGATCAACCAGCTCCTCTCGCTCGTGGCCAAGAACTCGAAGGAGAAGACCGTCGAGGTCCTCCAGTCGAGCACGGTCGCCCTCGGAATGATCGGTAACGCCGAGAGCGGCGACACCGAAGGCGCCAAGCAGAACAAGGACATCTTCGACGAGCTGAAGCGGATCGCCAAGGATTCCGCCGACAACCAGACCGAGTACTTCGGGCTGATGGCTCTGGCCCAGATGGGCAGCCGTCCGGGCTCCGCCGGCGACAAGCGTGGCCTCCAGCCCATGGCCCAGAAGGAGCTCATGAGCGCCCTCGGGAGGGGTAAGGGCCAAAAGAAGCCGTGGGCTGCGATGTCCCTCGGGGTCTTCGGCAACGCTCTCCTTGAGAACGACGGAACGCTGGACACCACGGTGCTCTCCGCCGTGCGCGACGCCGCCCGCAAGGGTGATCGTCCCGCCGAGGCTGGCGCCTACGCGGTGGCTCTCGGCCTTATGAAGGACACCGTGTCCGAGGATCTCCTTCTCGAGCGACTGGAGTACTTCAGCCAGGACGACACTCGCGGTTACATCGCGGTGGGTCTGGGCCTCATGGAAGCCAACAGCTCCATCGAGCGTTTGAACGAGATCATCAACAAGTCCAAGTTCCGGCCTGACCTCCTCAAGCAGGCGGCAGTCGGTCTCGGTCTTCTCGGGGATAAGTCCGCGGTGAAGGGTCTGGTCGAGATGCTCCGGACCGCCAAGGGTCTCTCGGCCCAGGCCGCCATCGCGAGCGCGCTCGGGACGATCGGTGACGCGAACTCGGTGGCGCCGCTTGTGGCCATGCTGAGCGACACGACCATCACGGACACCGCACGCGGGTTCGCGGCGGTGGCGCTCGGGATCGTCTGTGACAAGCAGGACCTGCCCTGGAACACGCCGATCGCGAAGAACACCAACTATCGCGCGAACGTCTCCACGCTGACCAACGGCATCGGAACGGGCATCCTGGACATCCTGTGAGCCCTGGCCGCCCCAGCGGCGGCACAAGGACTCCTTCAAACGGCCCCGGTCGCTCACTGAGCGCCGGGGCCGTTTTTTGTGCGCCGAGAGAGCATGCCCCGCGCTCCCCCTGCCCGCCCCGCAGGTTGCCGGAGGCCTCTCGCCGTCCAGCCCCTCATGCCCTTCGCCCCAAAACGCGGCTGGGGCCCGACCCTAATCCAGTGACAAGGCCACAACGGCCGTATATTGCCCGCGGATGATGACGCCCAAGAGTGACCGGCCCCCCACCGGCCGCGTAGCGAGGGCTCTGCGCGCCGCAGCCGTGGCCGTGGCGCTGATCGGCCCCGCGGCCTCGAGCCCGCAGCTGCTTTCCCCTCCTCGGGGAACGCTCGGCCCTGGGACAGGTGAGTCCACGGACGGCGGGCCGGGCGACCGCACACCCGTCTCCGCTGCGCGTGCCCAACCCTGGCGCACCTGGTGGGAGTTCAATCAGGACCCCTATCTGGTGAGGATGCGTGCGCCTGCGGCGCTCCCCGTTCGCTCCCGGCCGCTCGGGCTCCAGCGACCCCTTCGCAACCCACGGCGTCCGGACCAAGCGACCACCTACCAGGAGGTCTATCCGGCCTTGCTGACCGCCCTGGCCACCACGCGAGATGTGGACCTCCAGGCCTCCTGCCTCCTCGCGCTGGCGAAGATCGGGCCGCCTCCCGAAGCGATCTCCAAGGCCCTCGAGTTCCCCCCGCTTGCCGAGGCCCTCCTGCCCTTCATCCGCGCCGCCAACGAACGCGTCCGCGACCTGGCCGTCCTCTCCCTCGGCATCTCGGGAGACGCGAGCGTTGCCCCGCTCCTCGCCTCCATCGCGCGCGATCAACCGGAAGGCCGCAAGGCGATCCGCGGGGGCAAGATCGACCGCCGCACACGCGCCTTCGCAGCCCATGCGCTCGGTCTCCTTGGGGCATCCACGCCGCGCCGGGCGGAGCGAGCCCTGATCGAACATGAGCTGAGGTTGATCGCCGCAGAGAACCACGACACGGCGGACCTGGTCGTGGCCGCTGTCATCGCGCTCGGCTGGTGCCCGCTCCCCGTGCAGGTCCAACCTCAGGGAGAACCAGCGATCCCTGGGGGCCGGGAGGCCACCATTCGGGCGTTGCTGGAGTTGGACGATCGTCGTGGCGTCGACTTCCGGGGACGCGCCCAGCTCCCGGTCGCGGTGGCACGCCTCCTGGCGGCCCCCCTTGAACCGCTCCCCGCCGAGGCTGGCCTTCAGGCCTCCGTGCGGCTCTTCGAGCTCCGCCACGAGCTCGTCGCTAGGTTCTCCGCGCGCCTCCACGGCCCGCGGCCTGAGAAGCTCGCGGTGGTCCGCGAGGGGCTGGCCCAGGCACTCGGCCTCCTCATCCTGGACCAGGCCACCCCCGCGGACACCGCGGCCATCGCGGCCCTCACGGCCGTGGCCATCGACGGACAGGAGACCGAGGCGCTGCTCAGCATGATCGCGCTGGCGAGGGTTTGCGGCCGGGCTTCGCTCGACCGCGGGCAGACAGCACGGGACATTCGCAGGACCCTCACCCGCCTGGCTATCGAGGGCAGCTCCCTTCGACAAGCCTCTGCCCTGCTCGCCCTCGGCGTCGCCGATGACCGTGGACAGTCCACCGGGCAGGCCCCGGCCCTCGGCACCCGCTCGTTCCTCGCTCGCCGCGCCGCCAAGGGCTCCCCCGCCCAGGCCACGGCGGCGACGATCTCACTGGGCCTCACGGGCGACCGGGAAGGCGCCGCCGCTGCACGGGCCGGATTGACCACCGGGAACTTCGCGGACCGCGGTGCCCGGGCCCTGGCGGTCGCCATGCTCGTGGATGGGCCGGGGCTCGAGACGATCCGCACCGAGCTGCGCAGCCCCCTCTACCGCCCGTACCTCACCCGGGACTTCGCCACAGCGCTCGCGCTGGTGGGCGACACGCAGCTGGTCCCGCTCCTCATCGGACGCCTGGTCAACGCGAACTTCATCCCGGAGAGGATTGCGGCGGTCCAGGCCTTCGAGTGGAGCACAGACCCCGAGGCCGCGTCGGCGCTACTGTTCGTGTTGACAGAGCCGCACCTCGGCACCAAGCAGATCGACGACACCAGCCGGGCGTTCGCGGCGTCAGCGCTCGGCAACCTCTGCAGCCAGGATCCCCTGCCCTGGAACGCCCGCATCGCGCTGGACGTGGTCTGGAACGCAGCGCCGCCGTCCCTCACGGATGCGAGGAACGGCGGCGGAGTGCTGGACGTGCTTTGAGCCGCTGAGGCGGCCGGCGGGATCAGAAGACCGCGCCCGCGGTGATCCAATCGCGGATCACGGTGACATCGCCTGCGAAGGTGCCGCCGAAGGGCATCTGGGACCCGCAGGAGGGCGTCGGATTCGCGAGCTTGTCGTAGAGCAGGCTGTTCTGGAAGTCCCCGGGGATCACGTAGATGCTGCCCTGGCAGTTGAAGCTCGTTGAAGCCGCGTTCACCAGCGAGGCATAGGCGGAGGCCGCGTCCTGTCCCATGTTCAGGCCACCGAACGAACCGTGGCAGATGACGCACTCCGGAGCGTTGATGTTCGGCTGCGTGAGCATCGGGTAGATGTCCTGGCTGAACGTCGGGCCAGCGCTGTCGAACGTGAGCTCGAGGCCGGGGCTGAAGTTGGAGGTGACCGAGCCCCCCGCCGCGTCCCGGTGCCAGAACTGGAAATTCACCGTATCCCCCGGGAGCGCCGCATAGTTGCCCGTTGGCGAGGGCAGCGCCGTGACGTCAATGCTCAGGCTGACCGAGCCCGTCGAACCGGATGAGACGATGTTGCCGGCGTAGCGGCCGATGTTCCCCGAGATGCAGAGATTGCCCGATGAGCCGCCGGGGCCCGGGATGAAGGCCTGCGTCTGGCTGGTTACGAAGTAGCCAAAGGCGTTGAGCGGCAGCGAGCTGCACGCGAGCGTCACATCGTTGAGCGCCACATCGGTACTCCCTGTGGCCGAGATGACGGAGGGCCCGCCTGTGGAGTTCGAGTTGGCGGAGCAGTACGAGCTTCCGATCTGGGCAGAGGCGGAGCCGGCCAGGGCGAGCAGCGCGAGCGCAGTGGTGGAGAACGCGGTGGCGGTCATATGAGTCAATGCGGGTAGTAGCGTGAACGGCGATGGGGCGCCCTGTGAGACGAAGCGGCAGGCGACCCGGTTCCATGGCGACCGAGCGAGCTTCCAAAGAATAGCCCGCTGGATCGGCCACGGCACCGCAGGTTGAACCTGCGTCTCAGACCGCGACTTCGGACCGCAAGCGAGAGGCCACCATGGGCCTCCGCGAGGATCCAGAGCGTGCAAAGCGCCACACCCCGAGCAGAGCGAGCGCAAGGAGGACCCCAGCCGCGGACGCTGTGATCTTCGCGCGAGACAGCGCTGCGGAGGCGACGGCCCCCCGACTCGCCGCCCGATCCACCTCGATCACCAGCCGCTCGAGGGTGCCCTCAGCGAGCCGCCCCATGCCCTCAGCGCTCGCGGCTGCTTGTAGATCGCGGAGCCTGGCCCCGGCGAGCCTGTCAGCGCCCACCACGAGCGCCAGGTCGACCACAAGGCCCAGGAGCGCGAGATCTGCGCCGTGTTCCGCCATGGCAACCTCGGCCGCCTCAAGGGCGCCCTGGGGATCGCCACCAGCCCAGACGAGGTACGCACGGAGATAGGCGGCGGAGACAGGGTCCGCCACCACCTCGGCAGCCTCCGACGCCCCCAGGAGGTCGCCCTTCCTCGCCAAAGAGGTGGATGCGGCGATCCGGCTGGCGTCCTCTGGCCTCGCGGCGGCCACCGCCAGCCTGACCGGCGCCTCGCCGCGCCGATTGAGCGCCTCGACCCTGGCCTCCGCCGCCGCGATCGAGCGCGCCTGGAGGGCCTCCAGATTCGACCGCTGGTCGCGAAGCTCGGACGTCGTCATCCCCGGCGCCACCACCTGCCAGGCGCCCTCAAGCTCCAGCGGGGGGAGCAAATCGCCCAGCCCGCCGATCAGGGGAGCCCCCAAGGACCCGAAGGGCCGCGTCGCCGGAGTCGGCACGTCGCCGCCGCGTCGTGCGTGGAGGGTGAGATTCCGGGAGAACGGCACCCTGAAGATCGAGACCGGCGCCCCGAAGGCCTCCACGATCGCGCCAGCGATCCCCTGCACGACCGGGTCGTCCACGCCGAACCCTCCGACGTTCACGGTGAGCCAGCCGCCATCCCGAAGCCGATGATGGATCAGCTCGAAGGCCTCGATGCTCGCGAGGTGAGGAGGCACCTCCATGTTGTTGGCGTAGGCATCGACGATGACTTGATCGTAGGAGCCGGTCTCGAGCACGAGGGCAACTCGCCCGTCCAGCCCGCCCACCACGGTCCGCCCCGGGCTCGTCGTGTCGAGCTCGAAGTGCTCCACCGCGAGCTCCACCACGGTGGGATCCAGCTCGACGCCCGTCACGGCGAGGTTGGTCTCGGGGGCGATGATGCCCTCGAGGACACGGACCGCTGAACCACCACCAAGGCCGACAATGAAGACGGCCCAATCCGAGGGGGGCGCGCCCTGTTCCCGCGTCGACCACCCGTAAGGAAGCGCGAAGTGGTTGTAGTAGAAGCCCCCGGGGAGGAGGCCCGGGTTGGGCGCCCAGACGCTCTGGAACGAGTCGAGGCTCTCGTTGACCTGCAGCTTGCGCAGCCTGGCGTCGCCCTCCCCCGTCTCGGTGACCCGAAGACTCTGGTAGGCCGATTCGGCCTGTGCCAGCGTCAGCTCACCAGGGGCACCGGGGGCCCTGGTTGCCCCGGAGACCGCAGACGCCGTCGCGGTCGCGCCGAAGGCAAGCACGAGGCCGACCAGCCCCCCTGCCCCGCGGGCCTCTGCGGAGCGCCGAGCCGTCGAGCGCACCACCAGACCGCACGTGAAGAGCACAAGACCCGCGGTCAGGAACGTCCACGTCGTCCCCAGCACAGGCACGAACAGGTGGGTGGTCCCGAAGGTGCCGCCAAGGCTCCCCAGCGTCGAGGCGGCCAGCACATGCCCGCCCGCGTGTCCTGCGGCGTCGCCGCGCTGGCGCTGGAGGCTCTCCACCGCGAGCGGGCACGCGCATCCAAGGCATGCCGCAATGGGGAGGAACAGCACGAGCGCTGATGCGAGGCTGCCCCACACGAGCAACCTGGAGGCTCCGGCCAGCGCGACCCCGTCCGGCATGAAGAGGCCAGCGACCACCGGTGTCATGGCCGGGAGGGTCGCAGCGAGCATCGAGCCCAGCAGCAGCACGGCACCCAGGCGAGCCAGAGGAGTGGGCCCGCTGGCGAAGCGGGCTCCCAGGGTGTAGCCGACGGCGAGCGCCGCGAGCACGACGCCGATGACGTTGGTCCAAACGCTGCTGGAGGCGCCGAACCAGGGGGCCAGGAGCCTCACGGCGCCCAGCTCGACCACCATGGTGGCGCCCCCGGCGAGGGCCACCACCAGGAGCAGGGCGACGGGAGTCATCCCCCGGCGCGCGCCGGCATTCATGTCGCCGTCGACGGAGCCTTCAGCGGAGCCTTCAGCGAAGCCTTCAACGGAGCCTTCAACGGAGCCGTCAACACCTGGGCCGACGCCCCCCACCGGAGCGGCGTCAGCGAGTGCGTCAACCTCTGCAGGTTCGGGGGCCATGGAACTCCTTGCTCAGCCGTCCGACTCGCCGCCACCGGAAAGGTCCGGCAGGTAGTACTGCTTCGACGCCACGAAGACCCGGCCCGGGTCCACCTTGCCGGCGTAGAGCATGTCGAGGAAGACCCGGAAGCTGCGCTCAAACTGATCCTCGTAGCGCTTCCCGTTGGCGATCACCACCACCGGCCGGCTCATGTCAACGATGGCGTCGGACAGGTAGAGCGTGGCCTCCGTGAGGCCCGTGCCATTGAGCGTGATCGTGTTCTCCTCGCGGTTCACCTCGACGTCAACCCTGACGCCTTCGACGTCCGGCAGGCGGGGCACCTGCAGCCAGTAGGCGTTGGTCGGGAAGGTCGCCCCCGGAATGAGCGTGAACGAGGTCGGGTAGCTGTTCCGCTTGAGCCCAGCCATCCACTCGATGATCCCGCTCTCACCACCGCTGGTGGCCAGGGTGACGCCCGTCAGGCCAGCCTCCTTCGCTCGCTCCTCGAAATCTGTCGCCTTGCTGCCGCCGCCTGAGATCAGCACGGGAAGGTGCTTGAGATTCTCGACAGGGATACCTTCGCCCGCATCGGCCGCCCAGCAGAACGCGCCGGCGAAGCGGCTGGGGAACATGTTCGCGATCGCGAGCGCGGCCTCTCCGCCAAGCTGGCGTCCGCCAATGAACACGCGATCGAAGTCGATCGCGTAGATCTCAGAGACGTTGCGGAGGGTGAGCATCACCGCCGTCAGGCCCTCGATCTCGGACCACTTACCCGAGTCCCCGGGCATCTTCGGGCAGGCGATGATCGTGGACTCCCGCAGGGCGCCGTTCACCCAGTTATTGGTGATGTGGGCCTTGGGGTTCTCGCCCTCCTCTGGGAGGGTGATGATCAGCGGGTACGGGCCGGACTTGGCTCTGTACTTCGCGGGCGACCAGAGCGCGTACTCCACGGTGCCCCGTGCCCCGTTGTCGACGGTGCGCTCACTCACCTTGCCGGCCCCTCGCTTGGGCTGCTTCCTGTCGAACTTGTTCGACAGGTAGATCATGGCCCCGAGATCCTCGGGGCTCGCCAGCAGCGTCGTCCCCTTCAGCTTGCGGTTCTTGTCGTTGAGCTTGCCCAGCTCCTCGCGGATGTCGGCCTTGGCCTCCATCTTGCCCTTGCCGTCAGCGATCGCCTCGTACCAGTCCGACACCTTGCCAGAGACCTTCTTGAGGTCCTTGTCGGTGAGCAGGCGGTCCGCGGCGGACGAGACGAGGGGCGATGCGGCCGCGGCCACCGCCAGCATGAGGCCGACCGAGGCGGTGCGAAGGAGTTTGTGGTGCTGCATGAACAGGAGACAGATCCGTCAAAGGCGCGGGAGAGAAGAGGCCAGCGCAGCGCTCGCCAAGGCGCGCCGCGGACCCGATGGATTCTAGTGTGCGAGAGGGGGAGGGGTTTCAGGCCCATTCCACGGAATCGGCGCCCAAGGGCTCAACGTCGGCCCCGAAGGGCGGCGAGCGACGCCAGAGCGTGCCCTCGGAGCGCCCATGGACAGCTCTCCGGCGGGTCCCCGCGGTCCAGCTGGTGCCCGAACAGGCGGGCGGCCTCGAGCGCGTCACCCGCCAGCAGCGCCTTGAGCCCAAGGATCTGTCCTCCATCGGTGCTCCCCATGACGAGCGCCCGTCCCAGGGAGGCTCGCTCACCGCTCTCATCCCCGAAGCCCGCCGCCAGGATCGCCCGCCGCTGCACGACGGCCAGCCGATCCCCTTCGCCGAGTTCGGGCTCGCGGAGAAGCGCCATCAGCAACCCATCCGCAACCGCATACGCGTCGAGGGCGCTTTCGCCCCTCGCGTCCGCGGGAGCCGACCGACGCAGGGCGCCCTCGGCGCAGAAGGCGCTCCAGACCGCGTTCGCCCGCGAATGCAGCGCCAGCGCCAGGCCGACAGCGGAGGGCCCATCCCAGGCGTCCATTCGCGCCATGAACTGGTCAAAGCCCTCCTGGAGCAGCGCCGCCTCCTCCTGACCGTCGAGTGCCGGACCCTTCAGGGCGTCGATCAACTGCTCGATGGCCGCGGGCTCGTCGACACCCCGGCCTGCGCCCGCCTCCTGCCCGACGACAACCGCGCCGGCGGTCAGCGCCCCCGCAACGGCCACCAGCCCAGCCACCCAAGAGCGCCCACGAGCCACGGGGCCGGTCACCGTCACGCCCACCGGACGACCCCGGCGTCGCCCGCGGCCTCGACGGTCTGCCCGATCCGGATGGCCTCCTCGCCCTGGGAGGCGAGGTGCGCCTCAACGGCCTCGAGATCCGCGTCGTCCACGAACAGGACCATGCCAATCCCCATGTTCAGGGCCTGGTACGCCTCGTCACGGTCGATGCGAGCGGCGTCCACGATCATCTTGAACAGCGGCGGGACCTCCCAGCTCGCAAGGTCAATGACCGCATCGCAACTGCCCAGGATTCGCGGCACGTTGTCGATCAGGCCCCCGCCGGTGATGTGGGCGAGGCCCGGCAGCTTGTCCTCCTGCAAGAGCGGCCAGAGCAGCTCAAGGTAGCTCCTGTGGGGAGCGAGCAAGGCCTCCCCGAGGGTGACCCCGCCGAGGGCTTCGGGGCGGTCCTCCACGGTCAACCCCAGGCGCTCGAAGAGCACCTTGCGGGCCAGAGAGTAGCCATTGGTGTGCAGGCCGCTGGACCTGAGCCCGATCAGCGTCTGCCCGGGGCGGACGCGAGAGCCATCCAGCACCTTGTCGCGGGCCACGGACCCGACGATGAAGCCCACCAGGTCAAAGTCCCCGTCGCCATAGAGCCCCGGCATCTCCGCCGTCTCGCCCCCGAGCAATGCGAGTCCGTTGTCTCGACAGGCGTCCGCGCAGCCCCGAACCAGGCTCGCGACGACGTCCGGCTCCAAGCGTCCAGTCCCGACGTAGTCGAGGAAGAAGTGAGGCCGGGCTCCTTGAACGAGAATGTCGTTGATGCAGTGCTGCACGAGGTCTCGACCAACGCTGTCGTGGATCCCGCAGAGCTTGGCCACCTCCAACTTGGTGCCGACCCCATCGGCGCTCGCGACGAGGATGTGCCCTCCGCAGTCCACCCGGTCAAGGTCGAAGAGGCCTCCAAAGAGCCCCATGTCAGACAGCACGCCCGGGGTGAAAGTGGAGCGGACGGCGTCCTTGGCCGCGCCAAGGGCGGCGTCCTGCGCGGCGATATCAACGCCAGCGTCCTTGTAGGTGATCGGTGCGGGTTCGGACACGTGTGGTGCGAAGGCGAGGCGCGGCACAGGGCCGGCGGAGTTCGGGGCGGGACGATGGCCCAGGCGGCCGAGGGGAGCTCGGATCCGGGATCCGCGCTGAGCGCACAAGATAGTGCTCTCCGCGGCCCCCTCCTACACCCAGATCGCCTCCTCCGATCGGATGGACGAGGATTCACCTCAGGCGCCCGCCCGGCTACTGCTTTCGGGGTCGCGGTCTGGGTATCATCCAGGCCCGGAAGCGCGCTGACCTCCTCGCGCGACCCCGCCCACGATCACGCCGCTCCCGGATCCCAGAGCCACCTTGACCAAGCGCCTCCTCGTCCTCGGCAGCACCGGCTCCATCGGGACCCAGACCCTCGACCTGGCCGCTTCGGCGCCGCCGGAGGCCCCCCTGGAGGTGGTGGGCCTCGCCGCGGCCAGCTCCTGGCAGACCGTCCTTGAGCAGGTACGCGAATATCGCCCCTCCCTCGTGAGCATGGCGGACCCCGAGGCCGCGGCGAAGCTCCGGGCGGCGTTGGGCCCCGAGGTCGAGGTGCTCGTCGGCGAAGCTGGGCTCCTCGATATGATCGCGCACGCGGACTTCGACGTGGCCATCCACGGCATCGTCGGAGCTGCCGGCCTCAGACCCTCAGCCGCGGTGCTCGAGCGCGGCAAGACCCTGGGATTGGCGAACAAGGAGTCCATGGTGATCGCTGGCGACCTGCTCTTCCAGCTGGCGGAGCGCCATGGAGCCGAGATTGTCCCGGTGGACTCGGAGCACTCCGCGGTCTTCCAGTGCCTGCGGGGCGAACGGCTCGACGAGGTCCGGCGCGTCCACCTGACCGCCAGCGGAGGCCCGTTCCGGACGAGGACCCTGGAGGAAATACACGGGGCAACGCCGGAGGAGGCCCTTGCCCACCCCAACTGGGACATGGGCCCCAGGGTGACGATCGGGTCCGCGACCCTCATGAACAAGGCCCTTGAGGTCATCGAGCTCCACCACCTCTTTCGCCTCCCGGCAGAGAAGATCCATGTGGTCGTCCATGCCCAGTCCATCGTCCACTCGATGGTCGAGTTCACCGACGGGTCGGTCATGGCCCAGCTCGGCCCGCCCGACATGCGCGGGCCCATTCACTACGCCATCCATCATCCCGAGCGCGGCACCGCTGACCTCGAAGGCTTCAGCTTCGAACGTTTCGCCCAGCTGACCTTCGAGGAGCCCGACCTGCAGCGCTTTCCGGCCCTCGGGCTGGGCTTCCGGGTGATCCAGGACGGAGGCACCGCGGGCGCGGTGCTCAATGCGGCAGACGAGATCGCCGTGGAGGCGTTCCTTGAACGACGGATCTCTCTGGCCCAGTTGGTAGAGGTGTCTGCCGCGGCCCTCGATGCCCGCCCCGCCTCTCAGGGCGCCTCAAGTCTCGATCAACTGCTCGACGCAGACGACTGGGCCCGGGATTTCGCGCGGGACTATATCGCGAGCCTCTGCGCCGAAGCGACTACCACCAAGACCCCATGAACCCCGCCGATCTCCTCAACGTCCTCCAGGTAGTGCTGGGCATCGGACTCGTCATCTTCGTCCACGAAGCCGGCCACTTCATGGCAGCTCGGTGGTGCGGAGCGCGGGTCGAGGTCTTCTCCCTGGGATTTGGGCCACGGCTCTTCGGGTGGAAGAGGGGCGACACCCTGTTCCAGATCGCCGCCGTGCCGCTCGGCGGCTACGTCAAGGTGGCGGGCGAGTACAGCGACGGCCTCGGCGGAACGCCCGAGCCAGGAACCCTCGCCACGCTCAGCGTGCCCCAACGCTTCCTGTACTTCTCCGGGGGCGTGATCATGAATGTGATCTTCGCGCTCGTGGTCCTGCCCCTGGTGATGCTGGCCGGCCTCCCAGCGCTCCAGCCCCTCATCGGCGCCCCCACACCGGGCATGCCGGCCTGGGAGGCGGGGCTCCCCGCGGGGACGGTGATCCTCGAGGTCAACGACACCCAGATTGTCGACTTCGAACACCTGGTCACCGCCGTCGCGCTCAACGGAAGCGAGGACGCGACGCTCCGGATTCAACGACCTGAAGAGACGCCGGAGTCGATCACCCTCACACCTCGCTTCGACGAGAACCTGGGCTTCTTCCGCCTTGGCCTCCCGGCCGGTCGATCACCCGACCAGCGACTCGTGGTGAGCCCCGAGGGGCCCGCGGCTGCGGCGGGCCTGACGAACGAGGACCGTCTGATCGCCGTGATCGGCCAGCCCACCACCCTGCGCCTCGAGGAGCAGCTACGAAGGGCCATGGACGGGCGAGCGCCGATGGCTCTAAGGGTGCAAGGCGCCGATGGCTCCACCCGTGAGTTGCGCGTTGAGCCGCGGATGGAGACCCTGGAGTTCAAGCGTATCGGCATCGGTGCCCTGTCCTCGAGCATCGACGCCATCCGCAGTACTGGCCCAGCCGCCGGCCTCGTGGAGCGCCTTGGCATCGAGGCTGGGGATCGAGTCATCGCGGTCGCGGGTGTCCCCGTCTGGGGGCTGGCCTCCATCCGTGACGGCCTCTTGACCGTCGAGGCTGGCGAGACCCTCTCGGTCACCGTGCGCCGCGGCGGTGAGCTGCTCACCCTCGAGGCGCTGGCTGAGATCCCGCCCGTGCTGCTCCTGGGTGACCTTGCGCTGGAGGTGGTGGAAGGAACCTCAAGGATCGCGGTCTCGGCGGGTTCCCCGGCGGAGGCCGCGGGCATTCTGGATGGAGACCAGATCATCTCCGTGAACGGTCAGGCGACCGACAGCTGGCCGATCATGCTGGAGACCATCCAGCGCGAGGTTGCCACGGGCCGCACGCTGCAGCTCGAGGTGTGGCGCGACACGCAGGCGGGCGAGCCCATGAAAGAGCTCGTCATTCAACTCGACGCTGCGCCCGTGACCCTCCCGAACTACGGCGTGCAGCTCGACGCTGCCCGGACAATCCTGAAGGCCGACGGCCTGGGCGAGGCCATCTCCGACGGGTTTGGTGCCACTCAGCGCTTCCTTGTCGACGTGTGGCTGCAGCTCAAGAAGATGCTCTTCAGCGACGAGATCTCCACCCGCAACCTCGGGGGGATCATCTCCATCAGCGTCATCTCCTTCGACACGGCCAGCCAGGGCCTCCCCAAGCTGTTCTTCTTCCTGGCGATCCTCAGCATCAACCTGGCGATCCTCAACCTGCTCCCCATTCCCATCCTGGACGGGGGCCACCTGCTGTTCCTGCTCATCGAGGGCATCAAGGGCTCGCCGGTCTCCGAGCGCACCTTCGGCTACAGCCAGGTCGTCGGGATGGTGATGATCATGTCGCTGATGGTCTATGTGACCTATCAGGACATCGTCCGCTGGTTCATCGAGCCGCGCTGACCCATGGGCTCAGCGTCGCCGCCGATGCAGGGGCCGCCGGTCGTCGCCATGGGGCGACTGATCCGGGTCGCGCTCTTCCCGTCCGCCATCAGCGACCTCTTCGTCGGGATCGCCATCGCTCACGTCCTGGACTGGCCGTCCACGGTCCTGCCCTGGCTCTTGATCCCCGCCAGCCTCGGGGTCTACCACGGGGCCATGGCCCTGAACGACTGGGCCGACCGAGAGGACGACGCTCGCACCCGGCCGGATCGCCCCATCCCCTCCGGCGAGATCCCCGCAGGTCTCGCGCTGTTCACGAGCCTGGTCCTTCTTCTTGGAGGCCTCATGTGGGCGGGGGCCGCTGGGGCCTTCGCGGGCGTCTGGATGCTCGCCGTCGCCGCGCTCGCGGTCCTCTACGATCTCATCGGCCGGGGCCCCTTGCTTGGCCCAACGCTCCTTGGGCTCTGCCGGGCCGGCAACCTCGGCGCTGGCCTCATGTCCCCGTGGCTGGTCGGGTCCACCGAGCAACCACGGCTCGAGCTGCTCTGGCTTGCGGCTCTCTACGGCAGTCACGTGTTCTTCATCTCCAGGCTCGGGAGACTTGAGGACGACGAGGACGACGCTCCGCTCGCCGCCCGCCCCACCAACGCGCTGCGCGGGATCACCATCACGCGGCTCCTGATCCCCGTGATCGGGCTCGCGGTGCTGGGCGCCGGAGCCTCCGGCGGCCCTCCGTCGGGGCCCCTGAGCCTCGGGCTGCTGCTCGCCGCGATCCTTGCCGCGCGCGGTGGCTACCTGAGCCTCTCGACCATGAGCGAGGGGGCCAAGGCCGGCTGGGACCGGGCCGCGGTCGGTCGCGCCACCGGTCAGAGCCTCCGCGGCCTCCCGATGTTCACCGGAGCGATCGCCAGCCTCGGCCTCTTCCTCGGCCCGACCTGCCTGCCCGCCCTGCTCTGGGGCCTGTTTGGCGCCTGGCTCTCCGGCAAGCTCCGCGCCCGCTTCCCGCTCACCTGAGCTGGTCCCTGGCCCAATCCATGGCCCCGGCACGACTCTCGAACGCTCCCCCGAGGCTCGCGAGCTGAACCCGTCGGAGCAGGGCACCGAGCAAGGGGCCCCGGGGCACCCCGAGATCCTGCAGGTCGCCAGCGCTCAGCGTCACCGGGGAGACGGGGGCCCCGGCGTCTAGCTCTTCAAGTTGGCCTAGCACCACCCGGAGCGCTCCAGCGGCGCCTGCGTTCACGAGGGTCGCCTCGAGGACCAGAGCGAGCTGCGCAGCGGCAGCGCGGGTCGGGCGCCGCCAGAGCTGAATCAAGCGACCGCGAGCCTCAGCACCCTGGGGCGAAGCAAGGGCTGAAAGAGCCTCGGACCCGGGACGGCCGACCAGCGACCGGAGCTCCAGGCTCCCGATGGTCACCTCCGTGACCACCCTTCGCTCCTCTCGACTGCAGCGCAGCGCGTCGAGGGACTCGACAAGGCTCAGCGTGGAGGGTCCTTCATCCCCGGCTTCGGGCTCGCACTCGAGCGGGCCGAAGAGCACCGACAGCCCGATTTCCCAGCGCAGCTGCCGAGCGGGCTCCCCGTGCCCTGCGCCGGCGGCTCCCGCAATCGCCTCCATCGCAGTGGCCTCATTCTCAGTCGTCTCCTTCACTCCCGCCGCGCCCGCATCCCCCCAATTCACCCCGAGGGCGGCCAGCACTCCGAGCCGGGCCTCAACCTCCACGACTGTTCCCATCGGGGGCAGCACCAGCTCCGCGTGGCCCCCATCCACGAGGACACGCACGGCGCGGTGAGCGCGGTCAGCGAGCAGGATCTTCTGCAGCTCATCTCGAACTCGCTCGGCGCTCACGCCCGTGAGCGCCGAGCGCTCCGCCTGCGCGGCAGCGAGGAGGCCCGGGGCGGGCTGAAGATCGAGGGCCGCGTGGAAGCGCGCCATCCGCAGGATTCGAAGCCCGTCCTCCCGGAACCGGCCGGCGGGGTCGCCCACGGCGCGCAGGACGCCACTCTTGAGGTCAGCCAGCCCCCCCGCCGGGTCGCGGATCTCCCCGGACAACGGGTCGAGGTAGAGCGCGTTGCAGGTGAAGTCGCGCCGCTCGGCGTCCTCCTCCGGCGCCGCGGCGTACACGACCTCGTCGGGGCGGCGACGGTCGGAGTATCCACGCTCCCTCCGGAAGGTGGCGAGCTCCACCTCCTCGCCCCCCAGCACCACCACGATGATCCCAAAGCTCTTCCCGACCGCCACGGTGCGATCAAACAGCGCCTCGACCTCCTCGGGTCGAGCTGCGGAGACGAGATCCACATCCTTGATTTCCCGGCCGAGCAGCAGGTCTCGGACGGCCCCGCCGACGATCCACCCACGGTGGCCGCCGCGCTCCAGGGTCCGGCAGATCCCCGTCGCGAGCCCCGCCCAGCGTTCTGGCAGCAGAGAGACAAGGTCTGTAGGCGGCTTGTTGAGCTCATCCGACATGGCCCCTGAATCGTACGCCCTTGATGCCCCGACTTCCCCATGGGTCCCCCGGAGCCGCGACTCCAGGGGGGGGATTCTGGGCGCCGCGCCCCCAACATTGCCCGCCATCGGATGGCTCTCTTCGGGGGAGCCTTGATCGCCGCGCCCCCAATCCGGCAAGTTGATGACCTCGCCTGCAAGGGCTGCTCCAGGTGGCCCCTCGCATGAGTGTCCCTGGAGTGAGACCGCCACCAGCAAGGGACCTCGGACCCGAGCCCCACCATGGAACCCGTCCGCATGGATCCAGCCCGCCAAGACAGCAGCCCCCCGGCCGCAACGGAGCCGACCCACTCGTCCTCCATGCGTGGCGTCCCCGCGGGGCTGCTGGTTGGCGCGATTGCCCTCCTGGTCATCCTCGTCTCCCTCCCACGATTCCACGCCCACGCACTGGACGCGAACCGAGCCGACGCCCGAATCACGCTCGACGTCCTTGGCTCCGAGGCCTTCAGTTCAGACTTGCCCGGAGAACTGGGCCTCGCGGACGGGCCCGGCGCCCTGATTCAGCTGGTGGCGGCCACCCCCTCCCTCGACCACCGATTCCCGGACGCACGACCGTCCGAGGACGCGGGCCAGTTCCTTCATCACGGGTACCGTGTGGATACGGGTTTTGTCCTGGAGGGCATCCAGTCATGGCCAGCCCTGGTGACCTGGCCTGACACCTACACCGAGTCCGGCGACGCGGCCTTCGCACTCACGCGGGACGGCCGCCTGTTCGGGCACACCAATGGCGGCCTCTGGTCCGGCGGCGAGAGCGCGCTGCGGACCGTCGACCTCTCCGACGAGGGCTGGACCCTCCTGCGCCCGGCCCGGGCCGACTGAGTCCACCCGAGCTCAGGCCACTCGAGCTCAGTTCACTCGAGCTGAGTCCACTCCAGCTGGGTTCACACCAGCTGGGTCCCCGCGACATGAGCCCCTCCCGACGGCGGCGGAGCTCACCGGCCCCCAAGGTCACTCAAGGCTCGACCTGGTGCGCGAGACCCAGCCAGAGAGGCTCAGCGCGCGGGGCTCAGCCCGGGGGACTCAGCGCGCGGGGAACTCAGCGCGGAGCCCTGGTTTCCAGGTGGTCGACGAACTCGTTGAAGCCGCGGGCACGGAGCCCCTCATATAGACCCTCAAGCCGACGCTGCGGCGCACCCAGGGCCCAACAACCACCGGTCAAGCACGTGGTGTCGGCCTGGTCCTGACGCTGCAGGAGCGAGGCCGCGTCCTTCAAGACCTGGTCGGGATCCATGGGGCCCGCGTAGACGCAGGCCAGGTCCCCCTCCGCATCGAGCAGAAAGCCGAGCGGCAGCGGCATCTGCTCGAAGGGGGCCATCGTCCTGCCCAGGATGAGGTCCAACAGCAGCCGCTCTGTCTTCCCAGCTCTCCCGGACCGTTCGCCGAGACCGAGAGCCACCGACGCCGCTCGTGCCGCGTCCGTTGCTCGAACGCCATCCAGCGCGAGCGCGAAGACCGGCAGGCCAGCCTTCTGGAGCGAGGCGAGGTAATGCTGCGACGCGGGAACCGCGCTGGACCAGAAGACCAGGAACAGCCCTCTGTCTCTGCAGAGCTCGTCCGCCCGTCGAGTCGGCCCTTCGAACGACGGTAGCCTCCACGCGCCCAAAGGGAACTCGGCGTGCATCGGCACCCGAGTCCTCGGCGGGCCAGCTGCACCGCCTCGAATCACCGGCGCCACCGGCGACGTCAGCGCGGGCAGGGAGCTCCCCTGTCGATACCGCCTCTTGACCACTCCCGCCCCCCTCTCGAGGCGCCACGAGGACCCGGCCAGCGGCTCCCCCGCCGCCGACTTGAAGGTCTCTTCGACACCATCGGGCCACTGCACGGCGACCTCCGAGGCGGCGGGCGGGATCTCGCCCTCACCAAGGCCGAAGAAGGCCTCGGGCGGCGAAGAGCCAAGGAAGCCGTCCCCCGCCACGATGCGGCAGCTGCGGGGAACTCCGCCAACCACCAGCGACACCAGCGCACCGATCCCGTCGCGATTCAGCCCCGATTGCTGGAGCCTGAACGAGACCGAGCTGCCCTCTGAAGCCCGCCCCTGGAAGACCCGCAGAATGGGCGCGGTTCGGTTTCGGAAGACGAGGTCGAGACGACCGTCGTGATCCAGATCACCGACCGCCAGTGACCGCCCGTCATCCGGCATGCCCAGGCCACTGGCGAGCGAGACGTCCTCGAAGCGAAGCCCACCTCGATTCAAGTAGGCGAAGGTGCGCTCCCGCGCGTTCCAGTCCTGCCTGCCGAACTGAGAGAGCTGCGAGATCACGGACCACGCGCCGAGGTACGCGTCCAGACGTGCGGGGTCGGGGTCGCCGGCGAGCGGAGTCGACCCCACGACACGGCGCCAGAAGAAGCTCTGCAGATCCGGTCCCCGCCGGCCGCTCAAGAATCCGTTGGGCACGACGATGTCGGGCAGCCCGTCTCGATTCCAATCCACGAAGCGCGATCCCCAGGCCCACCCGCCCGGCGCCGCCCCGGTCATCATCGTGAGGTCCTGGAACTGACCACCACCCAGCCCACGGAAGATCGAGTTCCCCCTGGCATGCCGAACGAACTCCTCCCGCACCTCGACGGACGTCCCGGGAAGGAACCGAGGGTCGCGGGTCACCCGGCCGCCGGCCGCCGAGAACATGTTGCTCACGATGAGGTCCCGGATCCCGTCCAGGTCCGCGTCCGCGAGGCTCAGGCCCATGCCGGCCGCCTTGTCCGTGAGCGGCCCATCCGGCGCGGGTTGAAAGCGACCGCCCTCCGCGAGGTACAGGTTGTTGCGGCCGAAGTCGTTCGCCACGTAGAGGTCCAGGTCGCCATCTCCGTCGACGTCGTCGAAGACCGAGACCATGCTGAACCGGTCATTATCGACATCGAGCCCGACCGCCCGGTTATCGGAGCGGAAGCCTCGCCGCTGCGCCGCCTCCGGGTCCGCCGTCAGGTTGCGCCAGAACACGTTGGGCGCACCATTCACCGCGTCGTGGTACGGGGTTGGCGCGGCCGGCCCCTCGCCACCCGCGCGGAAGTAGCGCGTGTCATAGAGGTCGAGGTCTCCATCGGCGTCGACGTCAGCCGCCGAGATTGAATACACCCGCGCGGACCCCCCATTGGAGAGGACGCTCCGCTCGGTGAAGCGGCCCGCCCCGTCATTCCACGCCACCACCACGTCGGGACCGAGTCCGAGCACCACGTCACGCGAGCCGTCCCCGTCGAGATCCGCGATCAGGACCCCGCCAGTCCCCTCGAGCCAATCCAAGCCGCGCCCGGCGCCTTCCTCGCTGAAGGCGCCGCCAGTATTCATCCAGACCAGGTTCGGCTGGCCCGCAGCCCTCGCCACCACAACGTCATCCCAACCGTCCCCGTCGAGGTCGCCCACCGCGACGCCGTGCATGGCCGTCAAGATGTCGCCGATCGGTGCGAGGGAGTCTGTTCGTCCGGCGGCTTGAAGCGCGCCGAGGCCCAGACTCCTCGGGTCGTCCACCTCGCGGGTTGCTGCCCCGGCCAGGACGGTGCCGGTCACGTCGCGAAAGGGAGGATCGAGGGTCGATCGGCTCGTGCGCTCAACCGTGATGGAGGAGATTCTCGCGCGCTTCCCGAGCAGCCAGGTCACATCCATGAAGACGTCCCGCTGCTCCCGCGCCCCTGCCGATCCCTCGTCAGGATCGGTTCCCGTGCGCAGATGCACCCGCGTTCGCCCGATCGGATCCGCTCCCGCCTCGGGCCGCGGCGCGACCACGTCGGTCACGGTCGCTTCGACCACCACGTCCCCGGCGGCTCCTGGGATCAGCAGGCGCCCTTGGATCCAATCCAGCAGCGCCCCCCCGTCCAGCGGCGCCACGCCACCGTCTGACGAGGGGATCGTCCCTGAGAGATCACGCGTCACCAACCTTCGCAGTGCGGCGGAGTCGCCGCCCCGGGCCAGGTGACCAGCGACGTCCTTGAGCAGCCGCTCCGCCGAGCTCGCGAGGAGTTCACCCGGCCAGGGGTCGGCCTGCAGGCCGGGGTTGATGGCCGACGCAATCTGGTCGAAGTCGCCCCTCCGGGCCGGCCCCTGGGCCCGGATGATCTGAGGATCGCCGACGCCCGCCACGGGCTCCTGACCGGGCCCCCGATCGGGCTCCTGGCCGGACTCCTGGCCGGGCGACTGGGCCGTGCCAAGCGCCAGCCGCCCGGCGCCCTCGGACGAGGCACCGCTCGAACTCCCCGTCGCCCCGCCGCTCGCAGAGGTTGCCGGAGGACCCTCATCGGCGCATGAGCCAGCGAGGCAGAGGAGGGCCAGGGAGGCGCCTATGCGGTGCAACAACATCCCCCGGAGTCTAGCGCGCCAGACCGCCAGACCCAGGCACCAGACCGCATCGGCGGGACTCAGGCGATCGAGGGACCGAACCAGATCCAGAGCAGGCAGTGGAGACCGGTCCGCAGCACCCGGTCGGACTCGGAGCGGTAGACCCGCTTCATGACCGGGAGCAAGACCTCTGCGTGACCCATTCGCACGGCCCGATCGGAGGCGTAGAGCCGCTCATACGGCGACCGTGAAGGATCGTCCAGCACGTCGACCAGCGCCTCAAGCGACTCCAATTCCATGTCCTGCCAGATGAAGGAGATCAGGTCGAGACGCTTCATCGCGTCCTCCTCCACCAGGAGCCGGTCCCGCAGGACCTCACGGGACGCTGACCCCGCGTTGAACGCCTGACCCACGCACCATCGGAACCCGGAGACCCCCCGGATGGGGTTCTCGCCCACAAGGTCCCCCGCGCGCAGGAGAAACTCGCCGCTCTCCCTGCCGGGAATGGCGCCCATCGCTTGAAGGGCCGACGTCAAGATCTCGCCCCTGCGGGCGCCAGCCAGCTCCGCCTCGTACACGGCGGCCACGAGGTTGCGGGCCTGGTCATTGGCGGCCGTCCAGCCGTCCATCTGGTCCCGCATGGCGCGCATACCCAGCCCGCGGTCCACGACGGTGCCCCCGAGGAGCCCCATCAGGAACGCGCGCCCTTCCTCGTCGCGCCGGGCCAGCAGCCCCTTGAGGGCCACTTCACGGACCTTGGCCTCCTCATCCATGAGGGCGCGCTGGGCCCACTGCACCACGTCCGCCAGCTGGTCCAGGGAGCGCTCCGCCGCGAACTCCGCGTCGAAGTCCAGAATGCGCTCCAGGGTCTGGGAACGCTCACCGCCATCCACGGAGGTCGCGGCGAGGACGTAGGTGTCGTCGACCAAGCCAGCCCGCAGAAGGGCCTCGGAGGCGTGATGCCTCGGCATTCGCTGGTCGTGGGCGAGCAGGTCCATCAAGCGCTGTCGCGAGTCCCCGAGCCCAAGCCTCGCCGCCGGCGCGATGAGATACGCCTCATGCCGAAGCAGGAGGCCGTCCGTCTCCTCGGTGAGCCCCAGGAGCATCGCGGCGACCCCGGGATCCTCGACGGCGGCCACCAGAGGCGCAGCGGCATCGATCACCGTGGACTCGATGTAGTCGCCCACCCGCTCCGCCCGTGCCACCCACTCCGGGAGCGCCGAGGCGAGGCGATTCACGTCACAGGCCGCCATGGCGGAGAGCACGCGCTGCACGTGCACCTCCAAACGGAACCCCGACAAGGAAGCGGCGAGCGGGTCGAACAGCTCCGGAGCGGGGTGCTTCAGGAGCACCAGGACGGCGTCGCCGCGCTGGGACTCCTTGGAGCTACGCAGGGCCTCCAGAGCGATCGGTACGCCCCAGTCATCCTCCGCGAGCGCGCAGACCGCGAGGACGTTCCGCGCCACGCCCTCGCGCCACTGATCCTTGGTTGCTGATTGGAACAGTCGCCTGAGCGGTTCCGCCGCCTCGTCCCCAAGGCTCGCCAGGACCGCCGTGGCGCGACGCTTTGGCTCCAGGAGTCCGGTATCGAGCTTCGAGGTCAGCACCTCAGGCAGATCGCTGGTGTCGGCCTCGAAGGGGGCACCAAAGGCGCACTCCGCGAGGAGCGGGGCGATGCGCTCGTCGGCCTCGTATTGGGCCTCGACGCTCCACCCGCTGTCCTCCGTCGGTCGCTCCGAGCCCCTCCAGGCGAAGAACGCGATGACCCCGACCAGGACCAGCGCTGCGATCACACCGACCCGCCCTGAGGACCCCGGCCTCTGCAGGCGCGCGCTATCGGCCCTGGGATTCATCGCCCGCAAGCTCCTGGCGCAGGATGTCCGTCTCTTCACCGAGCGTGCCGCGCGCACGATCGAACGCCACCAGGCTCTTGGCGTACTCCGCGCGCGCCGCGCTACGGTTCGACGCCGCCTCGATCAGCGTCTGCTGGAATTGGAGGACCTCGAAGGTCGTCGTGAGGTCGGCCTCGAAGCGCTGCTGCTCGGCCTCCAGCTGTCGCTTGGCAAGCTCGAAGCTCTGCTCCGAGGCCCGCACCGCCTGAGCCCGATAGCGAACATCCCGGAGGGTTCGACGGATCTCGGCCAGCGCGTTCACCTCGGCTTCTTCGAGGGTGATCTGGCTCCCGCGGACCCGCTCTCGGGCCGCCCGCTCCGCGTTGGACGCTGTGCGGTTCTGCAACGGCATGTTGTAGTCCAGCCGCGCGGCGTACCGCGGGAAGTCGAACTCCAAAGTCTCGCTGAGGGCATCCGTGAAATCAGCGTTGAAGGAGCCTGAGGAGGCGTCCAATCGCAGGTCAAGACCGTAGAGCCGCTCCGACTCTGCCCGGGTGAGCCGGATCCGAGCAGCGTCGACGTCCAGCCTGGAGGTCCGGAGGTCCGGGCGCTTGCCGAGGGCCACCTGAAACGCGTCCTGCCAGTCCGGCAAGGCCAGATCCTCAGGCGCAGCCACGGGCAATGGGGTCGTGGCCTGAATCCGCTCGCCCCAGAGCGAGGATGCCTCGTCCCGCACGATCAGGCGCTTCAGGTCATCGCCCCTCTGGGCGAGGTTGTTCTGGGTCTGCAGCAAGGTCTCTGTCCGGGTTGCGACTTCGGTCTGAGCCTGAAGCACATCAACCTCCGTGCCATCGCCCGCCCTGAGCCGCGCTTCCTCCCGCTGAATCTGCTCCTCTCCGAGCTTCAGGGCAGCCTCCGCCACCTCGAGCTGCTGGCCCGCGGCCACGAGCTCCCAATAGGCCACCTCCACGTCGTGGATCAAGCTCTGCCGGGCCTGACGGCGCTCCTCGACTCTCCGGCGCTCCGTGAGTTCGGCTTCCCTCTGGTTGGAGGTCGCGTACTCCTCCCCGGCACCGCGCATCAGGGGCTGGACGTACGAGACGGCCAGGTTGCTGCTGTACAGCTCCGGAGCGTTGGCGAACGAGTTGTCGGTGACGTTCAAGCCCGAATCGAAGTGGAATCCAAAGCTCCCGCCGGTCCCAAGGGGGCGGCTGAGGTCCAGGTTCAACCGGGAGTCCTGGCTGGACACCACGTCGCCGCCGAACAGCGACGAGCTACCCACCGAGTCGGAGTCCGCAAACTGACCGTTCGCGTCAAAGACCCAGTCGAAGGCTCCCCACGTCGAGAGAGCTTCGAAGCGCGCCACCTCGGCCTCCACCTCGGCTCGCTCCAGGCCGAGGTTGTCCGTGAGTCCAAGGCCGAGGGCCTCCTCCAGGGAGATCGACCGCTCATAGTCGCCGTCGAGGTCGCCAACCGCCCGCTGGCTCGAGAGGCTCGGGGGCGCGGCTTCTTCAACCGACGCCTGCTCCGCGTTGGGGTCGTCGGGATCGGCGGGGTCGAGAGGGACCTGCGGCGCCGAGATCGCAGGCGCAGCTCCCAGCAAGATCGCGGCCACCTGGCCCAGTCGTCGTTGGCTCGTTCGCATCATCTGCGCACACGATAAGCGCTGGGGGCCACGAGGCGTCAGGCCAGCGGGCAGTTCACACCAGGCAAACGCCTACAGTTCCTGAACGACCTGGTTCCAGCGTCGAACGAAGGCATCCCCGGGGGCGACCCCAAGGGCCTCCTCCGCGATCATTCGAAGCCAGTCGTCTGCCCTCAGCTGCGGCAGGCGCGCGTCCGGGGCTGGCGCCGCGAGCCCCAGCTCGAAGGCCCGCCGGAGGGTCCTTGAGGCCAAGAGGGCCAGGGGCCCTGGAGGCGCGCTGTCCACCGCCGCCTTTGCCACCACCAGCGTCTCTCCCACCTGCTCGAGCGCATCTTCAAGCCCGCTCCACGCTCCACCCTGCTGAACCTCGTCCAGCAGCCACTCCGCACGGAGGATGGAGACAATGAGCGTTTCAATGCCCTCGAGGCCCTCGCTTCCCTGGTCGGTGGCCGCCGAGTCAAGCCCGGTGAACCTCAGCAACGCCGCGCCTGTTGGTGTCGAAGGCGCGGGCACATCTGCCTCCAACGCGGCCTTGACCTGTCCGAGTCGAGCCCGAGCGCCTTCGAAGTCTGCGTCGGCCTGCAGCCAGGCCTCGGCGTCATCCAGGTCCCACCAGTTGGAGCCGCCCACCACGATGAGAGGCTCCTCCTCCGCGGGGAACTCCTCATCCAGGGCCACCTCAGGTGCCGGATCGAGGGTGAAGCGCACGCCGCCCGGACCCGGCTCGGCGAGCAGGTGCCACGCCACGATGGGGACGATGGTCACCTGGACCACCAGCGCCGCGACAGCGACCCGCAACAGCACCGAGTCGCGCAGGCGGTCCGCGCAGAACTCGAGCAGCACTCCCAGGTCACCGCGGCGACGCAGATCCTCTCGCGTCGTCCTGGAGAGGACCCTCCGAACCACACGGCGAGCCTGTAGCTCTGAGCCCAGGGGCTGCCCCTGCCTCAGAGCATCAGCGCACAGCGCCTTCAGCCCCTCCAACTCGGAGACCTCTTCGAGCTCTCGCGGGTCAACGAATCCGTCCAGGTCCGCGGCCCGCCCCGAACCGGAACCACCGGCCTCGGAACCGCCGGCCTCGGAGCCCGACGCGCCTGCCATTGACGAGCCTGCCATTGACGAGCCTGTCATCGACGCGCCTGTCATCGACGCGCCCTTCCCTGACGCCGCAACGTCCGACCGCTCCCCCTCGAGGCCAGCTCCCCGCCCCTGGCCAAAGGCCCGGTCGATCGCGCGCTCCGTGGCCTCGGATTCTAGGCCCCTCTGATCTCCAGCGCTCATGCCTGCATCCCTCCGCTTGCGGAGCCACCGCGGGCGCGCAGGGCCTCCTCGACCCGCTCGCGCTCCTCGAGCGCCTCACGTACCCGGGCCACAGCGCTGTGCATTCTGGACTTCACCGTTCCAAGCGGGATCTCAAGCGCCTCGGCGATCGCCTGGTACGGGAGCTCCTCGACCACAGCCAGGTCAAAGACCGCCCGGTGCCCCTCAGACAGCGACGCCACGGCGTCACGCACCACCTGGGCGCTCTCTCGCTGGAGCATCCCCTCGTCAGGCGCAGCGGGTCGACGATCCAGACGATGATCGGTGTGGACCTGGGCATCCGCGAGGTCTCCCGCAGGACCAGGCCCAGCGCCCCGCGTACGGCGCAGCCGATCAATCCACACGTTCCTGGCCACGCGGAATGCGTAGCCAGAGAACTGCCCACGCACGTCATAGGACGTGGCGGCGGAGCTGGCGGCGGAGCGGAACAACTTGAGGAAGGTCTCCTGTGCGAGATCCTCGGCCTCGGCGCGCGAGGCGCCCAGGCGGACAAAGTAGGAAAGGAACGTGCGGGTTTCGGATCGAACGAAGTCCTCGAACGGGGCAGGCCTCCCGGCCCGAAGCGCCGCGAGGGGGTCCTGCGTGCCGTCCCAGGAGTCCTTCACGGCCCCTCAACGCCCGGGAGTGATCCCGGTTCACCACCTTCCTCGGAAACCCGCGCGGCCCCACCCCCAGCGGCCTCTTCGATGAGCTCGTCCGAGGGCCTGAGGGCTTCGATCAAGGCGTCAATCCTGGCCCCGAGCCCCCCATGGGGCCCCTCAGCCCCTCCTGACACGACGCCCTGCGCGCTCGATGGGGTCGCCTCGCCCGTTCGGCTCAGGGAGACCCAACGGGTCTGTGGCGTGTCGTGCCTCAGCTGGATGGCCAGCCTCGGGCTGGGGAGCCACCCCTCGATACGACCGGCCCACTCCACCACCGAGACCCCGTCGTCCCCGAGAAACTCGTCGGCCCCGTCCGCCAAGAGCGCCTTCTCGCGTCCCTCCATCCAGGCGTCGAAGTGGAACAGCGGAAGCCGCCCCCCGTCGTGCTGCTGCATCAGGGTGTACGTCGGGCTCGCGACCCCGTCCTCGATTCCCAGCCCCCGGGCGAAGCCTCGAACAAAGGTCGTCTTACCCGCCCCCAGATCACCGTCGAGGGTCAGCACCAGGCCTCCCCAGGCCAGCTCCCCGAGCACCCGTCCAAGCTCCTCCGTCGCCTCGGCGGTGAGGCTCCTGAATCGTCGCGCCATGGCGCCATCCTGACCTTCAGCCACGCGGAGCTCCACCATGGATCCAACCTCCCTCCCCCGGACGCCACGGGGAGCGCCCTTCCGGGGAGCTGATCCAGAGCCCGCTCCCCTCGGTCACCACCCCGATCCGGCTCCACGGGGCGACCCCATCGGTCCCCAGCTTTTCCTCGGGAAGACAGGCCAGCAGCTCATGGTCCTCGCCGTCGTGGAACGCGTGAGCGAGCGCCGGGCGCCCGTCCACCGCGGCTGCGCGCTCGGCGTCCGGGTGAACGGGCACCGCCGACGCCTCCACCTCGATCGCGACCCCCGAGGCCCGAGCCATCCGGAAGAGATCCAGGGCGAGTCCGTCGCTGACGTCCATCATCGCCGTCGCGCCCGCGCGGACCAGGGCCCGGCCCTCGGGCAGCCGGGGCACTGGCCGCAGGTGCCGACCTGAGGCGAGGCTCCCTCCGAGCGGCCCCGTCACGACCACCGCCTGCCCGCGGAGCGCCCGGTCCCGACCCACGGGCAGGCCACCCCCCTCGAGGTATCCCAGGGCGCTCACCGACAGGCCCGCCGGCCCGGGCGCCTGGGACAGGTCTCCTGCCACGAGCTCCGCGCCATGGGCTACGGCCGCGGCACGGGCACCGAGAATGACCTGCCGCAGGTCCTCCTCGGACCAGCTAGCCGGCGCCCGGACCGCGAGGGTGACCGCGCTCGGGACGGCCGCCGTCGCGGCGAGGTCAGAGAGGGTGCGGAGCACCGCCTTGGCACCTGCCGCTTGTCGGTCCACCTCAGGCGTGAAGTGGGTCCCCTCCACGCACTGATCAGCGCAGATCACCGGCCTCCCCCCGAGCTCAGGCAAGACGGCCGCATCGTGTCCCCGGGAACCCGAGAGGCCCTGTGGCCAGGGCTGCTCCGCGAGCCAACGGTGCAGGTTGTCTTCGCTCCAGCTCATGCGTGCACCTCAATACACCCAGGCAAGGAGCACACGGCCCGTGACCGCTCGCCGATCCACCCAACCCTCCTGGGCCGAGTCGAATCCCTCGCACGCAGCGCAGTCGGAGCTGCACCAGATCCGCGCGCCGTCATCGCGACTCGCGGAGACGACAACGAGGTGTAGGTTCCCATCGGCGCCTCGAACCAGCACCGAATCCCCCGGCGCCACCTGCGCTGGTCGCAGATCCACCACCAGCCGATCTCCAGCCTCGAATCGCGCCACCGGGCAGCAGCGATCGGTCGGCACCGTGAGCACCTCAAATCGGTAGCCAAGGTAGCCCACCCCAGCCAACGCGAGGACCATCGTCCAGCGGCGGAAGCGCCTCAGCCATCGACGCTGCGGGCTCACCGCTTCGCCTCATCGCTGGGCATGAACGTCGCCGCTGCAGCGGCCACCAGGTCATCCACCCTCTGGGGCAGGCCAGGGCTAGCCGCCCTCTCCTCCTCGGCGCGCACAGCGTCCGGCCCTGCCGCGTTGACCCCGGCCAGCTGACCCCAGACCGAGCCGATGGCAGCCGCGCCCGCGGCGCCTGTCCCGCGAAGGCGCGGGAGGGACGCCGGGTTCACGCCGCCGAGCGCCCACACCGGCAGCGGGCAGGCCGCGCAGAACTCCCGGAGCCCTTCCGGTCCGAGGATCCCAACCTCCACGTCCTTGGAGTGCGGCGCGAAGACCGGGGCGTGCATGGCGTAGTCCGCGCCCTCCCATCGATCTGGCCCGTCCCCCTGATGGGTGGAGACTCCAAGGGTCACCTTGTCGCCGAGAACGCGGCGAGCCTCCGCCGCTGAGAGTGAGCCCCCCGCGAGGTGCACACCGTCTGCCGCCGTGGCGCCCGCGAGGTGAACGCGGTCGTGGATCCCCAGCCAGGCCCCCGGGGCCTCACGGTCCAGCAGCGCCCGCGCCTCAAGCGCCAACTCAAGGAACGGGCCGTCCTCAAGGAAAGGCTCGCGGAGCACCAAGCCGGACCCGCCGGCGCGGACGACCTCTCGGAGCCTGACCGGGAACGACGCGAGCTCATCCCCAGCGGCGCTCCCTGGCGCGCCCCGGGTGAGGGTGCCAGGCGAGAGGACCAGCATGCTCGGGGGCAACCTCCGATGCATCACTCCTCCAGCTCGATCAGGTACCCGAGGTCCCGGAACAGCGTCCGGTAACGGGCCAAGCTGGTCTTGCTCTTCAGCTGCACCGCGTTGCCATCGAGCTTGCCCTTGATGAACGGGCGCACCCCGGCGTCTCGCGCGAAGCGGCCCAGGATCCCCGAGTCTTGCGCCCTGATCACATGGTCCGCGCCGAGGAGCAGCAGCCCGGACTTCGACGCCCAATCACGGATCGACTGGAGGACGTTTCGGGGCACCGGGGTACGCGCGTTGAAGGTCAGGATCTCCTTCATCTTGGTGAGCGTCATGCCCTCCACGAGCCCTCGATGGACGCTCTTCTCGTTGATCCTGAACTGCTTCAGCGCGCCGTCCTTCGTGCGCTCGGTGAACCGGTCCAGGTCGTGGGTCAAGACCGCGTCGTCCCCGTCAGAGAACAGGACGATCTCGAAGTCAGGCGTCACCACGAGGCGGCCGATCCCGAAGGTCTCCTCCTCGGGGGTGTCCACGCCGAGCACCCGCGCCCCGCTGCGGGTGAGCCGCATCGCCACCGGGTGCCCCTTGTCGTCGTAGCCGAGGTCAACGAGCCCCAGGAGGTACAGGCGCTTGCGAACCCACCCAACGAGGTTCCAGGCGAGCCGCTGGAGATCCTCCGTGGCCCCGGCGCCTGCAGCGCCCCTGGCGGCGATCATCTCATCCACCTCGAGCACAGCGAGCTGAGAGAGGTACGCGTTGCGAGCCAGGAACGGGAGGTACATCACGTCGTACCAGACCCCCACCTCCAGGCGCTTCATCAGCGTCGAGAGGATGCGGCGCATGGCCGGGTGGTGGATCGACTCATGAGCCTCATCGAGCTCGAACGTGATGTACTCGAAGAGCCCGGCCAGCTTGGTGTCGAGGTCCTGGGACTCCCAGTCCCGGCCGGCGGCCGTGAGCTTGAAGGTCCGCTCGCCCGTCACCTCAATCAGCCCCACAGAGCGCGAGAACCTGAAGATGAACTGCAGCACCTCGCCGCGCTCCAGCTCTCGCCCCGGGTTCGGGATGAGCTCGGTGAGGATCCGCTTCTCGGTCGTCTTGAAGATCTCTCCCTTGACCGTGAAGCGCACCGCGTGATCGATGATGTAGGCGAGGAAGCGCGAGATGTTCGCCATCAGGTCCACGCCGAGCGCCGCCTCGTCGTGGGGCGCGTCCGGGTCGGAGGGCACGGCCACGCGCTTGAACCATGCCAGCGTGACCTCGTTGAACACGATCAACGTGTCATCCTCGTGCTGGATCCCATAGCGCTCCAGCTCCAACCTTGCGGTGGTGCCGACCAAGGACTCCTCCAGAATCTTCGCCCAGCGGCGCTGGTTCCAGTGGGGCAGGTCCGTCTCCATGCGCTCGAAGAAGCGCCTGGGGAGCATGCCGCCAAACTCGAGGACTGTCTTCCCGACGAGGTCCCGGAGCCCCTCCGGCAGACGCTCCACCCGGGCGACCGAGGCCGGCTCCTTGGCGTACATCTTGAACATCTCACGGAGCCGCGAGGGCGACATGGGACGCTCCACCTCGGGCCCCGCATACCGCTCGTCAAGGTGCCCCTTGAGCGTGATGGTGACCGCGTTGGCCCTGGCCTTCTCCGCGATCTCCTGGAGCAGGAGCGCGTCTGCAAGCTCTCCGGGGAGGGCGAAGTACTCCCCTTCTGGGTTCCCCTCGCGGAAGACCATCGCGGCGCGCTCGAGATCGCCGAGGACCTCCGCCTCCGAGGCCCCGCCGAGGATGGAGAGCACGGTCTTGCGCTCCATCCGGTGCCGTGGCGCCAAGAGCAAGGCCTCCACCACGGCCTGGTGGGTCTCTCCCATGGCCAGCTTGCGCTCGACGGCGCGCTCGGGCTCGCACATCCAGCCCTCGAGGGTGGTCCGCAGCTCCCCGACTCTTGCCGGCGATTCGCTGAACTCGCCGCCGGACCAGAACTCGAAGGGCTCCCGCAACTGGGCCTTCTTCAGCCGCTTGAGCGCCGCGCTGACGGAGAGATCTCCGCGCACGGAGCGGCGGGGGACCGTCCCACTGGAGGTCCTGTTCTGGCTGCGCACAGAACGCTTGGTCACACCAGAGGAGTCGGGTTCAGGGGATCGCGCCGTCACTCTACGTCGCCCTCGGGAAGGCTGGCTGGAGTCTGGGTGCCGGACTCCGCGGCGCCAGGAGCCGCATCGTCCGGATCCACGCCCTCAGCGTGGATGATTTCGTACGAGTACCCCTGCTCCGTCAGGAACAGCTGCCGCTTCTCGGAGAAGTCCTGATCCCGGGAGCCCAGGGTCACCACCGAGTAGAAGGTGGCGCCGCTCCCGTCCGATTTGGGTCGGAGGACTCGACCGAGGCGCTGAGCCTCTTCCTGCCGGGATCCAAAGGTCCCGGAGACCTGGATCGCCACCGAGGCGTCCGGGAGATCCACGGCGAAGTTGCCCACCTTCGAAAGCACGAGGAGCTGAAGCTCCCCGTCGCGGAAGGCGGTGTACAGGCGCTCGCGCTCGGCGTTGGGCGTGCGGCCGGTCAAGAGCGGCGCGTCGAGCTCCTGCGCGAGGGCACGGAGCTGGTCCAGGTACTGACCGATCACGAGCACCCGCTCGCCATCGTGCTGCTCGACCAGCGACCGGACCACCGGAAGCTTGGCAGGGTTCTCCGAGGCCCTGCGGAACTGTTGCCGGGGGGGCGCCGCCGCGTACGAGCGGCGGTCCGCGTCGGAGAACGCCACCCGAACCTCGACGCAACGGGCCTCGGCGATGAACCCCTGCCCCTCGAGCACCTTCCAGGGCACGTCGTAACGCTTGGGTCCGATGAGGCAGAAGACCTCCTCCTCCTTGTTGTCCTCTCGGACCAGGGTCGCGGTCAGGCCCAATCGACGGCGGGCTTGGAGCTCGGCAGTGACGCGGAAGATCGGCGCAGGCAGCAGGTGGACCTCGTCGTAGACAACGAGCCCCCAGTTCTCTGACCGGAAGACCTCGAAGTGCTCGAACTCACCGGACTTCGATCTCCGCCAGGTCATCATCTGATACGTACTGATGGTGACCGGGCGTAGGTCCTTGGTCTCGCCGGTGTACTCCCCGACGTCTTCCGGCCGCAGTTCGGTCTTGTCCAGCAGCTCCTCCTTCCACTGACGAACGGCCACCGTGTTGGTGGTTAGGATCAGCGTCTTCGCTCCCACGAGGCTCATGACGGCCATTCCCGTGACCGTCTTTCCGGCGCCGCAGGGAAGGACCACCACCCCGCTCCCGCCCATCACCGTGCCCCCAGCGTGGAACGCCTCGGCGGCCCCGCGCTGATAATCACGGAGGCCAAAGGGCTTGCCCGAGAGCGTCACCTCCTTGAACTGAATCTCGAGGGGGTCCCCCTCCAGATAGCCCCCACGATCATCGACCGGGTAGCCGATGCGAATGAGCTTCTGCTTGAGGTCCCCGCGCTCGATACCCGACACGAACGCGCGCGGACCCTCGGGGCTCTCGACCACATTGCAAAGCGCTCGGAGGGCCTTGTGCGCCAGCACCTCTTCCAGGAGCCCCGCCTCGCCCCCGAGGAGCTCGAACTCGCCAGGGCCGTCTGTCGCACGCTCGATCCGCAGCAGGCCGTAGCGCCCGATCCAGCCGCGGATCTCGTCCACCACGCTCCCCGGCACGGGGACGCAGGCGTACCGAAACAGCACCTCCTCGATCTCCGCGGCGCTGATCCCCACGGCCGCAGCGTTCCACACCGAAACGGGCGTCACGCGGTAGGTGTGGAGGTAGTCCGGGCTCTTCTCGAGTTCCGCGAACACGCTCAGCTCGTCTCGGGCAGCCGTGAAGAGCGGGTGCTCCTCGGTGACAGGGTTCCCGTCAGCGTCCCGCTCGGGGCGACCGTCGGCGTCGACCCGCGCCCGCACCGTGTGCAGCATCAGCGTCCGGTCGCCCTGGACGATGAGCGGATTGGTGGGCAGCGGCGCCTGGAGCGGCGCCCCGCCGTCTGCGAATCGAGCCTCCGTCACCGGGCCTGCCCCCTCTTCTTCTTCGGCGGCGTCCCCGCCGTCTGCTGCCCCGACACCTGCTGCCCCGCGGGCGCGGTCTTCACGCTGGCCTTGACCTTCGTCTTGCGAGATGGAGATCGCTTCTTGCCGGATGCGCCCTTGGCCACGCGGCGTTTTCCGGAGCCAGCCCCCGCGGCCCGCACCAGCCAGCGACCCGTCACCGAGGCCTTGTCTCCCGCGAGCTCCGCGGGGGTCCCTGAGGCAATGATCTGCCCGCCGGCCTCACCGCCCTCCGGGCCCAGTTCCACCAGTCGGTCGCAGATCTCCAGGAGCTCGGTGTGATGCTCGATGACGACCACGGCGTTGCCCCTTCGAACGAGCCGTCCAAGACAGCGCGCGAGGTGTTCGACATCCGTGGCGGCCAAGCCCGTGCTCGGCTCGTCGAGCACCAGCACGCTGCGCTGCGCGACCCCGGAGGGAGAGTCCGCCCGCCACAGCTCCGAGGCGAGCTTGATGCGCTGGGCCTCGCCCCCGGAGAGGGTGGTCGAGGATTGGCCGAGCGACATGTACCCCAGGCCGACGTCATGCAGCGTGGCGAGGATCCGCCGCGGCGCGGGGGCGGCCCCGAAGAATTCGAGGGCCTCGTCCACGCTCATGGCGAGCACATCCGCGATGGACTTGCCGCGGTAGCGCACCTCGAGGACCTCGGGCTGATAGCGAGACCCATCGCACTCTTCACAGGTGAGCCAGAGGTCCGAGAGGAACTGCATCTCCACCAGGGTGGACCCGCGCCCGTCGCATCCAGCGCAGCGCCCCTTGGTGGAATTGAACGAGAAGTTCGAGGGCGTGAAGCCCTTCATCCGAGACTCGGGCGTCTTGGCGAACAGCTCCCGCAGATGCGGCATCAGCTCGACGTAGGTCGCCGGAACGCTGTGGGGCGTTCGCCCGATGGGCGTGGCGTCGACCACCGCGAGCCGCGTCCCTTCGGGCACCTTCGCGCTCTTCCACCGACCCGCAGCCGACTCCCCGCGTATCGCCGGGACGAGGGCATCCAGGACGAGGGTGCTCTTACCGCTCCCCGAAGGCCCACAGACCCCGAGCAGTTCCCCGAAGCGAACCTCCAGGTCCACCCCTCTCAGATTGTGCTCGCGGGCCCCCTTCAGCTGAACCGTGGCGTCGCCTGACCCGAAGGCGTCCACGAGCGCCTGCTGGCGCGCCGCCTCCAGCTCAGCGTCCTCGCCCGCAGCGTCCACGGCGAGAATCGCCGCGAGATCGACCTCGCCCCGCAGGTACCGTCCGGTCCCAGAGGTCGGGTGAGCCCGGATCTCCTCCGGCCCACCTGCGGCCACCACCTCGCCGCCGAGGACTCCCGCCCCCGGTCCCATGTCAACAATGTGGTCGGCCCGCCCCATCAGCTCGGCGTCGTGCTCCACCACCAGCACCGTGTTCCCCGCGTCGCGCAGGTCCTCCAACGCGCCGGCCAGCTGGTCGATATCCCGCGGGTGGAGGCCCACCGTCGGCTCATCGAGGACGTAGCACACCCCCACGAGCTCCGACCCGAGGCTCGCTGAGAGCCGGACGCGCCGCGCCTCTCCACCGGAGAGCGTCGAGGTTGAACGATCCAGGGACAGGTAACCCAGTCCGACGCGCTCCAGGAGCGCGAGCCGGGAGCGCAGCTCGCTGAGGACCTGGTCCATGGCGGACGCCACGTTCTTGCGGAGCTTCAGCGCGCCCAGCCAGAGAAGGGCCTCCTCGACGGTCATGCCGAGCACCTGCGGGATTCGCTTTCGGCCCACGAGCACGCTCCGGAAGGCTGGCGCCAGCCGCTCCCCGTGGCAGACCGGACAGGTCTGCCGGGTCATCACGCGCTCCAGAATCCCGGCCCACTCGGGGTCGTCCGTCTTGGCGTGCCAGGCGTCGATGTGTCCGCAGAGACCGCTCCACTCCGACGTGTACTCCTGGTCGAAGTCGAAGTTGCGCATCTGCTTGGAGACGTGCACCTCGTAGCTCCCCCGCGCCCCAGCGCCACGCAGCAGGAGCGCTTGGTGCTTGGCGCTGAGCTTCTCCAGGGGCTTGTCGAGGTTCACCCGATGCGACCGGGCGACGGTCCGAAGCAAGGTCTCGTAGTAGCCCTTGCCCTTGACCAGGTACCGGCCCAGCTTGCCACCTATGGCCCCGTCGGTGAGAGGGCGCGTGGGGTCCGTGATGAGCTTCTCGGGGTCCGCCCGGAAGATCGACCCCAGACCGTCGCAGCTCTGGCAGGCCCCGACGTGAGTGTTGAACGAGAAGTGACGTGGCTCGAGCTTGGCCCCGAGCTGGAAGCCGCAGGTGGTGCAGGCGCCGTGGGTGCTGTATTCGATCCGCGCTCCGCCCTTGACCAGCACGGACACACGGCCGTGGGACGCCGCTGCCGCCTGCTCCACGGCGTCCGCGATTCGAGCCCGTGCCGCGGTCGAGAAGCTCACGCGATCGACCACGAGGTCCACCGCCTCGGCGTCATCAAAGGGGAGCGCCTCAGCGTCCAGGCGGTACTCCTCACCGTCGATCATCACCCTGACAAACCCGGCCGCCGTCCAGTTGGGCAGCAGGGCTCGCAGGCGCTCGGGCACGGACTCTGCGCTGTTGCCCAGCTTCACGGCGTGGCCGAGGACCGGCGCGAGGATCCATCCCTTGGGCTTCCCGTCCAGTTCGCCCGTGGTCTTGAGGATCTCACGCGTGACCTTGCCAGGGTCCGCAGGACGCAGGGGCTCGCCGTGCTCGGGGCACCGGGCTTCGCCAGCCCGGGCATAGAGCACCCGCAGTTGATCGTGGATCTCCGTCGTCGTGGCCACCGTGGACCGCGGATGCCCCCGCACCGTGGAGGCCTCCACCGCGACAGAGGGGCCGAGGCCCTCGATACGCTCCACCGGCGGCTTGTCCTTGGTCCCCAGGAACTGTCGCGCGTAGGTGGAGAGGGACTCCACGAAGCGGCGCCGCCCCTCGGTGTAGATCGTGTCCAGCGCGAGGGAGGACTTCCCTGAGCCGGAAGGCCCTGTGATCACCGTGAGTGACCCGCGCGGAATAGCGACGTCCACGCCCTTCAGGTTGTGGGTCCTGGCGCCCTGGACGAGCAGCTCCGTCGGCTGGCGCACCCCGCGCGAGCGCGGCAGCGGGCGGGTCTTCAGGCGCCGACGGTCCGTGAGCTCACGCAGCGCCTCGCCCGTGGGCGTGTCCTGCACAGCGAGCTCCTCCGGGCTCCCGCATCCGAGCACCCGGCCGCCACCCTCGCCGCCCTCCGGGCCGAGATCCACCAGGTGATCCGCGGCCTGGATCAGCTCCAGGTTGTGCTCGATCACGAGCACCGTGTGCCCCTTGTCCACCAGGCGCTGCAAGGCGCCGACCAGCCGCCCGACGTCCTCCATGTGAAGCCCGGTCGTGGGCTCATCCAGGAGGAAGAGCGTGTGCCCGTTCGGCCGCCGCGACAGGTGTGTCACGAGCTTGATGCGCTGCGCCTCCCCACCCGAGAGCGTCGGCGAGGGCTGGCCGAGGGTCAGGTAGCCGAGCCCCACATCCATCATCAGGCCGAGGGGCCGGCGCAGCAGAGGGTGGTCCTCGAACAGCTCGTGTGCCTCCTCCACCGTCATGGCGAGCACGTCGGCGATCGACCGCTCGCGGTAGCGAACGTCGAGGGTCTCCTCCTGGAAGCGCCGCCCGCCGCACTCCTCACAGGGCACGGTGACCGGGCTCAGGAACTGCAGCTCCATCACCTTCACGCCCGCCCCGAGGCACTCCTCGCAGCGGCCGCCGGCCACGTTGAAGCTGAAGCGTGACTTGGTGTACCCCCGCATCTTCGCCTCCGCGAGGCTCGCGAAGAGCTCGCGGATCGGCCCCAGAATCTTGGTGTAGGTGGCCGGGTTCGATCGCGGCGTTCGCCCGATCGGCGACGCGGTGATCGAGATCATCTCATCGATGTGCTCGAGGCCGAACACGGCGTCATGGGGCCCGGGATCCGGCGTCTCCCGCTCGAGGTGCCGGAGCACGGCACGCTTGAGGGTACGCTCCACCAGCGTCGACTTGCCCGACCCCGAGACGCCGGTCACGGCGGTCAATGTGCCCAGGGGAATGCGAGCGTCGACCCCCTTGAGGTTGAACGCGGAGGCGCCGCGGATCTCGAGGAACTCGCCGCTGCCGGAGCGCCGCTCCTCGGGCGCAGGGATCACAATCTCCCCGCGCAGCAGCCGGCCTGTCGGCGTGTCAACGCCGGACCTCGCGACCTCGGAGGGCGGTCCTGAGGCGACGATCTCCCCGCCGCGGCTGCCCGCCGAAGGTCCCACGTCGATGAGCCAATCTGCGCTCCTGAGGGTGGACTCGTCGTGCTCGACGATCACGACGCTGTTCCCAGCGTCACGCAGGTTCGCGAGCGCCCCCAGCAGCCGGTCATGGTCCCTCGCGTGGAGGCCAATCGAGGGCTCATCCAGCACGTAGAGCACCCCCTGGAGCCCCGCGCCAAGCTGCGCGGCGAGGCGGATTCGTTGCGCCTCCCCTCCGGAGAGCGTGTCCGCACCCCGGTCGAGCGTCAGGTACCCAAGCCCCACATCCACGAGGAACCGCACCCGCCGCTCGATCTCGAGCAGTAGGTCACGGGCGATGCGCCCCTGGCGCTGAGTCGTCTCCGCCGAGCTCAGGCGCTCCACGAGCTCTGAGACCGGTCCTGACGTCAGATCCGCGAAGCGCAGCCCGCCGAAGCGGACGTGCCGGGCGAAGAGGTTGATCCGTGAGCCGTCGCACTCCGTGCAGACCTGCTCGGACAGGAAGCGCTCCACCATCTTTCGGCGCGAGCCCTTCGCCAGGGCGCGCCGGAGGTTCCCCAGGACGCCGTGGAACACTCGGTTCCAGCTGCCCTTGCCACGCGAACGCTGACCGTTCCACTTGAACGCGTCCCGATAGCGCTTCTCCCCCGTGCCCTCGAGCACCGCCCTTCGCGC
Organism: uncultured bacterium; assembly: GCA_905480285.1. GTDB lineage: Bacteria > Planctomycetota > UBA1135 > UBA1135 > Saltatorellus. The sequence continues at coordinate 42,722 of CAJQPT010000136.1, forward strand.
TCCTCGAGACATCTCGGCCCAGGGCGTGTCCAGGTCGAAGCCCGCCGACTCACCCACCCGCTCCAGGAACTCGAAGTCCACGTTTGGGAAGAGCAGCCCGTTCCCTGCGGCCTTGGTGACCGCGAGGGCTCCCTCTCGCAGGGTGAGTGCCGGGTCGCGGATCACCGCCGCCTCGGACGGCGCCTTTAGCACGCCGAGCCCACCGCACGCGCCGCATGCCCCGTGCGGTGAGTTGAAGGAGAACAGTCGGGGCTCAAGCTCAGGGAGCTCACGACCGGTCTCCGGGCAGACCCGCTGGGTGGACCAGGTGCGCTCTCCCTCCTCACCGATCGCAACCACCTCGCCGCCACCCAGGTCCAGCGCTTGCTCAACGGCGTCCCGCAGGCGACCGGGCTCGCCTGCGTCGGGCTTGAGCCGGTCCACAATGACCTCGACCGTGTGACGCTTGTAGCGCTCGAGCTCCGGCGCGTCCTCCAGTCGAACGATCTCTCCGTCCACCCGCGCGCGCACGAAGCCGCGGCGCTGGAGGTCCTGGAAGAGCGCGCGGAACGAACCTTTGCGGTCCTTGATCAGGGGCGCCGCCACGACGAGCTTGCGCCCTGCGTGGGCGGCGAGCAGCTCCTGGACCACAGCCTCTGGTGTCCGGGACTCCACCGGCAGATCGCACCAGGGGCTGTGCGCGACTCCGGCCCGTGCGTAGAGGACTCGGAGGTGATCCACGACCTCCGTCAGCGTCCCGACGGTGGAGCGATTGCCACGGGCGATGCTCTTCTGATCCACGGCGATGGCCGGGGAGAGCCCCTCGATCGAGTCCACGTCCGGCTTCTGCAAGCCGCCGAGGAACTGGCGGGCATAGGCGGAGAGCGTCTCGAGGAAGCGCCGCTGCCCCTCGCGGAAGAGCGTGTCGAAGGCGAGGGAGGACTTGCCGGAACCGGACACGCCGGTCACGGCGACGAGGGCCCCCCGAGGCAGCGTCACGTCCACCGAGCGCAGGTTGTTCTGCCTCGCGCCCCGGATCACGATCTCGCCCGCGTCGGACCCGGAAGTCGTGGGAGCTGCGGGTCGAGAAGGCATCGGGTCGTGGGCGTGCTGGGTGGAAGCGCGAGGCAGCGCGCAGGTCGTAAGGGCGCGCCCCGCCGACTTGTCGACGAGGGAGGGGCCCCGGAGACTTGCCTCGGGCGTACTGAAGCCGATCAGGATACCAGCCGGCGTCGTGGGCACCAGCCGCCCGAGGCCGGCGAAATGCCGCAGCAGCCCCCTCAGCCGACCCTGCAGCCGACCCTGCCCGACTCAGCCCCACCCCGCAGGGAACAAAATGGACGGGTCCCGGCCCCTTCTTGGGAACCCGGACCCGTCCACCGGGTCAAATCGGCCCCTGGTGGGTCCGATGGGCCTCTCCTTCGCTCAGAGGGAGGAGGCGTGCTCCTGGAGGTAAGACTTGACGCCTTCGGGGGTCGCCTGCATGCCGGCCTTACCGGGCTGCCAGTTGGCGGGGCAGACCTCGCCGTTCTCCTCGTGGAACTGAAGCGCGTCCACCATGCGGACGAGCTCGTCCATGCTGCGGCCGAGGGGCAGGTTGTTGTGGGTGGCGCTCTGGACGACCCCGTCCTTGTCGATCAGGAAGGTCGCGCGGTAGCTGAAGCCAGAGGCCTCGTGCACGACGTCGTAGGCATCGGAGACCTTCTTGGCGTCGTCCGCGATGAGGGCGTACTGGAGCGCACCGATACCGCCGTCGTCGATGGCGGTCTCGCGCCACTTCGCGTGGGTCTCGGCGTCGTCCATGCTGACGCCGAGGATGACCGTGTTCTTGTCCGCGAGCTCGGCGCACTTGTGATCAAGGGCGATGAGCTCCGAGGGGCAGACGAAGGTGAAGTCCTTCGGATAGAAGACCAGCGCGACGTACTTGCCGGCGTAGTCGGAGAGGCTGATCTCCTTGGTGGTGCCGTCGGGCATGACGGCGGGCGCGGTGAACGCAGGAGCTTTCTGGTTGATGAGCGAAGCCATGACTTGTGTCTGGGTTGGAGCGAAGGGCCTCCTCCGGACAGGGCGCCGAAGGGTCCCCGCGGAAGGACGAGGCGCAGTATTCTGCGGCAGGAGGACCCCGGCTCAAGGCTCAGGGACCGGGAATGTCCCCGGCGAGAGCCGCTGGTTATCGCTGTCATGGGCGCGAGGCCCGGTCCTCAGCCCTCCAGGCGGGACCCCATCGGCTCCCACAGCCCCGGCGCGCAGGCGAGGATCTCCCCTCCCCGAAGCCAGCGCTCACCGCCGCTGAAGTCCCGCACCACGCCCCCGGCCTCCCGGACCAGCAGCGCGCCCGCGGCCACGTCAAAGGGCGAGAGGTGCAGCTCCCAGAACCCATCCAGCCGTCCCGCCGCGACGTACGCCAGGTCAAGCGCGGCCGAGCCCAGCCACCGCAGCCCACGGACGTCGTAGAAGAAGCGGCCGAAGTTCTCGAGATTCGAATTGGCGAGCTCGCCGCGGCGGTACGGGAACCCCGTGGCCAGGATGGCCTCGGAGAGGTCCGTCGTGGCGCTGACCGAGAGGCGCGCGGGCCCTCCGGCCCCCTCTAGCAGCCACGCGCCCGCGCCCTGTGCCGCAACAAAGGTCTCCCCAAGCCGCGGCGCATGCACGACCCCAAAGATCGGGACCGCCCCGCGATAGAGCGCGAGGGAGACGCTGAACATCGGGATGCCGTGGACGAAGTTCACCGTGCCGTCCAGGGGGTCCAGAAACCAACGGAGCCCCTCAGACGCCTCGTCGGACGTCTCCTCCTCCGCCTCGATCGCGGCCCCGTCGTCCAGGGCTCGAAGACGCTCTACCACCAGACGCTCCGCGCCGAGGTCCGCGGCCGTCACAAGATCTCTCCTGGACGACTTCCTCCCCACCTCAGCCCCGGGGATCTGACCGAGCAGGTCCAGGTGGAGCTTCCCGGCGGCGACCACGGCGGCCACCGCCGCCTCGACGGACTGCCGGGAAATGGGAGCAGCAGCGGAGCCCGCCGAGTCGCAAGGGGCCGCAGCTGAAGCCGCTGAAGCGCCCCCCTGGGAGGTCTGCTCCGTCCCCTCGGGGCCGCCCAGGGCGGCCCAGGCTGCCCGCGGGAGGTCGCCGCCGCGCATCACCTCGTCTCTCCCCCGCCCTTCCAGCCGGCGAACGCGACACAGATATCGTCCTGCATGGGCTTCCACGCCGCGGTGTTCACGCCGTCCACGAGGGGATAGCCCACGAGAATCGAGAAGACCACCTCGGCGCCCCCCACGGTCTCCGCCACGCCGGAGAGCCCACTGGCCCCCTTCACCCAGCCGGTCTTGGCCCGCACCCGCCCCTCCGCGACCGTCCCGCGCATGCGGCTGACCAGCTTCCCAGAGCGGCCGGCCACTGGCAGCGAGTTGAGGATCGCTCCGCGCATCTCTCCCCCCTGGTGGATCACCGCCGCCACCAGCGCCGACAGCTGCTGGGTCGTGGCACGGTTCGCCTTGGACAGTCCCGAACCGTCCACCTGCACCAGCGGCCGCACGTTGAGCCCCAGCCGCTGCAGCGCCTCGCGCACCGCCTTCGCCCCAGCCTCCCGGGTACCTGCGCCGCTCACGGACGCCCCGGTCGCGAGGAAGAGCTGATCGGCCACGGCATTGTTCGAGTCGAGCAGGATGGCCTCCATGACCGACGAGATCGGCGTTCGTATGGTGTGCACGAGCCGAGCGCCCTCAACGGACACTCCCTCCGCTCGCCGGAACCCGCCCGAGACCTCGATCCCGCGGCGGGCGAGGCCTCCCACCAGCGCGTGGCCGAAGAGCTCCACCGGGTCGGGGTGACTGAATTCGGCCGTGTACGGTCGCGCGTCGGCGCGGATCTTGCCCCTCACGGTGACACCGCTCGCGTTGGCTCCGACGTTGACGACCACGCGCTTCCCAGAGGTCTGAACGGTCCCCTTGCGCGTCAGGCCGTGATCGCGGGGCCTGAGCACAACGCTGGCCCGCTCTCCCTCACTGGTGGGGGTCACCGTCGCACGAAAGCACCCGCCGTTGGCCGTGAAGCCTGCCGCGAGGGCGCAATAATCTCGCCAGTACTGCTCCTTCGCAGGCCACCTGGGGCCCGGACCAGGCTTCAGCCAGCCGCCCTCGTCCAGCACAAGCGCCCCGGCCACGCGCTGGATCCCTGCCCCGATCAGCGCTTCCGCGAGGGGGTCCAGCCATGGGTCGAGCGCCCCGTCCCCGTCCCGTCGGTGAAGGGGATCGCCCCCCGCCACTACCACGAGGTCCCCCTCCAGCACGCCGCCCCCGATCTCCCCGACCGCCAGGAATGGGGTCACGAACGCGCCATCGGCGCCAAGCACCGCGAGCCCAGCCGCGGCGGTCATGAGCTTGAGGTTGGAGGCCGGGACCAGCGGGTGCTCGGCGAGTCGCTGCACGAGGATCCTGCCCGTACTCGCGTCGATCGCCATGACCGACACCGTCGTATTCGCCCCGTGCACCTTGCCCTTGGTGGCCTTTCGCGCCCGGTCGAGGGCCTTGGCAACAGCACTCTCCACCGCGCGAGTCAGCCCATCATCAAGCGCAACGGCGTCGTCTCCAGCTTGGTCCCCAGCTTGACCGCCGCCGGCTTCGTCCGCCGTGGGCGACTCCGCGAAGCGCCCGACGGCCTCACCGCCCAGCTCCGGGGCAGGCGTCCGCGAGGGGTCGGCGCTGCTCCCCGTTCCTGGGGTCCCGGCTTCCCGGCTCGGGCCCTCCGCGTCCAGGGGCGGTCGCGGAGTGAGCGTGTCGAAGGAGACCGGATCCAGGTCGCCCAGATTCCCCCCTCCGGTGGCGGCAGGGTCCGGAGTCGGTGCAGTACCGGGCGACTGGTCTGCGCAACCACAGAGGGCCAGCGACGCAGCGAGGAACAGGTCATGAAGGCGCATCGGGCGCGCAGTGTGCCGAACCTCGCCCCGGGAGTCGCCCATCAAGCGCCGTGGGGCATCAGCTCGGACCAATCTCCCGATGGGCTGGGAGCCTCAGCGGCATCGTTTCAGCCACCTGGTCACGGCCAAGTGATCCAGCCACGTCGCCCCAGCGACAGAGACTCCAGCCGCAGAGGCTCAATCCTCCAGGCCCGTCGCCGGCAGGGGCCCGCGACGGCTGGGGAGGTGACCTTCAAAGGAAGCCCCGCAGCCATCAGAGCTGGGCGCCATCGATCAGCTCAAGCGCCGTCACCAACGCCTCCAGCTGAAGCGCCTCGCGCCTCGCCGAGGGCCCCAGGCCCGCCTGGTCAGGCGGTGCCAGCTGGATCAAATGGTCCGGCTCCAGACCCCGGGCCTGAAAGTGCTCGCAGGGCTCGAGCATGCCGCCAGCGCCCCCGACCTTGAAGAGCGACCCGTCCGGCCCGCGGAGGGCCGTGACCGCCAGCTCCGCGCCCACGGTCCGCTCCCCCACGAGCCGCGCCCCCCCGATGGCCCTCATCGAACAGGCGAGGATCTCACCGGAGCTGGCGGTGCCTTGATCCACGAGCACGAGCAAGTTGCGGGGGAGCACACAGGGAACCTCGACGCGCACCTGCTGCGCCGACCATCGCTCCAGGATCGGAATGAACCCCCAGCGGGTTCCCTCGCGCACGGCCCGAACCTCATGGGGGATCAACGGGAACTCCTCCGGCAAGAAGAAGCTGAGCATCGTCCCCAGATCCAACCACCTGCCCCCGTGATTCTGGGTCAGGTCCACCACCCAGTCCTCGTAGGGCCCGAGCTCCTCCATCACGGCCCGCAGCCGCTCGAGCAGCTGCTCGTCCCGCTCGGCCGGGACGGCTCCACCGGGCCAGTCGGTTCGCTCGAAGTCCCCCATCCGCAGGTACCCGACCCGACGCCCGCCAGGTGAGGTCAGGACCTTCGCCTCGAGACCGTACTCGCGCGCCAGCGCCCCCTCGACGCCCCCGACGGGCGCGGCGGACCTCAGGATCTGCCGTCGCCGGAGGCGCTGCGCCTCGGCCTCGACGTTGACGGACCAGGCGCGGCGCGGCAAGGGCACCTCCGGGTCGAGGATCCGGGCCAGCCGCCGCGGTCCAAACGGTCCCTCGTACTCGTCCTTGTCGGGCTCCCATACTCTCCCCGCGTTCCGAAACAACCCGAGGGTGACGCCCTCGCCGTCCAGCGTCCCCGACACCTGGACGCATGACCCCAGCGCCCCATCAAGCAGCAGCATGGCGCCGTGGGGGGACCTCACCGAGACACCTTCCACCGTATCGAGGGTCATCCAGCGCATGGGAGCGCCGGAACCGGCTCGAGAGGTGGCGCTCCGGGCCAGCAGGCGAGCGCTCGCTGCTCGCTCCCCCGCCGCCACCTTGTCCCCGATCCCGTCCAGCCACCCATCGAGCGCCTCCGCGAGTCCTGCCGGGGTCCGAACGGACTCGGCGGGGAGCGCCAGCCAGACCTCCCCATCGGCGACCGTCACCGCGCAGCGCTCTGGCGTCGCCAACGGTCCGCTCCAGAATCGCTCCGAGGCGACAAGGGAGGCGTGCGGGTCGTCAAGGTCCGCGGCCATGCGGCGGAGCACTCCATAGAAGTCCTCGGGACTGGACGCGGCGATGGCCTCCGCGCGATGGTCCTCTCGCAGCGCCGTCAGGGTCGTCTCCGACGACGACATGCCCCCGAACTCATCCTCGATGAAGTCGAGATAGGCGTCCACGGTGGCCGAGCGAAGACGGTCATCGAGGACGCCCTCGTCCAGGGATCGACAGGAGCCAAGGACGAGCAGGGTGAGCAGGAGACGCAACCCGGCGCAGGCGACGGGTCGCCTGCGTTCAAGGGGCGGCGCCGACGGCGCCCTGCCAGGCGCGTCAGCCCGGTCAGCCCGCGGCATAGCCGGCCGGGTGCTCCGAATGGAAGGCCCACGCGTCCCGGATGACATCGCGGACGTCTCCCCTCGCGGGGCGCCAGCCGAGGACATCGAACGCCCGCGACCCGCCCGCGACCAGCATGGCTGGATCCCCCTCACGCCGCGCCACGATCTCCGCCGGGATCTCGTGGCCCGTGATCTCGCGCGCGGCCTCGATGATCTCCATCACGGTGAAGCCGTTGCCCGTGCCGAGGTGACACTCGAGATCACCCCGTCCAGCCTGCAGGTGAGACAGCGCCCGCAGGTGCGCGTCCCCAAGGTCGTCCACGTGGATGTAGTCCCGGATGCAGGTGCCGTCGCGGGTCTCGTAGTCGTCTCCGAAGACCATGATCTTCTCCCGCTGGCCGAGCGCGACCTCGAGGACCAGGGGAATCAGGTGCGTCTCAGGGCTATGGTCCTCCCCGATCCCGCCTGCGGTGGCTGCCCCCGCCGCATTGAAGTAGCGCAGGGCGGCATAGCGCATGCCGTAGGCCCGGGAGTAGTCCCGCATCATGTGCTCCATGTGGAGCTTGGTGCGGCCGTAGGGGTTGATCGGGTCCTGGGGGTGATCGTCCGGGATGGGCACCTCCCGGGGCTCGCCGTAGGTGGCGCAGGTGGAAGAGAAGACGATGTCGGTCACGCCTGCTGACCGCATCTCCTCGAGCAGGTTCCAGGTGTAGTGCACGTTCTCCCGGTAGTAGATCGCCGGGTCCGTCACCGACTCCCCCACGTAGCACTTGGCGGCGAAGTGGATCACCGCCGAGGGCCGGTGGGCCTCGAGCGCTGCGGCGATCGCCTCACGGTCCCCGAGGCTGCCCACCACCAGAGGCGCGCTGATGGCCTCCGCGTGCCCGGTCGAGAGGTCATCGAAGACCGAGACCTCCACCCCGCGCCGCTGAAGCAGCGCGACGCAGTGACTGCCGATGTAGCCAGCGCCTCCGACGACGAGGACAGGGCCCTTGGGCTGGGTGAGATCGACGGCGCTGGTTTCGGGAGTCATGACGAACAGAGCCTACCCCCCGCGACGGCCAGATCCTTCCAGAACCCAGGCCATGACTTGCGGACGCAGCCCGGTTCGAGGCACACGATTCGCGCCTCAAAGAGGGAGAGGAGGGCCCCGAAGAACACCATCCTGTGATCGCCCTCGGGGTTCAGTTGAAGCGCCTCCCTCCGCCCTCCAGGCGCGGGCGGCTCATCGCTGATCGTGAGCGACGCGCTTCCCTGCTCGACCCCGAGCCCGAGCGCACGCAGCCCGGTCGCGAGGACCGAGATCCGGTCACACTCCTTACCCGGGAGGGTCTCGAGTCCAGTCAACGCAGAGCCGCCGAGACCGCGAAGGGCCACAAAGGCCGCGACCGCCGCGAGCACGGGTGCGAGGTCGGGGAACGGCCCGCAGTCGATCCGCGCCCCGCGACTCGGTGTCCCCGTCGCCACCAGGCGATCGCGCCCGCTGCCCTCGACGGAGCACCCGAACGCCTGGAGACAGGGGACGATGGCCACATCCGGCTGCAGCGAGCCCGTCCCGATCCCATCAACCCAGGTCCTCTCCCCACCCGTGAGCACGCCAGCGGCGAGGGCCACCGCAGCCGCGCTCGCGTCCGGCTCACAGGCGAAGGGCGACGCGGGCGCGGTCAGGGGCCCGCGGATGGTGAAGAGTGTCCCGGCCTCCCCAGCGGTGTCCGAAGCCAGCGCCTCGGCCCGAACGGAGCCCCCGAACCGGCCCAGGACCCCGACCGTCATGTCCACGTAACCACGGCTGGGGATCGGCCCAAGCACCCGCAGCCGGCGCTCGCCCGCGTGGGACGCCATGGCCAGCAGGAGCCCGCTGACCTCCTGGCTGGAGACAGGGTGACGCAGCTCCACGGAGTCCCGCGGCGTCGCGGCGGTGAAGAGGGCCGGCCAGCGATCCGGGGCGCCCGCGGGCTCGACCCCCGCACCCGCCCCGCGCAGGGCTTCAAACAGCGGCCCGCTCGACCGCGAGCTCAGGGTCCCCGCGGGCACGACCTCGGAGCCGCTGCCCTCGGGACGCGCCAGGGCTCCGAGGGCCGAGAACAGTCGAGCGCAGGTCCCTGACTCTCCGGGCTCCAACCGGGCCCATGGCCTGGCGGCGCCCTCCGGCGAGGGCGGATCGCCCACGATCTGGCCCTCACCACCGCTTCGCAGCAGCGCCGCTGCCAGGGGATCGTCCGGTCGTTGTCCTTCGGGGAAGCGCGCGCCAAGGGCCCTCGCGCAGCGCAGGGCCCCGACCACATCGTCCGACGACGGCAGGCCTCCGAGCCGGGTGAGGCCCCTTGCCACCGAGGCCGCTGCGAGGATCCTCTGCGCCATCGACTTCGAGCCGGGCACCCGCACGGGCCCCGCGATGACAGACCCCTCGAGGAAGCCCGCAGCGCGGGCGAGGAGCGGGTCAGTGCGGTCAGGGTTCAAGGTGCGATAGAGGGGGGCCTGAGTGCCCAAGGCTAACGTTCCCGGACCCGGGATTCGCGGTCCGGCTCCGCCTTGCCTATCGTTCTCCCCATGACTGACGTCTATCTGGGCCGTGAGGACCGGCCAACGGGCCTCGAGCAGATCGCCTCGGGCAAGGTGCGAGACATCTACGGCCTCGATCCTGACCATCTGCTCTTCGTGACCACGGACCGCGTCTCCGCCTTTGATGTGGTGATGGACGAGGGCGTCCCCATGAAGGGCAAGGTGCTCACCGCCATCGCGGCCCACTGGTTCGAGCGGACCCGTGACCTGACGCCAAACCACCTCGTGAGCACCTGCGTGGATGACGCCGAGGGGCTCGACGAGTCCTGGAAGGAGCGGCTGCGCGGTCGCGTCATGATCGTGCGCCGCGCCAAGCCAGACCCCATCGAGTGGGTCGTGCGTGGGCATATCGCGGGGTCGGGCTGGAAGGAGTACCGGCAGTCCCAGACGATCTGTGGCATCCCGCTGCCTGCCGGCCTCTCCCTTGCCGAGGAGCTGCCAGAGCCGATCGTGACCCCCACCACGAAGCACGAGGCCCACGACCGACCGCTGACCCCCGACCAGGCCCGGGACCTCGTGGGTGAGGATCGATGGGAGCACGGCAAGGCCCTCTGCCTCGCGCTCTTCGAGCGGGGCCGCCAGCAGCTCGCGCCGCTCGGCCTACGCCTCGCGGACACCAAGTTCGAGCTTGGCGTTCGGGACGATGAGCCCCTCTTGATCGACGAGGCCCTGACCCCTGACTCCTCACGCATGTGGGACGAGGGCGACTACCGGGTGGGGATCAGCCCGCCCAGCTTCGACAAGCAGATCCTTCGGGACTGGCTCGAGACCCTCGACTGGGACAAGGAGTACCCCGCGCCACCGCTCGACCCCACCATCGTGGCGCGCGTAACGGCCCGCTACCTCGAGGTGTGCGAGCGAATCACCGGAGAAGAGCTCGTCCCCGCCTGAGAAGCCACCGCGGCGGCTCGGAGGCCCAGCAGAGAGTTCAGCAGAGCGTTCATCAGAGAGTTCAGCAGGGCTTTCAGCAGGGATCCCAGCAGGAGACCGGCTCGAAGACCCGTCCGAAGGCCGCCCGCTGCCGGGTGCCCCATTCGCCCGTGGCCACCTGTGCCCACCCATGGCCACCCGCAAGCCGAGCGAGGTCAAGACCGGGCCCCCCCCTCCGGGGCAGGGGCCCGTCCAACGGGATAGGCTCTGTCTATGAACGCCAAGATCGAACTCCCCTTCGAGACCCTCTCGTGGATCGGCAATCTGGACGGTCACGTCCAGATGCTCGAGCAGACCCGGCTCCCGCTCGAGGAGGTGCAGCTCGAGGTCAGGACGGTCTCGGAGATGGTGGACGCCATCTACCGGCTCGCCGTTCGAGGGGCCCCTGCCATCGGCGTCGCCGCTGGCTACGGGATGGTGCTGGGCATCCGCTCCGCTGGTCCGGGCGAGGTCCTCGAGGTCGCCCGCGCGACCAAGAGCACCCTCGACGCCTCGAGGCCGACCGCGGTCAACCTCAGCTGGGCCACCGCTCGGATTCTCAGGCACCTCGAGGGCCTGGAGGGCGCCGATGACGCGGCCCTCAAGCAGGCCACGCTCGACGAGGCCCGCGCCATCCAGGAGGGTGACGAGGACACCTGCCGGCGGATGGGCGAGCACGGCGCGACCCTGATCCAGGACGGCTGGACACTGCTCACCCACTGCAACGCAGGGGCCCTCGCGACGGCCGGAATGGGGACGGCCCTCGCGCCGATCTACACCGCCCATGCGCAAGGCAAGCGGGTGGCCGTCTTTGCCGACGAGACGCGCCCGCTCCTTCAAGGGGCGCGGATCACGTCCTGGGAGCTCATGAAGGCCGGGGTCGAGGTCCGGCTGATCACCGACGGCATGGCCGCGCGAGTGATGGGCGAAGGGAAGATTGACGCGGTCTTCGTCGGCTCCGACCGGATCGCCCGCAACGGGGATGTGTGCAACAAGATCGGCACCTACGGGGTGGCGATCTCGGCCCACCACCACAACGTCCCCTTCCACGTGGTCGCGCCACTCTCCACCGTCGACCCCTCGCTCGCCAGCGGCGACCTGATTCCCATCGAGGAGCGGCCCGCCGAGGAGATCACGGAGGGGTTCGGCAACCGCACCGCCCCAAGGGACGTCCAGGTCTACGCGCCCGCGTTCGACGTGACCCCGGCCGCGCTGGTGACCTCCATCATCACCGAGGTCGGCATCGTCGAAGCACCGGACACCGCGAAGATGGAGCGCGCGCTCAGGGAGGGCGGCGTTTCCTTCTGAGGCATCAGCAGGCCCGCAGCGAGAGCGACGCAGGCCCTGGACGCAGCCGCCTCACCCTCACGCCAGACCTCCTCAAGCGGACGGGCCGGGAAGTTCGAAAGGAGTCACGGGAGCGCCCGAGCAGCGGCGCCCGTCCCCGTGCCCTCGATCCAGCCCGCCTATGAGCCCCAAGAAAGACGACCCCGCCGGCGACACGCCCACCAAGGCCACGAAGCCCGCGACCAGCAAGCCGGATCAGATGGAGCCCGAGGTCCTGGAGTTCATCCAGGCCATCGACGACTACAAGCGCATCCACGGTCGCCCGTTTCCCTCCTGGACCGAGGTCCTCGAGATCATCCGGAACCTCGGCTACGAGCGCTCCGAAGCGTGAGCGCCGCCTAGGCGTAGATCGGCCTGCGGGAGGTCAGCTCCGCCACCGCGCCCGCGACTCGCTTGATCGTCGCCTCATCCTCGGGTGCCCTCAGGATCTCCCCGATCCAGCCCGCGAGGTGACCCATGTCCGTCACGTCAAGCCCCCGGGTGGTGATCGCGGCGGTCCCCAGCCGCACCCCGGAGGCCTCCATGGGAGGACGCTCGTCAAACGGGATGAGGTTCTTGTTGCAGGTGATGTCGACGCGGTGGAGCGCGTCCTCCGCCGCGGCACCGGAGAGCCCAACGCTGCCGACGTCCACGAGCATCACGTGGTTATCGGTGCCCCCCGAGACGATCCGGATCCCCGCCTCCACGAGCCCGTCCGCGAGGGCCGAGGCGTTCGCCACCACCTGCGCGGCGTAGGCCTTGAAGGAGTCCTGCTGGGCCTCCCGGAAGGCGATGGCCTTGGCCGCGATCACGTGCATGAGCGGCCCCCCCTGCCCGCCAGGGAAGAGCGCGCTGTTGATCTTCACGATGCGCTCCTTGGGGCACAGGATCATGCCCCCGCGCGGCCCGCGCAGCGTTTTGTGGGTGGTGAGGGTGACCACGTCCGCGTGGGGGACGGGGCTCGCGTGCGCGCCCCCCGCCACGAGCCCGGCGATGTGCGCCATGTCCACCATGAACAGCGCGTCCACCTCGCGGGCGATGTCGGCGAAGGCGGCGAAGTCGATGGGGCGCGAGTACGCCGACGCGCCGGCGATGACGAGCTTCGGCCGGAGCGCGAGCGCCTGCTCCCGAATCTTGTCCAGGTCGAGCCGCTCGGTGTCCGGCTCCACCCCGTAGCTGTGGAAGTCGTAGAAGACGCCGCTGAAGTTCTTGGTGTGCCCGTGCGAGAGGTGCCCGCCGTGATCCAGTGACATGGCGAGGACCTTGTCACCAGGGTCCAGCATGGACATGAACGCCGCCATGTTGGCCTGGGTGCCGCTGTGTGGCTGCACGTTGGCGCGCTCCGAGCCGAAGAGTTCTCGGGCACGGTTGCGGGCCAGGTCCTCGACCTCGTCGACAAACTCGCAGCCGCCGTAGTAACGCCGGCCGGGATAGCCCTCCGCGTACTTGTTGGTCAGCGCGGTCCCCATGGCGGCCATCACCTCCTCCGAGGCGTGGTTCTCGGAGGCGATCAGCTCCAGCTGCTGCTCCTGACGATCTTCCTCCCGGGCGATGGAGGCCCACACGGCGTCGTCGGTCTTCGTGGTGTTCGGGGCGGGGCTTTGGAGAGTCATCGGCGCAGGAGTGGGTTGAGGGCGAGCGCGCAGCATAGGCCCGGCTGGCAGGCGATTCCTCCCCGATCTCGGCGATGCGACCGACACGGGGCGTGCATCCTCAAATTGCGCAGGGCGCTCGGTCGCAGGGCGACCGAGCGCCCTGCGTGAGCACCGAGGGCCGCGCAGCGACCTCAGCCGCCGAGGGGTTCTCCCTGCGCGTCGTACTCGTCCAGGGGATCCACCACGGCCACCCCGTCCTGGGCCGCGGGCTGCGGCGCGGTGTCAGCCGCCCAGGCCGCGGCCTGAGCCACGCCCGCCTCATCCAAGCCGTTGGCCCTGCGGTCCGCTGTGTAAACACCCGAGAGGTCGGCCACCAGCTGCCCCGCTTGGTCCCAGAAGGCCCAAGGGCCCTCCCGGAGGCCGTTCATGGAGACGCCGATCTGCTTGCGCCGGCCATTCGGCCACCACTCCTGCTGCAGACCGTTGGAGACCTGGCCCTCAACCACGCTGATCACCTTCGGTGATCCGTCCTCGAACCACTGCCGCAGGACTCCCGTGCGCTGGCCAGACTCGTGAGAGACCATCATGAACAGCTGGCCGTTGGGGTGCCACTCGCGGACCACCCCAGTGACCTTGCCCGCCTCCCAGCTCGTGATCAGATGGCGGCTCCCATCGTTGTGCCAGTGCCGCCCCTCCCCGACCTGGGCGCCGTTCTCCCAGATCTTCTCGTACATAGGCTGCCCGCTGGGCCACCAAGCACGCTCCGTGCCGTGTTGCTTACCCGCCACGAAGGGAAGGACATGGGCATCGGAGCCATCCTCGTGCCACCCCGTCATGGAGAGGACCTCGCCGTCGTCTGAGTGCTCCCCCGATCGAAGCAGCTGACCGCTCGGGCTGAACCCCTGATGGAGCCCAACCGGCTTGCCGCCGACGTATTCGCCCGTGACATAGACCTCACCGTTTGCATGCCAGCGCACGTGGAGGCCGACCGCCTCACCGTCCACGAACGAACCCTTGAAGGACTCCTTGCCGCCCTCGTGCCACTCCGCCCAGTCTCCGACCTTTTCGCCGCCCTGGTACTGGCCCTGCAGCTTCTTGTCGCCGTTGGGGAACCAGGCCTGGGTCGGGCCGGTCAGCGCGCCGTCTGAGTACTGGTACCGGGCGGCCTCGAGGTCGTTGTTGTGGTACTCGACCCACTCCCCGATCTCCCGGCCCTGGGCGTCGTACTGGCCCTTCTTCTGGACCTTCCCGGAGGCGTCCCACCAGGTCCGCGGCCCCACAAACTGGCCGTAGAGGGTGGTGCCTTCGGATTTCTTGGCCCGCTTCAGCTGCGGATTGTGCCACTCGACCACGACGGTGGCCTCGGAAGTGCTGACCTCCTCACCACCTGAACAGGCGCCCAGGAGGGCCCCCGTGAGGGCAATGCCGGCCCATACGCCGGTGCGGAGGGGTGAGATCGAGGCGAGTGCGGAACGCTTCATGCCCGAATTCTAGCCCGCCGGAGGGCTCGTCAGAAGCAGTTGCCCCCAGTGTCCCGACATCGACCAGGATCCGGCGCCCGACGCTTCGCCACCAATACCCCTCGCCTCCCTGAGCTCGCCCGGCCGAAGTCGCCATGCAGCCGCAGAGACCACTCCGCCTCAGTGGCCCTCCCGCCGCTGGGGGCCGCCGGCTGCTTCGTGCTCACCCGGAAGGGTCCATCGCGTACGGAGCCGGTGGGGCTATGCTCCCACGAGTCATGATCCAGCCCCAAACCCAAGGTCAAATGGCCCCTGACGCCCACCCTTCACGCACCCCGTCGATCACCACCGCGGCCGTCCTCCTCGGGCTCCTTGGCCTCGCCAGCTGCGGCGAGCCCCAGCCGGCGCCGCGTCCCAACGTGATCCTGATCACCCTCGACACGGTCCGGGCGGACTTCCTGTCGTGCTACGGGTCCACCAGCGGGGCGACGCCGGCGGTCGACCAGCTCGCCGCGGCGGGGACGCTCTTCGAGGACGCTGCCAGCTCTTCGGGGCTCACCCCGGCGTCACACGCCACGATCCTCACCGGCAACTTTCAGTACAACCATGGCCTCAGGGTCCTCGCGGCGGAGAGCGGGTTCAAGCTCGACCCCGACAACGAGACCCTGACCACGGCCTTCAAGGCCGCCGGCTACCGGACGGCCGCGATCCACAGCGCGTTCCCGGTCTCGGCCTTCTTCGGCTTCGACGAGGGCTTCGACGAGTTCGAGTCCTTTGACGCGACCCTCAAGAAGAAGAAGAACGACACCAAGGTGGGCTGGGACGTTCGGAGCTATCAACGGCGATCCGACGAGACGACCCGCATGGCCACGGAGTGGCTGAAGGGGGCCGCCGGGGGCGACCAGCCGTTCTTCCTATGGCTCCACTACTGGGACCCCCATGACCCGGTGAAGCTCCCCGACGCGGAGGACTTCGAGCGGCTCCGCTATGACCCAGGTACGGGCGAGCTTCAGGACCAGCAAACCCTGGAGTACGCCGTGGAGGTTCGTTATCAGGACGGGAACCTCAAGACGCTGCTGGACGTCATCGACGAGACCGGCCTCGCGGACGACACCCTCGTCGCCCTGACCGCCGATCACGGCCAGGGGCTCACCGATGGCATGCGCAAGCATCGCTGGGGCATGCACCGCATGCTGTACCGCGAGCAGACGCACGTCCCTTTCATTGTCCGCGGCCCGGGCGTTCCGGCAGGCGCAAGAGTTGCGGACCAGGTCAGGACCGCGGACCTGGCTCCGACGCTGCTCGACTACGCCGGCCTGAGCCCGTTCACCGATCCGGTGGACGGCGTCAGCCTCCGGCCCTGGATCGAGGGCGAAGGCGCAGGCGACCTCACCGCCTATGGGGAGCAGATCAACGGCTACGACCACAACGCAGGGATGCGCAAGTTCCGCCCCGACGCCGCGTTCCTCTATATGGTCTCCGACGGGGAGTGGAAGCTCATCTACAAGCCCCACATGCCGTCCGCCAGCGAGCTGTTCCACGTGGGCATCGACCCCCTCGAGGAACGCAACGTGATCGCCACCAACCCCGAGATCGTGAAGGTCCTGCTCGCGGATCTTGCGGAGCGAAACCCATGGGTGACCGCGCCGTTCCCTGTCACGGCCACCGGCGCCGGCGGGGCCATCGCAGGCCCGGACCTGAGCGTGCTCGGATACTCCGCCGCGGAGGTGGAGGGCAGCGGAGACTGGTGGTGGACCTGCCCTGAGCACACCGACGTCCACGCAGAGCGCAGGGGCCGCTGCGAGGTCGACGGCTGCGAGCGAATCATGATCTCCATGGGTCGCTGGTCGGATTAGCCCCCAGGAGATCCAAGGCGCCAGCCGCTTCGTCGCCCTCCCTCGCTTCAGCCCGCCCTCACCAACCAACACGCCGCCTCCCACGCACGCCATGAAGCCCCTGCTCAAGTTCCTCCTCAAGCCCCTCGTCATCGTGGGCCTCGGGGTGATCGCCCTGATCGCTGCCGGTATCGTCACCGTCCCACCCGCAGCCAAGGCAGCGGTCGAGAAGGGCTCAGCGTTCGCCTTCGGCGTCCCTGCCACCCTGGGGTCCATCAAGGCCTCACCCGGCCTGACCACGACGACGCTCGGCTTCTCCGACTACGAGATCCAGAGCCCGGAGGGCTTCGAGGCGCCGCTGCTCACGTTCGGACGCTTCGAGGTCGGCGTCGGGACACGCTCCCTGGTCGGCCCGGTCAAGGACCTGGGCGTCCTCGAGATCCAGGACGTCGAGCTGACGATCCTCCAGAACGGACTACGGAGCAACCTCGCCCCCGTGATCGAGCAGGTCCGCAGCCTCGCGCAGAGGTCCAACGAGGCCGCGCAAAGCAAAGGCGCGTCGGATTCAACGGCCGAGGCTGAGGTGGCCGGAGGCCCCGGGCCGCGCATCCGCGTGGGACGGGTCAAGATCAGCGGGATTCGAGCGCGCCTCAAGGTGGACGGGATTCCAGGGGTGAAGCCGGTGGACGAAGCCGTGGAGCTCCCGGCGCTCGAGCGCGACTGGACCGACGCGTCGGGTGAGGACGGGTTCACGGTGGCCGACCTGGGAGCGCGCCTCCTGGAGGACATCGAGATCAGCGCCCTCGACGGCCTACGGGGCCAGGTCCCCGATGAGGTCATCGAGCTCGTGGAGAAGGGCCTCCAGGGTGGCATGGACCAGATCTTGGACCAGGCGACAAAGTCCCTGGAAGGGGAGCTTGGAGAGCAGGCTGGCGAGCTACTCGATCTGGGCAAGGGCCTGCTCGGCGGGCGCTAGACCGCGCCCGGTAGCGGCGCCGGCTCAGGATCACCATCAGCGCCGTAGTCGCCAAGCAACCAAACCTGCCGCCGGTAGTTCCGGATGTCCAGCAGGGTCAACGACTGCGTGGCACGCAGCGCGACCACCTGCTCGGTCGTGCGCGATGGGTGCCGGAGCGCCGACGCGAGCCGCTCCTCGGCCGCCAGGCGATCGGGGCTCCCGGTCCCCGAGAGCGCGCTCACAAGGCAAGCTCGGGCCCCGTCGACGTCCGCCGCCACCACCCGCCACGCCGTCCGGCGAAGCCGTCTCCGCGCCTGACGTCGCCGCCAAGCGAGGTCCGAGGCCTCCGGCGACGCCCCGTCAGCCGGTGAGCGGTCCAGCCGCTCCCCGGGGCCCTGGGGCAGCGCGCCCCCCGCCAGCGCAGCCCTCGTCACACGCTGCTCTCCCCCGCTCGTCCACCAGCGCCGGAACGCCAGCCGGAGTCGGAGGCGAGGTCGAGCCGAGGGACGCTTGGCCCCGTGCAGCAGCGCGTCCACCACCGTGTCCACCAGCACCTCCTCTCCGAACAGCGCGGAGCGAACTCCATCCGCATCCGAGAGCACGTACAGGTAGAGGCACCGCAGGCTCTCGGCGTCCACCGTGGGATCCACCCCCAGCCGCGCAGCGAGCCTGTCCTTGAGCCCACCAAGCAGCGACGCCGCGAGACGGGCGACGTCCCGGCCGGCCCGTCGGCGCAGGCTTCGCAGCAGCCGAATCGACGTCGGGTCGGCCCCCAGGAACCGGGCGTCGGCGAGCGCCGCGGAGGGCTGCGCGCGCCAGGGAACGCCCGCCCCCGCCAGGCCCGCGCTCGATTCCGCTGCGCCCATGGAATCCGACGATGCTGCCGGGAGCGTCACCCCGTGGTACTCCGGGTCGAGGATCGCCCGCAGCTCCATCGCTGCAACGGCCGCGGGGCCCCGCATACGCTGGATTTTCCGCGCTGCCACGTCGAAGCCAGCCTCGTGATCGGGGCCAGACTCAAGGGCCACGCCTGGACGGCGGATCACTCGCACGGCCTTGATCAGGCGCCCGAAGCCTGCAGCGAGGAGCCGCGACATGACCAGCCCGAGGCGCAGAGGGAGCACCACGACCCTCCCACCCTGCAGCCAGTCCTCGTAGAGGCTGCGAAGGTTCAGGACCCGGGACTCCAGCGGCAGCAGATGAAGGGGGTAGGTCCCGAACACAGAGCGCACGAGCGCCCTGCGATCGCGCCGCATCTTGTCGGCAACCGCCGTGCCGAAGCGCCGCTCGATCTCCCCGTCACGGCCAGCGTGAGCGTCCAGGAAATGCAGCACGGTGAAGGCCGTCGTCAGCTCCCCCGCACGAAGCTCCAGCCGGCGCTTTCCGCCTCCCTCGTCTCCGTCGTCTCCGCCGTGGAGCGCGTCGCCATCGGCGCCTCCTCGCCCCTCTGCCTCATCCCCCTGGGCCGCGCCGTCAAGCCATCGGCGGTGCGCGGCTCGCTCCCCTTCGCTGGCCCGCTCCAGGTCAGACTCAGGAATCGCGTGAGCGTTGTACTCGACGATCAAGCGCGCCGCGCGAGTCTCCAGTGACCGGCTGATGGCATGGAACCAGAGGTAGGGACCCCGAACCAACGTCCGTCGGCGCTCGAGGTCAAGGCTCTGCATCCATCGCAGGCGGGAGGCCGTGACGCGGCCAGAGGCGCCCGCGAACCGGCGCACGGCGAGGTTCCCGAGGAGCTGGCTGGTCGCCCGGGTATCGGTGTGGGCGAGCAACGCCCCATCCAGCTGATCCCGATAGAGGAGCAGGGCGCGAGCCACGTGATCGAAGCCATCCCCGCCCGAGCGGAGCGGTTCCCCGCTCTGGAGAAACTCCTTCAACCCGGAGTGAAACCGCCGCCCGTCCGCCTCAACCAGCGCGTCGCTCTCACCCCGAAGCGCACGCTCGGGCCGAAAGACCCGATCCCGAAGGAAGCTGGCGTCCTCGTCATGGCGCCGGGCCTTGAGGCTGTCCATCAGGTAGAGGAACTGCGCTCGTGCCACCTTCTCGTGAAAGGTCGTCGTGTCCCGCGCCATTCTCTGGAGCCATGACCCGATCGCGAGGAGCACGAGGCAGCTGCCCCCGAGCACATAGAAAGCGGTCCCGACCACCCCGGAGATGAGGCGAATTACCGCGAAGCTCTTCAGCTCAGCGTCGCCTTCGGGGTCCAGCGCCATGAGCGCCAGCTGCACGCCGAGGAAGGGGATCCCGAACAGCAGGAGGCGGACGGCGGGGCGTGAGGTGCGCGCCACGAGGGCAGACCCGATCCGCCCGACCACCTCACCTGGCGTGAGGGTGCCGTGGAGGTCGGCCCACCACAGGACCCGGCGGAGCGCTCGATGGAGCCCCGCCGCCAGGACGTGCACACTGCGGGAGACATGCTCGGCCGCTGCGGCGCCGAGCGCGTCGGGGGCCGCCCAGGAGCCGAGCCCCGGCAGCCACCTGAGGGGCGACAGGGCCACCAATCGGGCCGCCCGCGCGAGCCGCTCCACCGTGCTCGAACCGAGCTGCTCCACCAGCTCCTCCCCGCTGACCTCGGACAGCTGACGCAGGAGATCTTCCGCCAGCGGGAGTCGGTGACGACGGCGTCCCGGGTCCCCTGACGGGGCCGCCGCGGTGCGCTCGAGTGCTCCCTCAAGGACCTCAGCCCTCGCCGCCTCGAGCACCTCTCGTGCCGCAAGGTCTCCGGACGTATGGGCCTCGTGAAACCACGCGTCCAGCGAGCGTCGCAGGGATGAGAGCCCGCGGCGCAGCGCGGCGTCGCGACGCCAGACCTCGCGCTGCTCTGCCGGCGTCGGAAAGAGGATGACCTCCATCTCCAGCGCCGCGGCATGGCGTCGAACCACGCGGTCCAAACCACGGAGGAGGAACCCGAGCGCCCGCACGAACCAGATGACGGGCCGCAACGCACGCAGGTAGGCACCCAGCCTCGCCAGTCGCAGCAGCCGCAACAGACGACTGGCCTGACCGGCCTCGCCCACCAGGCCGTCCAGACCGCTGATCAGTCCAAACGGAAGCGCCGGGAGGAAGTCGGTCCAGATATGCCGGCGTAGCCAGAGGCGGCGCCGGCTCACGAAGGCCAGCTTCACGCCGAAGTCCACCAGCAAGAAGCCGCAGATGAGCGTGTCGACCGCGGTCATGGCAACGTCAGGGAGGCCCAGGTCGACGACCCCAACTGCCCGGGCCACCTCGAGCACCAGAAGCACCAGGACCCCGAGGATCGAGGCCACGACCATCCGCTCCCAGAGCGCCACGCGGCCCTCTCCGAAGCGGGTCTCAAGCTTCTGCTGCAAGCGCTGCTCCACGAGCTCGCGCTCGACCCGGCGCAGCCTCCGAGCGAGCCTCGCGCGGTCCCGACCGGGTTCAGCCTCGAGCTCCGCAAGGTGCCAGAGCAAGGCGTCCTCAGCCTCCCTCAAGACGCCGACGCACTCCGCAGAGGTGGCCTCGCCGGTGAGCAGAATGGCGTCGTCCGCGTGATCGACCATGCGCCCGGCCATCGCGGTTCGCAGGTCAGCATCCAGCCGGCCCGCAGCGGCGTGGCTCGCCAGCGACCGACGCAGTTCGGCACGCGTGATGCTCACCTCGTCTGGCGCCTGACCCTCCTCGAATGTCTGGCGCTCCGGGTCGTTCGTCCAGGCCCCTGAGTCACCGGCCTGGGCCCCCGAGGCGTCAATCTGGGTCTCCGAGAGCTCGCCCTGCCGAACGCGGGCGTCTGCGGACCGGCGCGGATCCGAGGGAGACCCCGATGCCGCCTGCCCGACCCGAACGCCAGCGAGCAGGAACTCCTCGACTCGCATCAACGCCGCGAAGACCTTCTCAGGCTCCAGCAGGGCCTCGGCCCGGCGCGCCGCCAACCAGCGGGATCGGTTGACGGTCAGAGCGCTGCCAAGTCTCCCCGAGGCCCCGGAGGACCCGCTGCGCTCCAGGTGCCCCCGCCAAGAGAGGGTGACCGACCGGGCATGCCGGGCGGAGTCCGCGCCGCCGAGGGAGCCGCTCGAGGCCTCCTCAAGGCCGAAGAGCCGCGCCTCAAGCCCCGCCAGCGACGAGGCCCGCAGTTGACCGTCGAGCGAACCCCAGTCCGCCCTGAGCGCGGCCGCATCTCCCTGCAGGGACTCCCAAGCCGTGACCACATCCACGGACCTGGGGCCATCGCGGGGCAACCCGTCAGGCTCCCCTGTGCGCCTGCCGCGGCCGTCTTCCAGGCCCCCGAATTCGGCGCCGGGCCCCTCCTCGGACAGGGGCCACGCCGCGCTGGGCGGATCTGGATCGTTCGGAGGATGGGAGGTCACGGCGTTCGGGGCGGCGCGCAGTCTACTGACCCTGGCCAAAGGCCCGGAGCCATCGACGAGGATCCCACAGGTTCCCCCGGTCACCGATCCAGGATGAACCCACCTCCGCTGAGGCCCCCGCTGAGACCCCCGCTGAGACATCCGCCGAGTCCGGGCTGAGTCGGCGCTGGCCCCCGCCGAGCTCCCATGCGGCCGTCTGACGTGCCGGCGCCCCCTCTCGCTGAAGTTGAGCGCTCGGATGAAATACGGGGGATCGTTCGCCAGTAAGGCGTTGGTACCATCGGCCCAGCGGGGTCCGTCCGATCCCCGAAACACGCGCGACCACTGCCATGACCGAAGACACGCCCCCCAATCTGGAGCCCCCCTCGACCGCCAACGACGCCGGCTCGGCCCCCGCCAAGATCGAGAAGGAGTCCATCTGGGAGGTCTACTACCCCTTCAACGCGGACAAGGACAAGGACGCGGTTCCGGTCGCCTCCTTCCCGATGATCATCTACTTCTGGCCCACCCTGCTCGCCTTCTTGCTCTGCGGCGTGATCCAGTCCTTCGGCGACGAGGCGACGCAGTCCGTGACGCTCGGCTGGTGGGCCACCGGGGCCCTGACCTTCAACCTCATGGTGATCGTCACCGACCTCGACCAGAAGAAGTTCGCCATCGTCCTGCTCCTGGTACTGCTCGCCTGCGCGGGGCTCTACGTCGGCAGACTCAAGGGGTGGGCCGTCCTGGGTGACGCAGGCCACTGGATCGCCGCGCTCCAGGTGAGCTACAGCACCGCCGCCTACCTCGTCGTCGGCTGCTCGCTGCTGTTCTTCTTCTTGCTGGGCATGCTCCAGCCGCGACTCAACTACTGGCGCCTCGAGCCGAACGAGTTCGTCCACTACGTCCAGCCCTGGGGCAGAGACCAGAGCATCCCGCGCCTGGGGAGCACCGTGACCCGCGAGGTCCCGGACGTCCTCGAGCTGCTCCTCACCTTCGGCGGCGGCACGCTCGCGATCAAGCGAGAGGGGCAGGTGGTGGCGCGAATCCAGCACGTGCCCTTCCTGGGCAAGCGCATGAAGTCCATCGAGCGCCTCCTCGGCGTCACGCGCGTCCAGCACACCTGAGCCGGCTGCTCTCCCCGTATCCACATGTCGATCATCGAATTCCCCGAGCGCGTCGCGCTCGACATGGCGTCTTACATCGACGCCTCTCCGTCGCCTTACCACGCCTGCGACACCTCGGCCGAGCGCCTGGTCGCAGGGGGCTTCACCGAGATCAATGAGCTCGAGACGTGGACCGAGGTCCCAGAGCGCGGGTTCGTACGCCGGGGCGGATCCCTGTTTGCGTGGTACTTCCCAGCCGAGCTGGATCCCGCCACCGGTTTCCGCATCGCGGGCGCCCACACGGACAGCCCCAACCTGCGGATCAAGCCCCGCCCCGACACAGGCGCGGCGGGCTTCCGCCAGCTGGGCGTCGAGGTCTACGGCGGGGTCCTGCTGAACTCCTGGCTGGACCGCGACCTGGGGATCAGCGGTCGTGCCTTCGTCTCCGATGGACCGCACCTGGTCGAGCGCCACTTCAAGGTCGACCGGCCGATCCTGCGGGTCCCGCAGCTCGCCATCCACCTGGATCGAGCGATCGGAGAGAAGGGGTTGAAGCTCGACAAGCAACAGCACATGGCGCCGGTCATGGCCGTTGGCGACAGCAAGGAGGGCGCCTTCGCCGAATTCCTCGCCCAGGAGCTCGGGATCGCCCCTGGGGCGATCAAGAGCTACGACGCGATGGTCCACGACCTCACCCCCTCCGGGCTCCTCGGCACCGAGAAGGACATGCTCGCGGCCCCTCGGCTGGACAACCTCTGCAGCTCCTATTGCGCCCTTACGGCGCTGATCGAGACGGCGGCCAAGGGACCCTCGCACCCGCTGGCGGTCACGCTCTTTGATCATGAGGAGGTCGGCAGCGCCAGTCGGGGCGGCGCCGACGGTCCGCTCCTCGGCGACGTCACAGAGCGGCTGATCCTGGCCCGTGGAGGAGACCGCGACTCCTATCTCCGCAGCATTCAGGACTCCATCTGCGTCTCGGCCGACATGGCCCACGCGGTCCACCCCAACTACGTGGACCGGCACGAGCCCGATCACCACATCCACCTGAACGGCGGCCCTGTGATCAAGGTCAACGCCAACCAGCGCTACGCCACCGAGGCCGAGACCGAGGCGCTCTTCCAGATGGCCTGCGAGCGCGCTGGGGTCCCGTTCCAGAAGTGGGTGATGAAGACCAACATGGCCTGCGGGTCGACCATCGGCCCGCTCACGGCAGCGAAGCATGGCATGCGCACCGTGGACGTTGGATGCGCTCAGCTCTCCATGCACAGTGCCCGTGAGCTCTGCGGCGTGAAGGACCCGGCCTGGATGGTCTCGGCGCTCGGCGAGATGTTCCTCATGAACTGAGGGCGCCGAGCAGCTCCGGCGCTCCCCTGGCGAACTGGAAGGTCAGCCGAGCGTTGATGTCCGTCGCCACCTGGAGGCTCACCGCCCCGTCGGCTCCCCTCCAGCGGAAGGCGTCCACACCGAAGGGGCCCGAGTACCCAAGATCCACCAGCGCCTCGCCCACCTGCGCGCCAGAGCGGACCAGGCGAACGTACCCCGCCTCACTGAGCGGCGGCACCACTCGGAGTTGTTCTCCAGGCTCATCGCCGGGCTCATCGCCGGGCTCATCTTCGTGCGCCGGGCCCCGCCACCGCAGGGGCTCGCCGCAGCGGACCCCGCCGCCCTCATCAACGAACCCGTGGACGGAGTACTCGTCCACGATGTCAACCAGCGGCTGGACCTCCACCGGGCCCTCGGCGAGGGCCGCCCGGCTCCAGCGCTCCGCCGGCTCCCCCCATGCCTCGGCGATCAACCGCCCGCTCCCCGCGCTGCAAAGAGAGCGGCGCAGGACCCAGGCGGCTCGGCCATGAACTCCGCCGCCACTTCGTGGTAGCCCTGCCCGCTCCACCGCCGCCCTCAGCGCGCCTTGAGACGTGACGACGAGCGCCCCGGGGAGCGGGTCCAGCGCCGCGAAGGTCTCACGCGAGTTGGCTGCGATCAGCGCCTCCACGGACGGTCCGGGGAGCTCAAGCCCCACGCGCGCCATGGCCGCCCTGGCCCGGGGCGTTGGACACCAGGCTCGCGGCGTCGCGCCGCGGGGAAGCGCGCCTTGAGACTCCTGCACCCCATCCACGACCACGTCGCCTGGGCCCAGGACCCCACCCTCCTTCACGGGGCGACCGAGGTGCTCGATGGCCTCGGCCAT
>CAJQPT010000137.1 GCA_905480285.1 uncultured bacterium
CGGCGTGATCGAGGTGGGGCGCGCCGGCGGCGTGACCACGCTCTTTGGGATCCCGGGGAGCGGGTCCAACATGGGCGGCTTCGGCCTCGTCTACAAGTCACGCTCCACTGGCGGCTTCCAGGCCAGCGTCGTGCGAGATCCGGGGGGCCTCAAGGTCGCCCAGGACTCGAACCCACAGCGCCGTAACTCGACGGACGTGGGCGTCACCCGCGCTGGGATGGAGTGGAACCTGCGCGACGTGGCGGACCGTGCCCTGGGAGCCTACCGCCAGGGCCGACGAGACCCTGCGCTGGAGAACCTCTCCAGGGTGGTCTCCGGGGACCTGCCCGTGCTGATCCACACCGCCGGCAGCGAGGGCGTAGTGAACACTGCGCGCATGTGGAAGGTGAAGTACGGCGCCGTCGCCGTGATCTCCCACGGGAGCTTCGATGGGTGGAAGGTCGCCCCGGCGCTCGCAGCCATCGATATCCCGGTGAACCACGGGCCGCGCACCATCGACTACTACTCCAGCCGAGAGGGTCGGATCGTCGGGACCGCGGCGGAGTTCGTCGACGCCGGCGTGCCGCTCTTCTCCCTCAACACGGACTCGGGCGTGATCGCGGAGGAGTACTTCTTCCTCCAGGGCTCGATGAGTGCGCGCTACGGCGCGGACGCCTATCAGATGCTCCGGGCGATCACGATCCACCCGGCTCTCTCCTTCAACCTTGCCCATCGAGTCGGAAGCCTCGAGGTGGGTAAGGACGCGGACGTCGTCCTCTGGGACGGCGATCCGCTCGACCCCCGCTCCTCCGTGCGCTCCGTCTTCATCGACGGAGACCTCGAGTACGACCGCGACCGCGACGGTCAGCTCTTCTAGCAGAACACCTCGGGACGCCGGCGCAGTGTCGCGTGTCCCGCAGGACCTACCTCACATGATCCTCTCACCCCTCCTCCTCCTCGGCCCGATCGCCGCGGCTCCCGCTGCGCCGGTCCAGGGAGATCTATTCGTGATCAAGGCCCCCCGCGTCGAACTCGGCGACGGGGAGGTCATGGAGCACGCCGTGATCCTCGTCGAAGACGGCGAGATCGTCACCATGGGCCAGGACCTCCCGGTCGAGCGCGGCATCCCCGTGATCGAGCTCGAGGAGGGACAGGTCGTCATGCCTGGCCTCGTGAACCCTTACTCTCGCGTCGGCATGTCGGGGGGCGGCTACAACGACTCACGGCCCCAGGTCATGGCGTCCGCGGAGCTCTACCCGTCGGCCGCGTACAAGGCCTTCTTCGAGAACGGTGTCACCACGGTGGGGCAGTACCCCGCCGGCCAGGGTATCCCCGGCCAGGCGGTCGCGGTCCGCCCCAAGGGCGACTCCGCCGAGGAGATGATCGTCGAGGACGGCGTCTACCTGAAGGTCGTCATGCGCAACAACAGCAGCGCAAAGCGCAACCTGCGCGACGGCTTCAAGAAGGCGGATGACCATCTCAAGAAGGTCGAGAAGGAGCGCGAGAAGTTCGACAAGGCCCAGGCCAAGGCGAAGGGGGACAAGAAGAAGTCCTCGTCCAAGTCGAAGTCGAAGGAGACCTTCGTCCCGCCCCCCGCGGACCCCCGGGTGCAGCCGTTCTTCGACCTTCGCGAGGGGAAGCTCCGCGCGCTGGTCTCCATCCGGAACGCCGCGAGCTACGAGCACCTGATCGATGCCATCGGCGACGAGGAGTTCGAGTGGCACCTGCGCGTCCCGCTCACGCGGGACATCGACGTCTTCCACGTCGCCGACAAGGTCGGTGAGCGCGGGTGCTTCGTGCTCATGGAGCCGCTGATCACCCTCGTCCCCGGCACGCTTCGCCAGCGGAACCTGCCGGCCGAGTTCGAGCGCGCAGGCGCCAAGCTCGTCCTGCTGCCCCGCACGGACTCCAAGGCCGGCTTCGAGTCGTTCCTCGAGGACGTGGGTGTGATGATCGGCGCCGGGCTCGACCGCAAGGCCGCCGTCCGCGCGATCACCCACAACCCCGCCACCTTCATGGGGCTGGGCGACCGGCTCGGGAGCCTCTCCGAGGGCAAGCGCGCCAACCTCCTCATCTTCTCCGGCGACCCCTTCCAGCCGGACACCAAGCTCGACGCCGTCATGCTCGACGGCAAGTTCGTCAGCGGAGACATGGACCAGTGATGCACCTCCGACCCAACCAGCAGCGCCGCACCTCGCGGCCCACGTGGCTCCTCATGGCGGCCTCCCTGTTTCTCGCGCCCACCGCGCTGGCGAACGTCTCGATCGACGATGAGCCCGCCGAGGAGGCTGAGGCTGAAGAGGACAAGGAGGAGGTCCTGGCCCTCGTCGGCGGAGAGATCCACACCGGCCTCGGTGGCGTCCTCCGTGATGCGACCATCCTCGTCCGCGACGGCAAGATCGGCGCCTTCGGCTATGACGTCGATGTCCCAGAGGACGCCGAGGTTGTCGACGTCTCCGGGATGCGGGTCTACCCTGGCCTGATCGCCGTCGGCTCCTTCGGGCTCTTCGGCAGTAGCGGGAACCTCGACGACTCGGTCGACCCCTACAACCAGAACATGACCCTCGCGCTCGCGGCGGGCATCACCACCGCCGTCGACGGCAACTCGGTGGCGAAGCTGAAGCGCGGGCACGTGGACGGCCTCGTCGTCAGCAGCTCGGCGTTCGAGACCATGAGCTACTCCAACGGCAACCCCCAGGGGCAGCTGAAGGTCGAGGGCGACCTGAAGGGGGCGGCGGACTACATCCGCGCCTACCGCGCCTGGGAGCAGGAGAAGAAGTCCAACAAGGAGGCCAAGGAGCCGTCCAAGAAGGGCGTCGACCAGAAGTCCCTGCGGATCCTGCGGGGTGAGGTGAGGCCGCGCTTCAACGCAGACGATCGCACGGACCTGCTGGAGATCGCGCAACTCGCCCAGCGCTACGGCTTCCGCCCGATCATCAACGGCTGCCGTGAGGGCTGGACCGTCGCGGACGAGCTCGGACGCGCCGGGGCCACGGCGATCGTGACTCCCAGAACGCGCCGTCCGAAGGACGAGTCGCTGCTCCGCGAGGGCGGGTCGAGCATCGAGAACGCCGCGACGCTCTACAGCCACGGCGTCAACGTGGTGGTCGTCCCGGCCTCACGTGGTATCTCGCTGGGTGGCATCGTTGGACAGGACCTGCTCCACCTTCCCATCGAGGCGGGCTTCGCGATCCGCGGTGGACTGCCCCAGCTCGCGGGACTGCGCTCGATCACGATCGAGGCCGCCCGGGTGCTCGGTGTGGACTACCGGATCGGTTCGATCGAGGTGGGCAAGGACGCCGACCTGATCGTCACGGACGGCGACCTGCTCCACTATCAGACCTTTGTCCAGTGGGCGATCGTCGACGGCGAGATCGTCTACGACAAGCAGGCCGAGATGTTCTTCGCACACATTCGACCGCGTCCGGAGACCGCCCTGGCGCCGGCGGAGAGGATGGACTCTGGTGAAGAGGCGCCGGCGGATGCGCCGGAGGAAGAGCCCGCGGAGGACGCTGGTGAGGAGCCGGTGATCGAAGAATCCGGCGGCGAGGAGCCGGAAGCCAACGAGGACCCCGAGGATCCCGAGGATCCCGAAGAGTCGGAGGACCCCGAGGAGTCTGAGGAGTCAGAGAACACCGAGCAGACCGCCGGAGCCTGACCGACTCCGGTTCCCATGACGCGGCCGGCGTCCTGCACTTCGCGGGACGCCGGCCGTGCGCTGTTAGGGTGGAGGCAACGCGCAGACGGGCCAGGAGAGCCGTTACACTTCTGCCATGGTCCTCCGCCGCCTCATGCGTTCCTTCGGGACAGGCCCGAAGCCCCCTCGCAACCTCTCCCGAGAAGAGGCGGCCCAGGCCTTCACGGCGATCCTGAGCGGGTCCGAGAGTGACGCGACGGTCGCCTCGTTCCTCGTGACCCTGCGCTGGAAGGGCGTATCGACGGAGGAGCTGATGGGCATGGCCATGTCGGCTCGCGCCCAGTCGCGGATCCCCTGCATGGGCATGAGCGGGCTGGTGACCGTGGCTCCCCCTCAGGATGGACACGACACGATCCCGCCCCTCGAGGTGGCGGCCGGGATCGTCGCGGCGGCCGCCGGGGCGCGAGTGCTCATCGTATCGGACCGCTGTGTCCCGCCCCGGCGCGGCTTGACCGCGGCCAATGTCCTCGAAGGCCTCGGGCTCTCCATGACCTGGGACTCCACCGAGGCGGAGGACTGGATCACCAAGGGGGGCTTTGCGACCGTCTCCGTGGCGGGGCTCTGCCCGCCGCTCCTCTCGCTCCGCAAGGTTCGCGGCGACATGATCGTCCGCACGCCGCTCTCCACCCTCGAGAAGCTCATCGCGCCGCCTGGCTCCGCCATGTTGATTGGCGCTCAGCGCGGGCCGGTGCTCGGCGCGGCGGTCGAGGTACTCAAGGGCCTCGGGCACCGACGAGGTGTCGCCCTGCAGGGCCCTGAAGGCAGCGTGGTCCCCTTCGTCACCAAGCGGACCCGGGGCATCGAGCTGGACGGGAACCACCTGGTCTCGGTCACCGTGGAACCCGCAGACTTCGGCCTCGAGGACGCCGCGGAGCCGGAGCTGCCGCTCTTTGGCCCGGCCGAGGATGGGCAGGGCTCCTCGGACAACCCTGTCCTCTGCCAGTCCGCATCGGACCTGGTGCAGGCGGTGCTCGCGGGTGAGCCGGGGCCGGCGCGCAAGGCGACCTTGCTCAGCGCCGCGCTCATGCTGAAGGCCTGCGGACGGTGTATGACCATCGCCGAGGGCGTGGATGCTGCGACCAGCGCCCTGGAGTCGGGCGCCGCCCTGGAGCGCGTCGCGCGCCTGCGTTCCCTGATCGCGTGACGGTGCGGGACGAGCACGACCCGTCGGCGCTGGCGGCGGTTGATCTTGGCTCCAACTCATTTCACCTCGTGGTGGCGCGGGAGGTGGACGGCCGACCGCTCCTCGTGGACAAGCTCCGCGAGCGCGTCGCGTTGGCGGAGGGGTTGAACGACCGTCAGCTCGACGCCGTGGTTCAGGCCCGCGCGCTCGCCACCCTCGAGCGCATGTCCGAGCGGCTCCAGGGTGTCCCTCCCGGCCGGGTCCGAGCCGTGGGGACGGCGACGTTCCGCAAGCTCCGGGATCGGGGGGCGTTCCTCCGCAAAGCCTCAAAGGCCCTCGGGGTGGACATCGAGGTCGTCCCTGGGACCGAGGAGGCTCGCCTGGTCTACCTGGGGGTGGCGCACACCCTCGGAGATGACGACGGCCGGCGGCTCGTCGTGGACATCGGCGGGGCCAGCACCGAGTGCATCCTCGGGCAGCGGTTCGTCTCTTCACAGGTCAACAGCCTCTCCATGGGGTGTGTCACGTGGAGCCAGCGCTTCTTCCCTGACGGCCTCATGAAGCGCGGGCGCTTCGAGAAGGCCGCCCTCGCGGCCAGGGTCGAGCTCGAGCCTATCGCCGAGCGGTATGGCCCCTCCAACTGGGACCACGCGATCGGCTCCAGCGGGACCATCCGCGCCGTCGGCTCGATCCTCGAGGGCAACGGGTGGACGGGCGGCGAGGTCACCCGTGAGGGGCTCGACCGCTTGCAGGACCTCCTCGAGACGGCTCGCGAGACCAGCGCGCTCGACCTCGAGGGGCTCCGTCCGGATCGACGCGAGGTGATCGCCGGGGGTGTCGCCGTGCTGAGGGCCGTCTTTGACGCCTTCTCGGTGGACGTCATGCGCCCCTCGAGCGGCGCGCTGCGAGAGGGAGTCCTGCATGACCTGGTCGGCCGGATCCACCACGAGGACGTCCGCGAGGTCAGCGCCGCGAGCTTTGGCGAGCGGCTCGGGCAGGACCCCGCGCACGGGGCACGCTGCCGCGCGTTGGCCGAGAGCCTCTTCGATCAGGTCTCCGGCGTCCTCGAGCTGACGGAGGCGGATCGGCTCCTGCTCGGCTGGGCGGCCCAACTCCACGACGTCGGCCTCGCCGTGGCCCACTCCGCTTATCACAGGCACGGCGCGTACCTGGTGGAGCACGCAGACCTGGCCGGGTTCTCCACGCGCGATCGGCAGGAGATCGCGGCGCTCGTCCTCGGGCAGCGGCGGCGCCCGCGGCTCGGACCATTGACGGACCACGCCCCGGCGCGAGAACGGACGATTCGAAGGCTCCTCCCGCTGCTCCGGATCGCCCTCCGCATGCGGCGAGACCGCTCGGATCGGCCCATCCCGACCCCGAACCTCATCGCCTCCGAGGGCCGCCTCTCCCTTCAGTTCAGCGCAGGGTGGCTGGAGGAGAACCCGCTCACGCGGGCGGACCTGGAGCGGGAGGCGAGGCACCTCGCGTCTCTGGATCTGATCCTGGTGGTCAACGAGGACCGGTGAGATTCCACGAGTTCAGTAACGGAGACCGGATGCCCCTGCTCGGGCTGGGGACCTGGAAGTCAGCCCGGGGCGATGTGGGGGAGGCGGTCTACGCCGCCCTCGCCCTCGGCTATCGGCACCTCGACTGCGCCGCGATCTACGGCAACGAGGAGGAGATCGGCGCGGCGTTGCGGCGGGCGTTTGATGAGGGCGTCGTCTCGAGAGAGGAGCTCTGGGTCACCTCGAAGCTCTGGTGTAATCGGCACCGGGAGGAGGATGTCGAGCTCGGCGCTCGGGCCTCGATCGAGGCGCTCGGGGTCGAGTACCTCGACCTCTACCTCGTGCACTGGCCGGTCGCCGTCCGCTTCGACGTGGTGGGGCCGAGCGGTCCTGAGGACTTCCTGAGCCTTGATGAGGTCCCCCTCGAGGAGACCTGGGCAGGGATGACCGCAGCGCTCGAGCTCGGGCTCACGCGGCACATTGGCGTGTCCAACTACAGCCTCGAGCGCCTCCGGTCTCACGCGCAACTTGCCTCGCCGCCGGAGGTGATCCAGGTGGAGCTCCACCCCTACCTGCAGCAGCGGGCGCTCGTGGAGGGTAGTCAGGCGCTCGGCGTCCTGCCGACGGCCTACTCGCCGCTGGGATCCATGGACCGGCCAGAGGCCATGAAGAGCGAGGACGAGCCGCTGCTGCTGGAGGACGAGGCGGTCGCCGCGATCGCGGCGGAGCAGGGGGCATCGCCCGCCCAGGTCCTGATCGCCTGGGCGATCCAGCGAGGGACGGCGGTCATCCCGAAGTCCGTAAACCCGGGGCGGCTGGCCGAAAACCTCGCCGCGGCGCAGGTGACGCTGACAGGTGCCCAGCTGGAGCGCCTGGCGGGCCTTGATCGGCACTTTCGCTTTGTCACCGGGGCCTTCTGGGAGCGCGCTGGCGGGCCCTATCCGGTCGCAGAACTCTGGGGAGAGTGACCGGGCCGGACGGGGCTTGGCCGCCTCCCGCGCCGCTCAGAAGACGTCCTTGAGCAGGGCGGCCATGCGCGTCCAGCTGTCCTGATCCGCGCCCTCGTCATATCGAAGCGGCAGGCCGAAGCGCTCGCCGCGCGCGGTCGCACCGGGGTTGGTGAACGCGTGGATCACGTCGGGGTATGCGACGATCTCGCAGCTCGCGCCGGCGGCGGCCATCTCGGAGCGCAGGCTGTCCACGTGCTCGGTCGGGACGAAGGGATCGGCGGCGCCGGTGCACACGAGCAGCTTGGCTTGAATCGCCCCCTCGGTCGCGGGGGTCTGGGTCTCGAGAGCTCCGTGGAAGCTCGCCACGGCGGCGAGTTCGGCGCCGGCTCGGGCCATCTCCAGTGCGATCCCACCGCCCATGCAGTAGCCCGCAGCCGCGATCCGGCTGCCGTCCACCTCAGCCCTCGAGGCGAGCGCGCTTCGGGCCGCCTCGAACCGCGCGGAGAGCTGGGCGGGGTCTCCCATGAGCCCGGTCATCAGCGCGCCCGCCGCCTCGGGGTCGTCCGCTTGCTGTCCCTCACCGTACATGTCGGCGGCGAGCGCCGCGTAGCCGAGGCCTGCGAGTTGATCCGCGCGGCCGCGGACGTAGTCATCGCAGCCCCACCACTCGTGAAGCACGATGATGCCGGGGACGGGAGCGGTGGTGTCGGCAGGGAGCGCGAGGTAGCTCTTGCAGGTGGCGCCCGCAGCGCTGTATTCGAGGTCGAGCTTCTGGATGTCGTTGGACATGTGGATCAGGAGGCTGGCGCCGCGTCGTACGTGGCGGCTGGGGGGAGGCGCCCCAGGGAGAGGGCCGCTGGATCACGAGTACGCTGAACGTTGATGCGCCGGGCGAGCGGCAGGGGCGAGATCTTAGCGGCTGGGGGGGCCTTAGATCGATCGGAGGCCGTGATCGCCCCCTGTGGGGAGGTCCCCATCGCCGTCGTTCATCTCGCCCAGGAGCCCCATCTTCCGCAGGATCTCCTGCTGGGGATCGAGGTCGCCCCCGGTGCGCACGTGGCTCCCGTCGGCCTGGAGCTCCCACGCCGCCACGTGGTCGCCGAGGTAGATCAGCAGGTCCTCCTCGATGACCCGCTTCTTGAGCTCGGGGTCGAGGATGGGGAAGCAGGTCTCCACGCGCCGGTACAGGTTGCGAGACATCCAGTCCGCGCTGGACGCAAACACTGCGCGGCGGCCGCCGTCCTCGAAGTAGAAGAGCCTCGAGTGCTCGAGGAACCGGCCGAGGACCGAGCGGACCCGGATGTTCTCGGAGACTCCCGGGAGCCCCGGTCGGACGCAGCAGGCTCCGCGGACGATGAGGTCGATCTTGACGCCGGCGGCGCTCGCGTCATAGAGCGCTCGGATCGTGTTGACCTCGGTGAGCGCGTTCATCTTGGCGATGATCCGCGCGGGGCGGCCTGCGCGCGCGTGCTCGGCCTCTTGCTCGATGCGCCGCCGCATCTCCTGGCGGAGGGTAAAGGGCGCGTCGAGGAGGAGCTGGAGCGGCCGCGTCGCACCGAGCCCCGTGAGCCGGTGGAAGACCTGGTGGACGTCCTCGGCGATGCGCGGGTCCGCGGTCAGGAAGCCGAGGTCGGTGTACGACCGCGCGGTCCGCGCGTGGTAGTTGCCGGTGCCCATGTGGACATAGCGCACAAGCCCGTCCGGTTCGCGACGGACGATGAGCGTCATCTTCGAGTGGGTCTTGTAGCCCACGATGCCGTACACCACCTGGGCGCCGATCTCCTGGAGCTGGTTGGCGAGGTCGATGTTCTCTGCCTCATCGAAGCGCGCTCGAAGCTCCACGACGGCGACCACCTGCTTCCCGTTCCGGGCCGCCTCTACGAGGGCCGCGACGATGGCGGAGTTGCGCTCCGTGCGATAGAGGGTCTGCTTGATCGCGAGCACATCGGGGTCGGAGGCTGCGCGGCGAACGAGGTCGATCACCGGGGCGAAGGACTCGTAGGGGTGGTGCAGGAGGATGTCCCGCTCCCGGATCGCGGCGAACGGGTCCTCGGCTCTGGCGAGCGCCCGCGGGACCCGCGGCGTCAGCAGCGGGTACTTCAGGTCTGGACGGTCCACCATGTCGTGGAGCACGCCCAGCCGGCCGACGTTGACGGGGCCGTTGACCCGGTACACGTCGGCGTCGTCCAGCTCGAAGCGCTGCCGGAGGAGGCGCACGACCTTCTCCGGGCAGTCGGTCGCAACCTCCAGGCGAACGGCCTCGGCGTACTTGCGCTCGGGGAGCTCGCCCTCGATGGCCTCGAGGATGTTCTCCACCTCCTCGTCGTCGACCCACAGCTCGCTGTTGCGCGTGACGCGAAACTGGTGGCAGCCCACGACCCGCATCCCGGGAAAGAGCGTCTCCACGTGGGCGTGGATGATCGAGGACAGGAGAACGAAGGCGAGCTCATTGCCGCGCACGGACGGGGGGAGAGAGATCAGCCGCGGGAGCGCCCGGGGGACCTGCACCACGCCGAGGCCCGTGTCGCGAGCGAAGGCGTCCTCACCCTCGACGATGACGATGAAGTTGAGGCTCTTGTTGAGGATCTTGGGGAACGGATGAGAGGGGTCGAGGCCCACCGGTGTGAGGATCGGCTCGACCTCCCGCCCGAAGAAGCCGCTGATCCAGGACGCCTGCGCCGGCGTCCACAGCTGGCGCTTGAGCACCTTGATGCCCTCGGCCGCGAGCAGCGGGAGCAGGATGTTGTTGAGGACCTCGTAGTGCTCTCGCACGAGCTCGGCCGCCTCGGTGGCGATGTCCTCGAGGAGCTGGTGGGTCGAGCGACCGTCGAACCCGATGCTGCTGGAGCGAAGGGTGAGGCGCTCCTGGTGGGAGGCCTTGCGGACCTCGAAGAACTCATCGAGGTTCGTGCTGGAGATGGTCAGGAAGCGGAGCCGCTCGAGCAGCGGGACTGACTCGTCCAGCGCCTGGGCGAGCACCCGCCGATTGAACTCCAGCAGGCTCAGCTCGCGGTTGATGAAGTGCTCGGGCGCGGTCTCGTACTGGGCGGCCCCTCGCTCGGGAGCTCCCGGCTCGTTCCCAGCCTCGGACCCGTCAGCGGAGCCAGGGTCATTCGCGTTGTTGCCGTTGGCCATTCCTTCCCTATGTCTCGTCCCGAGCGCGCGGGTCACAGGAGGGAAAGGGCGGCCTGGGCGCAGCGTGGCTGCATCTGGTTCGAATTGATGCGCTAGGCCCGGCGGCGGAGCCTGCCCCTACGGATGACGTCACCGACCACCCCGGACATCCGCCCGGTGGGGGCGACCTCGAGGGTGAGACCGAAGTCCTCTGCCGCGGCCTCCCAAACCTGGACCTCCTCGTCGGAGGTGCTGATGACCGCGCCCTCTCCCGACGCGACCAGGGCCTCGTCCACGAGCTCTCGCGCTCGTCGGCGCTCCTCCTTGGGGTGTCCACCGCCCACCGCCTCCGGGGTGCCCTGGCGCTGATAGAGCGCGTCATGCAGGGCGGGGAAGGCGTCCGGGTCGGTGAGGACGCTGGTCATCCAGACGTGGTCGCAGCGGCCGAGCTCGCGGCCGAGCCACGGCTCGGTCTTGGGGATCGGGAGCGCGGAGCGCCCTTCCACTGAGACCGCGCGCAGGGCCCGGGTCAGCTCCTCCATCTCGACCGAGGGCAGCGCCTTCCAGACCACGCGCCGGCCGAGGACGATGGCCTCGAAGAGCATCGGCGCGAGCTCGGCCACCGCGGCGCCGACGTAGAGCGAGCGCCCTCCGGGCTCGAGCGCCTCGCCGAGGTCTGAGGCCACCTTGAGCCCGGCGTCGAGGACGGCGTTCCGGCGCTCGTCGTCGAAGAAGCCCTCGGAGTCACCGTCGCAGTAGACCGTGGCGACGAGGTCCCAGTTGACCTCTTGGTCGAGGGCGGCGAGCGTCGCACCGAAGTGCTCGATGTTCTTGTCGGGGGAGCTCATTGGCTGGTCTCCGAGCTGTCGGTCGAAGCCGCCCCTTCTCCAGGAGCGAGCGGGATCCAGCGCACCAGCTTGCGGGCGGGCTCGATCTGTGACTCGACGTCCAGGCCGGCTCGCCATCGAAGACCGCCGGGGCCCTCGTAGACGACACCCTCCTCGAGGGCGCCGCCCTCGAGCGCGAGGTGGTGCGCGATGTCGAGCAGGAACCCGAGCACCTCGTAGGGGGGCAGGTCAGGGCGATCGGGGAAGACCGCCTCGGTGTCCGGGAGGCCGACGAGCCCGAGGCCGATGAGGTCCGCGATCACCGCGCCCTCGCCGCTCTGCGCGAGCCGACCGTTGACCCAGTTCTGCAGGGGGACGGCGCCTTGTTCCACGGCGGCCGCGCGGATGTTGCCCATGACGTGGCCGTCGCGCAGGGACTCGCCCCACGGGAAGAAGAGGCACAGGCTGGCGGGGTCCGCCAGCATGGCGAGGGCGAGGCGTTCCAGCGCCTCCACCTGTGCCTGCGGAGTCCCCGTGCCCTCGGCCATGATCAGGTGGACGAAGCCCTGGTGTGCGTCCGCTGCCAACGCGCCGCCTGGCCAGACGACGCTCTGGTCCGCGGCGCGCTGAAGCGATCCGGGGTGGAGGCCAGCTCCGACGCCGCCGAGTTCAGCGAGGGACTCGGGGTCCATGTCCGGCCAGGGGGCGCCGAAGGTGGAGGCGTGCACCACACCAGCGGGGGTGTCGAGCCGGACGTGTGTGGTCTCCAGGACCACGTCGCTGCTATCAGGGAGCCGGCGGAAGACCTCGAAGAGGCGCTCCAGCGCGGGAGCCTCCCTGAAGAGCACCGCGGTGACGTGTGTGGGGGTGGGGATAGGGGTGCCCATGATGGTCACGGCGCCGCCAGGTGGGCGGCGCCTGGTGCTTCACTGCTTCTGGCCTTCGCCCTTCGCGAGGACGTGGTACTGGCCGGCCGGCCGATCTCCGAAGCGTTCGACCGTGCCGTCCGGCCACCGGACCTGAACGTCCTTCGCGGTCGAGGCGCCGCCGAGTCCGAAGTGGGCCCGGGGGTCGTTGCTCGAGAGGTAGCTGTAGGCCGGGTTGGCCTGCCGGTACTGGCGCTTGCCCTCGTCGCCGCGCGCGATGGAGACCGTCGCGCCGTGCACGATGGCGCTCTTCTTGCCGGAGGTCGCCTGGAAGCCGACCCAGCTCGCGGCCTCGCCCTCCCTCGGGGCGACGTTCTCTAGCACCTTCACCCGGGCGTCCAGGTCCACGACGATGATGTCCACGTCGCCGTCTCCCTCCAGGTCTCCGAAGGCCGCGCCGCGGCTCGTTCCGAGGAGCGGTTCAGCGGTCGCTCCGGCGGGCTGGGTGAGCTTGAAGGTCACTCGCTTGCCCTTGCGGGCACCCTGGAACAGGTGGTTGGGCTCCGCGTAGGCGTCGTTCTGGTCGAAGCGCTCGCCCTCCTTCCAGGCCTGGACCGCGCCATTGGCGACGTAGAGGTCAAGGGTCCCGTCCAGGTCGAAGTCCTGGAAGCCCATGCCGAAGCCCGTGAACTTCATGCTCACGCCGGCGGTCCCGGTGACGTTGCTCATGTCACTGAACTTGCCGTTGCGGTTGCGGTAGTAGGTGTTGGTCTCCCGCCTCAGGTGTGTCATGTAGAGGTCCAGGTCGCCGTCCTCGTCGAGGTCGACGAATTGAACGCCCATCCCCGCCTCGGGGGTGCCGTTGCCGTTCAGGCCGCAGCCCGCGCGGATCCCGCGGTCCTCGAAGAGCGCTCGACCGTCGTTGACCCAGAGCAGGTTGGTGGTGGCGTCGTTCGCCACGTAGACGTCGAGGTCGCCGTCGAGGTCGGAGTCACCAACCGCGAGGCCGAGCCCGTTGCCGAAGGCGGCGTCGATGCCCGTGCGCAGGGTCGCGTCGGTGAAGCCGAGCCGCCCGAACGTGTAGAAGAGGTCGGCGGAGGGCGCGTTGTAGTTGTTCGGGCTGCAGTAGTCGGGCTCCCCGTAGTAGTTGAAGCACTCGATCTCGATCGCGTCGGACCAGCCGAGGTTGTTCACCACGTAGAGGTCGAGCTTCCCGTCACCGTTGGCGTCGAACATGGCCGCGCTGGTGGCCCAGCGGGGGTCGCCGACCTTCAGCTTCGCGGTCTTGTCGGTGAAGGTCCCGTCACCGTTGTTCACATACATGACGTTCGGGCCGACGTTGGTGACAAAGAGGTCCGTGTCACCGTCTCGGTCGAAGTCTCCGCAGGCGACGCCCATGCCGTACTCGTTGTTGCCGACCCCTGCCTGCTCGGTCACGTCGGTGAACCGGAGCGGTCCGCCGGCCTCAGTGTCGTTCCGGAACAGCCGGTTGCCGGGGCGCTCGACCCCTTCCGCGGCGTCGCCGAGGATGCCCCCCTGGACCAGGTAGATGTCCAGGTCGCCGTCGCCGTCATGGTCCAGCAGGGCGACGCCGCCGCCCATGATCTCGGGGAAGCGGTGGCGGTCGGTTCGGTCGGCCAGGTGGACAAAGTCGACGCCGGCGTCGGCGCCGACCTCCCTGAACCAGACGGGGGGCGCGGCGGCTTCCTGCGCGGCGGCGGGGGCGGCGGGAGCGAGCAGGGCGAGCAGCGAAACGGAGGTGATCATCGTCAAGGGGAGGACAGTGTGGTGGCGCTGGGTCGAACGGCGGGCGGGGCGGAGTTCAGGGACGCCCGCCACCCTCGGCGGGCGGGGGGGTCTTGGCGCGCTCTTGCGCGATGTGGGCCTGGACGGCTGTCACGAACTGGGCGACCTGCGGGTTGCCGGGGCCGGCGGCCTCGAACTCGGCCAGGGCGGACTCGGCCGCGCTGAAGTCGCCGATGGTCAGATAGGCCTGCACACAGAACTGGAGGGAAGGGAGCTGTCCGGTGCCGGCTGCGCGCAGGCGCTCGATGTAGGGGCGTATCTCCGCGGAGCGCTGATTGGAGATCAGCGCCTGGATCACGGTCGAGAGCGTGGCGGGGTCCCGCGGGACGGTGTCGAGGTGGCGGAGGGCGTAGCGCAGGAGCTCCCGCGGGCGCCCCATCTGCGCGTAGAGGTTGGCCAGCTGGATGTTGAACTCGGGTTCCGTGCAGCCGAGGCGAAGCGCCATCTGGAAAGACGCGAGGGCCGTCTGAAGAGACTGGCCCATGGCGTTCTGGTCCGCCGCGAAGCTCGCGCTGGTCTGGTGGCTCACGCCAACCCAGTAGTGCAGTGAGCCGACCGTCGGCGCGGCGCTGGCCGCGGCGTTGGCGCTGGCGAGGGCGGACGCGCAGAGCTCTCGGCCCCGCTCCTGGAGCTGGGTGACGACGGCGGGATCGACGGCGACGCCCTGGCTGGCCTGCTGCTGCATGTTGCCGAGCTGGAACTTGATGGAGTCCGCTTCCTGGAGGTCGAGCAGGCAGAGCTGTGTCAGGGTCGACGGCTCGCCCGGCGAGGCCTCGAGGCTGCGGGCGAGCAGCTCACGGGCGCGGGCGTTGTCGCCGCTGCG
The DNA here is from genome assembly GCA_905480285.1 of uncultured bacterium. Classification (GTDB taxonomy): domain Bacteria; phylum Planctomycetota; class UBA1135; order UBA1135; genus Saltatorellus. Next base: position 14,691 of record CAJQPT010000137.1, read on the forward strand.
CTGAGCGACGCGCGACGCCAGGTTGAGCACGAGGTACTCGTCGCCGCGGCTCTCCATGATCTCAGCGAGGCGCCGGTTCGCTTCCTCGAGGTCTCCGGACTGCACGATCATCTCGATGACCATCATCCGGCGACCGAAGCCGCGCCCGTAAGCGGTGAGCCGCGCGGTGTGGGGCCCTGGCGGGAACTCGGGATAGGCGTTCTCTCCGGCGATCAGCTCGGCCTCTCCCTCTTCGACTTGCCCGAGTTCCAGCAGGGCCAGCCCGAGGGTGTAGTGGGCGTGACGATAGCCAGGTGCCAGCTCGAGGGCCTTGCGGCAGAGGCTGACCGCTTCCTCCGGCTGCTCGAGGTCGAGCAGCGTCTGGGCGAGCCCGACCCGGCTCGCTGCGTAGCGCACCACCTGCGGTTGGCGGTCCTCGGTCTCGATGGCTCGGCGCCACGCGACCTCGGCGGCCTCGAGCTCGCCGGCGAGGCGGAGGGCGTCACCGAGGCGGGCCTGGACGACGGGGGTGTTCTTGAAGACCTCGGCGGTCGCCCGCAGGTCCGCGATGGCGGGCTCAAGGTCCCCGGAGGCGAACCGGCAGATGCCGCGCCGGAACAGCCACTGGGTGCCGTCGCCATCCAGCTGCAGCGCCTGGTCGTAGCACTGCTCGGCGAGGGACCAGATGGTGTTGCCCTCGTAGGCGAGGCCCAGCTCGGCCCGGGCCTCCGCGCTCGTGGGGTTGGCCGCGACCTCCGCCAGGAGATCATCGAGCAGGCGCACGAGCCCGGGATCCATGGCCGAGGTGTCGGCGATGGTGGGCGGGCCGTCCACCTTGGCGACCGGCTCCTGGGTCTGGGCAGCGCCGCCCCATGCGGTGAGGGCGACCACGGCCGCCCCCTGGATCAAGCGGGTGAGGGGATTGGGGCGCATCATCAGACGGGTCTTGGTGGGGGGACGGCTTGGTGGCGTCCCGTCGTTCCGGACGGGCGCCAGCGGGCGTGCGGCGGGGAGCCCAGGGCGGGGCAATCTGAACAGTGGAGGCAGCGGGCGTTCCGCTGGCGCATGGTAAGGGCGTCAGCCGGCGTCCGGGCGAAGCGGGAGGAAGTGACGCGGGGGATGACCGTCGAGGCGCTCCCCGGCGACCCTCAGGACTCCTCGGCGGCGCGGAGGGCCTCGACCTCTTCGACCTCACCGATGACGTCGAGGATGGCCTCAAGAACGATCTCGGGCCGCTCGAGTTGGAGCTGATGCCCGGATCCTTCCACGAGCACGCGTTGCGCCCTCCTTGAGACGTCCAGGAAGGCCGCGCTCTGCTCCACCCAGAGGCGGTTGTAGTCCTCGTGCGGGAAGTCCGGCGGGGTGTCCGCCGGGTCGAGGGTCTCCGTCGCGACGATGACCCGGAGGGGCAGCTCGGGGACCGCGGCGAGGCCGGAGAGGTAGGCCACGTTCCTGGCCTCGCACTCCAGCTCATTCGCGGCCGCGCGCCGGACCCGTGGCTCGAGCTCGTGGGCGTCCAGTTCAGCTCGCTGGGAAGGGGGCAGCGGCAGGTGCTCGTTGGGGGACTGGCGGGAGTTCAGCAGCCTCAAGACCCCGAAGCGTCCGAGCAGCGAGGCGAGTCCGATGCCCCAGGCCGAGGGCTTGAGGGGAGCGACCTGTTCCCTGCGAAGCAGGTCGCCAAAGCCCTCGTGCATGGGATCGACGAGCACCAAGGCGGACGTCTCGAAGGGGTATCGGTGGGCGTATGTTCGGGCCACGCCGGCGCCGGTGCCGTGACCTACGAGGATCACGGGCCGCCCGGGGGCCAGCTGCTGCAGGAGGTGATGCAGCTCGCGCGCCAGCGTCTCGACGTCACGCGGCGGGGGACCGCTCTCGCTCCAGCCCAACCCCGCGCGGTCGTACACCACCGCCGTCGCCACCTTGCCCAGCTCCTCGGGGAGTCGGCCCCAGTGCGAGGACCACGCGCCCTCATCCGCCTCGAAGACGACCAGGCGCTCTCCCTCACCGAAGACCCGGGCGTGCAGGCCATGCCCGCCGACGTCGATGGCGCGGCCAGGGCGCGGCCAGCGCTTGCCGTCCCGACGACGGGCCGCGGTCTCCACGAGCAGGCCGAGGAGCAGGACGGCGGCGGAGAGACAGAGGAAGATCACGGCGTTGGAGCGGGAAGCGGCGGACCATTCTACCCCCAAGGCGTCCGTGGTTCTGCCCCGGTGTGGCCGGTCCCGGCGGGGAGTGAGCTCGGTGTCCGAAGGGGCCGCAGCTGGGGCCCCAGGAAGGGCCGCGGGAGGGGCCACAGGAGGGAGCCTGGCTGGCGCAGCGGCTCACTGCGGCGGCTCGGCCAGGACGGGCGGCTCCCGGTTCCGATGGAGGCCAGAGCTCGAGCGGGGGCTGGGCAGCCCTTGGGCCGCTGCCGACGGCCTGGAGAGGGCGAGCGGACGGCACCTGGGCTCCATCGGAGGAGGCCCCTCCGCGTCGCCGCGGTGGGGCCTCCTCGTGAACCAGGGGTCCGCTGGTGCTCAGTAGTTCTTGGCGAAGAGCACGCGCTGGGCGCTGGGCGCCCCGGTCTTGATGCACGTCCCGGCCTCCACCGGCGGGCCCTCACCCTCGAGGGGGATGCAGCGGATCGTGGCCTTGGTGGCCTCCTTGATGGCGAGCTCGGTCTCGGTCGTCCCGTCCCAGTGGGCGTAGACAAAGGAGCTCTTGGAGCCCTCGAAGGCGGCCACGAAGTCGTCCCAGGAGTCCACGAGATGGGTGTTCTCCTCGCGCATCTTGAGGGCGCGCTCGTAGAGCTCCTCCTGGAAGCGGTCCAGGCGCTTGCCGATCTCAATCCCGAGCCCGTCCCAGGGCAGGACCTCCTTCACGGGGCGGCCGCGCTCGTCGAGCTCGGCGAGGCGCATCTTGCTCATGACCGCGCGCTGCTCGAGGTCGCGCGGGCCGATCTCGAGGCGCATGGGGACGCCCTTGCGTTCCCACTCGTAGTACTTTGCCCCGGGCTTCATGCCCGTCCGCTTGTCGACCTCGACCCGCAGACCATCCTCGCGCAGCTCGGCGCCGATGCGGTCTGCCGCCTCGAGGACCGCGTCGCGCTCCTCGTCCTTGCGGTAGATCGGGACGATCACCACGTGGATCGGTGCGAGGCGCGGCGGGAGCACGAGGCCGTCGTCGTCCGAGTGGGTCATGATCAGGGCACCGATCATGCGCGTCGAGAGACCCCATGAGGTCTGCCACACGTACTCGCGCTCACCCTCGGCGTTCTGGAACGTGACGTCGAAGGCCTTGCCGAAGTTCTGGCCGAGGTCGTGGCTGGTGCCCGACTGCAGCGACTTGCCGTCCTGCATCATGGCCTCGATGGTGAGGGTCTCGAGGGCGCCGGCGAAGCGCTCGTGGGCGCTCTTGATGCCGCGCACCACCGGCATGGCCATCATGTCGCGCGCGAAGTCGCGGTAGACGTCGAGCATCCGCGCGACCTCCTCCTTCGCCTCGTCGTGGGTCGCGTGCGCGGTGTGCCCCTCCTGCCAGAAGAACTCGCTCGTGCGCAGGAACATGCGCGTGCGCAGCTCCCAGCGCATGACGTTGGCCCACTGGTTGATCAGCAGCGGAAGGTCGCGGTGGGAGTCGATCCACTTCGCGAAGAAGTGCCCGATGATGGTCTCGGACGTGGGCCGAATGCAGTACGGCTCCTCGAGCTCCTTGCCGCCCGCGTGGGTCACGACCGCGAGCTCCGGCGCGAAGCCCTCCACGTGCTCGGCTTCCTTCTCGAGGAAGCTCATGGGGATGAGCATGGGGAACGCGGCGTTCTTGTGCCCGGTGTCCTTGAAGCGCCGGTCGAGGTCGGCCTGCATGGCCTCCCAGATGGCATAGCCGTGGGGCTTGATGACCATGCAGCCCTTGACGACGCCCGCGGGCTCCGCGAGGTCAGCGTGCTGGATGATGTCCTGATACCACTGCGCGTAGTCTTCGGCGCGGGGTTTGATCTTGGCCTGGGCCACTGGCATTCCTCTCTGGTCGGGTCTCCAGCGCCGGAGGCCCTTTCGGGCGGGGCCTTCCTCGGTCGCTGGGTGGGGGGAGGTTAGCTGGAGCAGCCCCGCGCCGGCGCGGCGCGCCCCCGGAATGTGCTCACGACGGGGCAATCCGCGGCCAGAGGAAGCGAACCCGGCTCAGGCGGGTGGGATGCGGCCGGCCGTAGACTATGCTCCCGCCGCACTCCTGACCGCCAAGACACGATGACCGACCAGAGCCTCACGATCACCCCCGAGATGACGATGGAGCAGATCCTCTCCGTCGCACCCGCCGCCCAGCGCGCGCTGTTCCAGCGCTATCACGTGGGGGGCTGCTCGGCATGCGGATTCCAGCCGTCCGACACCCTCGCCCAGGTGGCGAAGGACCACAACATCCTCGACCTCAAGGACATGGTCGAGACCATCGTGCGGGCGGAGACGATGGACCGGGATCGCCAGGTTCAACCCGACGAGGTGCGCGGGCTGACGGCCTCAGGCGAGGACTTCTCCTTCGTGGACGTCCGGACTCCCGACGAGCGTACGGAGGCGGCAGCGGAGGGAGCCGAGCCCCTCGACTACGACGCCTCTGACAAGTACATGTCGCTCCCCAAGGACCGCCGGATCGTGTTCATCTGCGCGAACGGTGATCGGAGCCTCGACGTGGCCAGCTACTTCCTGGGCCACGGGTTCGAGAACGTCTTCGCGGTCCGCGGTGGGCTCGAGGCCTGGGAAGCCAGCCGCTAGAGGCCCGAGTCGTACCAGGGGTCGTCCATGTCGTCGATCTCGACGAGGCCGGAGTCCTTCCTGATGCGGATCGTCCGCGTGTCGCCGTCGAACCCGAGGACGATGGAGGCGGTCGAGGCAGCCAGGCCCCTGGGGCTGAAGGTCACGCGGTTCCCCTGCGGAGACCTCACCTCAAGGACTCGAACGCCCTCGAAGACGGCGTCGGCGGGGTAAACGCGGACGAAGGGGCCGTCGGTATAGGGGGAGTGCAGCGGCTTGCCGTCCTCCCTGATGCCACGGTAGCCCGTGCCGTCCTCGGGGAACTCCACCATCAGGGAGAGCCTGTAGAGAGCGGCGCGGTTCTGGACCTCACGCATGTCCGCTGCGAGCAGGCGCGCGGCGCTGTCGAGGGTGACGGCGGGACGCGCGAAGTACGCGGGGATACCGACGCTCGCCGTGATGGTGAGCAGCGCGAGGATGATCAGCAGCTCGAGGATCGTGAAGCCGCGGCGCGTCGCGCTGGTTGTGCGGTGAGGCATGGCCATGGGGAGGCCTCCTTCGGAGAGGCACACCCGTCTCCAATCGGCTCGGGGAGCGGCTCCGCTTGAGCCGGAGCTCGCGAAGCCCCACACGCCCTGGCGGGGCCGGGCGCGGCTCGCTCAGGTGCCGCTGGTGAGGGCCTCGAGGGCCTCAACCAGCTGCTCGGGCTCCACCGGCTTTACCAGGCAGGGCTCGTCCTTGAACTCGGCCGGGACCACTGCGGCGGCGTCGTGTCCCGTCATGAACAGGAACGGGATGCCGCGCTCACGCAGCCGCTCTGCGGTGGGGACGGAGAGCGTGGAGCCGAGGTCCAGGTCGAGGATCGCCGCCTGGAACCCCTCGGCTTCGATGGCCTCGAGGGCCGCCTCGTTGGTCGCAAAGGGCCCTGTCACGCTCCAGCCAAAGGTGCTGAGCGCAAAGGTGATCGCCTCTGCCAGGACGGGGTTGTCCTCGACGACGAGTACGGATTGGGGAGCCATGAGCGGTGCTGCGGGGGGTCAGGCAACCCACGGTGGGAGGCTGAGCCAAACCACGCGAGGGGGGAGAGAAGCTATCGAATCCGCGTCATTCCTGCTTCTGCTACTCCATATCCTCGGCCCCTCACCCCGGGCTTGACCCCGGGAAGGTATGGCGGAAGAGATCGAGGAAGGCGCCCCGGGCGGATCGCTGCATGCGGGGAGGGCACGTGCCGTCGCGCTGCTCCTGCTGATCGCAGCGCTGATCAAGCTCACTCTGATCGCGATGCCGCCCGAGGAGATCTCCCCAGGCGGCCTCCCGGACACCGAGGAATGGCGCCGCGGCATGGCCGCCCAGGAGTGGGTCGATGGGCCCCTCGTGCCGTACCTCGACTACCAGCAGGGACACTTCCAGGGGGGCACGCTCCTCACGATCGGACTGGACGCGGTGAGCTTCGCGGTGTTCGGCGGGTCGCCGTTGACCATGCGGCTCCCGAACCTGCTGTACGACTGGGTCACGATCGCGTGCCTGTTCTTGCTCGTGGACCGGCTCTTCTCGCGGCGGGCGGCGTGGATCGCGGGGCTCTTCGCCTGCGTCCCCTCGCCGGGGTACGCGATGGTCGGGGCGCTCGCTTGGGCCTCCCACGTGGAGGCCAACGCGTTCGCCATGGCGCTGCTCCTGTTCTGGAGCCGCCACGTCTTCCGGGAGGAGCGCAGGCTCCCCGAGGCCTTCGGCGTCGGCGTGCTCGCCGGGCTCTCGCTCTGGTTCCACTACGGGCTCGCCCTGTGGCTCGCCGCGCTGCTCATCGTCGAGGCGCTTCGGGATCGTCGGGCCTGGTTCCGGGCCGATATGGGGGTGCGCATCCTGGGCGTCGTCGTGGGCCTGGGACCCTGGTGGGTCTACAACCTGACCCACGACTGGCAAGGGCTCGGCGTCTATGGCAAGTCCGCAGCCGGTCACTTTCAGGTCTCGCTCGCCAGCGCCCTGGGCACCTTCGTCGAGCTGGTGACGGGCTACCTGCCGCACTCGATGTTCCTGCCGGAACTCGGCGGCGCCGGGCGCGCCATCGAGTTCCTGCTGCTCGGGCTCGCGGTGTCCGCCTGGGCGGTGGTCTCCTGGGGCGCGCTCCGGGCCCTGCTCCGCGACCGGGAGGTCAGGCCGGAGCTCGCGCTCGCGCTGTACCCCGTGCTCTGGACCCTGAGCTACGTCTTCGGGAGCTTCCACGGCCAGCCGCTCAAGGGGGTCAACGGCTATCGCTATATGCTCCCGCTTCACCCGGTCGCCTGGATCAGCCTGGGCGTCTGGCTCTCGCGTTGGCGGCCGGCGCTCTCCTCCTCGGTCGCTGGCCTCGTGCTCGTCCTCCTCGGAGCGTCCACCGCGTCTTACCTCCGGCCGGATCGGGCGCACCTCAACGCCACCGCCCCAGGGCACCTGGTCGAGAGCGTGGGGGGCTTCCTCTTCGAGCGGGCGGGAGACGACCCCGAGCGGCTCGTGGAGGCCATGGAGCGGGCGCTGGAGCACCGATCCGACCTCGAGGCGGACATCGTGCTGTTCACCCTCTCGGGCCGCCTGAAGTACGGATCGACGATGGTCCCACCCCCGAACACGGAGCCCGGGCCCCAAATGGACCGGTGGGTCGCGATGGTCCAGGGGTTTGAGGAGTCTCTCGCGGCGCTGGAAGCCGCGGCTCCAGAGCGCTTCAAACCCTATTTTTCGCCCCTCAGGCAGGGTGAGCGTCCATTTCCGTGGACGGCTCGCAACCAATTCTGGATCCAGTGGCAACTGCGAGGGTCGAAACAGCCGAAAGATGCCTACGCCCATTGAGGTGTCCTGAGGTCGGGTTTATCCTTAGGGCATTCCCTGAGGTATCCGGCCGATGTCCTTCTCTGTTCACCAAGACGCCCACCGCGACCGCGGCGTGGGCCTGCGCACTCGCCTGCACTACTCGATGTACGCGAGCGAGCTGGGCTTCCGGGTGCTCAAGGGGCACCGGAGGCTGACGCACTGGGGAGCTCGGAGGCAGCGGACGGCTGCGGGCAAGGCGCTCATCAAGCGCACCGGCTGTCCCGTCAAGCTCGACCCTGAGCTCGGATATCGCTGGATCGAGCCGGGTGAACTGCCCGGGATGG
>CAJQPT010000138.1 GCA_905480285.1 uncultured bacterium
CGCCCGGTGAGGATGGTCGCGCGGCTCGCCGCGCAGATCGGGGTGGTGACGAAGGCGTTCTCGAAGCGCAGCCCTCGGGCGGCCAGGCCATCCATGACCGGGGTCTTGAGGTGCGGGTGTCCCGCCGCGCCGAGCTGGTCAAAGCGCTGGTCGTCCGTCACCACCACGAGAAGGTTGGGGCGCGCGGCGGGCGGGTCCCACCAGCCGTTCATCTTCTCGCGCAGCCGATCGCTGAGCGCCGTATCCCGCAGCGCCTCCCGCTCCCACGGATCCGCGGCGAGGTCGAAGAGCTCGTCCGCGACGTCGCCGTCGCTGTGGTCGATGAGCTTGTGCTCCCCGTCGATCACCCAGCGGGAGAGCACGCTCCGCGCGGGCACGCCGACCTCGACCACGTCATGGGTGAAGGCCGCCCCGAACAGCGGCCGCGGTGCCGGGCCGCCCTCGGCGAGCAGGTCCACCCCAGGTAGCTGCGCCGGCACCTCCGCGCCGCAGGCACGGAGGATGGTCGGGGCGAGGTCCACGCTGCTCACTGCGACCTCCAGGCGCGCGGGCTCGATGGAGCCCCGCTGCCTCAGGACGATCGGCGTCCGCACGCCCCCCTCGTACGAGGTCCGCTTGCTCCGCGCCGCATAGCCCTGCGCCTCGGGACGCTGGATCCACCCGTTGTCGGTGACGAGGATCACCAGGGTGTCCTCGCCCTCGCCGATGGCGTCCACGTGATCGAGCAGTTCGCCGCAGGTCTCGTCGAACCAGGTGCACATGGCGCGGTACCTGGCGATGGGCTCGGGGACGCCCTCGGAGAGGTAGCGCTCCAAGAGCCTCGTCGGCGGGTTATGCGGACGGTGCGGGAGGAAGGGCGCGTACCAAAGAAAGAAGGGCGTGTCCGAAGTCGCGCAGCGGCTCATGAAGTCGAGCGCCGGCGCCATGGTCTTGCGCCCGATGTCGAGGCCCACGTCTCCATGTCGACCGCCGCGTCCAGGGTCCCCGTGGGTCATCCCCTCGCTGAAGCCACCGCACTGGCAGTTGCCCTCCCACCACTTGCCCGTCTGCAGGCTCTCATAGCCGAGCGGGCGCAGGAGATCAGGCAGCGTCTCGGTCGCGGCGATCAGCTGGAGCATCTCCTCGCGGGCGACGCCCTTCGGCGGGTCGTTCCCCGTGATCCCGTGCTGGTGCGGATAGAGGCCCGTGATGATCGTGGCCAGACTCGGCCGGCAAAGGGCGGTCGGCACGTAGCCTCGCGGAAAGGTGCGCCCCTCCGCCGCCAGCGCGTCAAGGCGCGGCGTCTCGATGGCCTCGTGACCCATGAAGCCGAAGTCCGACCACGCCTGGTCATCGGAGATCAGGAGCAGGACATTGGGGCACCCGGCGGCGCCCGCGACCTCCGGCGCCTCACCGCCCACGGCGAGCGCGGGGCACGCCCAGAACAGGGCTGCGGTGACCCAGGTGAGGAGGCTCGCCGTGAGGCGGGCTGCCGCCGATGCCTCTCTGCTGATCGACCTCACTGCTTGAAGTACTTGGCCTTCTTGTTGCCGCCGGAGAGGAGCACGGCGACCAGATCGCGCAGCTCTTCCACGTTCAGGCCGTCCACCAATCCCTCGGGCATCTGAGAGACCTTCGACTCCTTGAGCACCTTGACCTCGTCGCGGTGAAAGACGAGGGCGTCCGCGCCCGGGTCCCTCGGGTACACCACGTACTCGTCGCCCTCCTCCACCACGATGCCCTCGGCGATGTTGCCCTCATGGTCCATCAGGAGCTGAGACCCGTACTGATCGGAGATCGCGAGGCTCGGCTCGATGACGCACTCGAGGAGGTCCTTGAGCGCGAACTTGTTCCCAACCGTCGAGAGGTCGGGTCCGATCGCGCCCCCCTTCCCCGCGAACATGTGACACGAGCTGCACGAGGTGGCGTGGTACAGGTTGACTCCGGCCGCGAAGTCACGGTCGGTGAGGTGCCCCTCCACCGCAGCCACGGCGTCCTGGGTGGTCCACTTGCGTCCCGGTCCCTTCGGCGGCGTGACGCCCTCCGGCGGACCGGCCACCAGCGACAGCCCGAGGAGCTCCGCCAGAGACTGGCGCTCCTTGACCGTCAGTCGATCCGCGGCGTCCGCGCGCATGTTCTCAAGGAACCCCGGATAGCTCGCACCCCCCGAGTGACCCGCCGCCTCGTTCAGGAACGCGAAGTACTCCCGGCGTAGCTCGGGGGTCCATCCCTGCTCCGCGTTGCGCAGGATGAAGGCCACCTCCATGCCGCGGATCGGCGGCCGATCCGTGATCATGGCCTTGATCGGCGGGCCATAACGGTCGTTGCGATCCAGCAGCTCCACCCAGAGCGGTAGTTCCTCGTCCCCGCCGGGCGCCCGCACCATCTCCATGCCGAAGGTCACCGCGCGCGGCTCACCCAGGTAGGTCAGCAATCGAGCGACCTCGACGTCCACGAGCGCGGCGCTGCCCCCGTCGGCCGGGCCTGCCGCCGCATAAGCCACGAGGCGCTTCGCGAGCTCGGCGCGCAGACCCCGTTCCGGGCCTCCGTTCCGCGCCATCGCGACCGCGAAGGCGCGCAGGAGAGTGAGCCGGTCCTCGCCACCGAGACCGGCGTCCCAAAGCTCGAGGCCCCGAGCCAGGAGGGGGGCCATGTCGCCCTCGCGCCCTTGACGGGCGAGGGCCAAGAGCGCCGTGGTCGCCGCCCGCGGCCCCGACTCAGCGAGCGCTGCCGCGACCCAGCTGGAGACCTCTTGGTTCTCCACCGCGATCCGCGCGGCGAAGCGGATGAAGCGGTCCTGGGAGCCGAGGTGCCCCCAGGCGGCGTCGAGTGCGGCGGGGTTCGGGCCGCCGTGGAAGGCCTCGAGTGAGCGTCGCAAGGCGCGCGCCTCGGCGCCCTCGGGGTCCGCCCCGCTCACCGGAGCAGTGGACTCAGCCCCGGTGTAGGTGACCCGGTACAGCGCGGACTGGGCCCCGCGCCCGCCGACCGTGAAGTACATGGCGCCGTCCGCGCCGATGGTCGCGTCGGTCACGCCCAGGGGCTTCGACCAGGCGAACTCGCTGCGCACGGCGCGGTAGCTCGCGCCGTCCGGAACGAGCTCGAAGGCGTAGATGGTCCCGAAGGTCCAATCGAGGGCGTACAGCGCCCGCTGGTAGCGCGCCGGGAACTTGGCCCCGGTGCCAAACAGCAGCCCCGTGGGGGAGCCGGGCCCGATGTTGTAGGTCGGGGGCAAGGAGTCCTCGTAGTGCTCGGGCCACTTGCCCGTGCCGCTGCGCCATCCGAACTCGCTGCCGCTGGTGGCGTGACAGATCCGGGTCGGCCGGTACCACGGCATGCCGACGTCCCACTCCATGTCCGCGTCGTAGGTGAACATCTCGCCGTCGTCATTGATGGCGATGTCGTACTGGTTGCGGTAGCCGCTACTCACGACCTCGATGTCTTCCCCGTCCGGTCCGGAGCTCGCGATCCAGCCGCCGGGCGCCAGCCGCCCACGGGCGTGACCGCGGGCATCCCACTGCCGAGGCAGCAAGAGGTCCTCGCCCCAGTTGGACGGAGCCCTCGAGCCCTGGATCTCAGGCAACAGGGTGTGGTTGCCGGCGATGAAGTAGATGCCCTTGCCGTCGCGGGTCGGGAGGACCGCGTGGGGCCCGTGCTCCCCGCCGTTACCGAGCTTCACGAGGTGCGTGGCGTCCTCGGGCTCACCGTCCCCGTCGGTGTCGCGGATGCGCCAGAGGCCCTGCCCGTTGACGTTGGCGTACAGCGAATCAAAGGCCCAGAGCAGGCCCTGGGCCCCGGACACCTCCGTGGGGAGCTTCTCGGCGACGGTCACGCCGATGCCATCGATCGGCGCGGGCGTGATCCTGTAGATCCCCTTCCCCCCCTGATCGCTGGCGAACAGGCCCCCTCGATCATCACGGGCGAGGCATACCCACGACCCCATCTCGTCCCGCGGAACGGTGAAGAGAAGCTCCGCCTCGAA
>CAJQPT010000139.1 GCA_905480285.1 uncultured bacterium
CGTGATGCCCATCGTGCTCGAAGAGCTCGAGCTCCGTTCCGTCGGACGTCTTCGCGCTCCCCACCCGTTCCCTAGGCTTCATAGGCGCACCCTAACCGGGAGCGGCCAGCGCCCGCGAGCGGCCCCTGGGATCCTGGGCGCGACCGACCACGATTCGGGACAGCCGCCGCCTGCAGCTCGCGCCGTCAACAACGAGCGCGGCCCCCCGGCGAATGCATTGCCGGGGGGCCGCGCCCACTGATGCAGGATGCGGTTACTCGAACGTCACGCTGGTGGCGTTCGAGAAGTTGCTCGTTGGCTGCGGGTTCGCGTCGCGAAACCAGACCTGGAAGTTCCAGGTCTGACCCGCGAGGACCGCGCCGTTGTAGGGCGGCGGGAACGAGTTCAGGTCGACCTCGAGCTCGCGAAAGCCGCTGGTCCCGCTGTTGAAGAGAGTGGACTCCATACGGAGCACCGACCCGTCGAGGCAGAGCGTCCCTTGGCTGCCCCCGGCCCTGGGCGTCGAGCCCTGAGTCTGCGATGCGAGGACCATCCCCAAGGCGCCAAGAGGCAACCGTCCCGCGCGGAGGCGCAGGTCGTTGGCTCCCAGGTCCTCGAAGCCGACCGCGCTGAGCCGGGCCGAATCGCCGCCTGAGTTCAAGGTCGCCGGTGCGCAGTAGTTCTCGCCGATGAATGAAGCGGACAGAGGAGTCGCGAGCGACGTTCCCCCCTGAGTCCCCGGCAGGAAGAGATGAACGCGGTCCATCATGAACCCCTGACTCCGTGCCGAGAACTGGAGCGTGTTCAGGCCGGAGTTGAGATCGAAGCGCGCATCGGTGTACGAGGGACCGGGGAGCTCGAAGCGCGACTCCCAGTTCCAGTTGCCCGGCGTGCTCGGGTTGTTGGAGAACATCTTGATCCAGGGCCCGTTGTTCATCCGGATCCAGGTGTCGTTCTCCATCGTCGGGTCCGGGTCATCATGCCGATTGCGGAGCCGGACGATGTACTCACCCGGGTTCGACGCGAGGATCTGGTAGGTCAGGACCGCGTTCCCGGGGCTGTTGAAGTAGTTGGGGCCGTTCCAGCGGAGGAACCCGTCGCCGCTGAAGCCGGACGGGGAGCCGGGCGAGGCCCACCCGTTCGGCCCCTTGTCCTCGATCTCGATGGCGATCATGCCGTCGTCCTCGAGGTATTGAGCCGAGGCCGTCTCGACGGCGATCAGTGGTGCGATGGCGGCGGCGACCAGCGTGCCCCGCGCGGTCTTTCGAATCGTTGCGATGAGAGTCATGGTGCGAATACAAATATTTGGAGGCCAAAAAGGCGACGCGCTGGCCAACGAAGCGGATCACGGCCAGCGCCCTCTGAGGCGTGAGGATACGGCGCTCCGCTGGAGCCGCCATCCCAGGCGTGGACTTCCCGACGGCTCCGACGCTCGACCGCGCTGGAGGTCGCGCCCAAGGGGTCCTCGGGGCGCCCTGGGATGTCACACCGCCGCGACCAGAACTTTGGTTCACTTGGCGATGTGAGCTGCCCGCAATCGACCAAGGCTAAGGGTCTTCCCCACCCCGAATCCTGGTGCGTCTATCTCGTGCGACGGGCGGACGATGCCCTCTACACGGGGATCGCGACGGACGTGGAGCGGCGTTTCGCCGAACACTGCGAAGGCCGCGGAGCCAAGGCGCTCCGGGGTCGCGGCCCGCTCCAGCTCCTGTCATTCAGCCCGGCTGGCGATCGGTCCCTCGCCCAGCGAGTCGAGGCCCGGATCAAACGCCTCTCCAAGACCGAGAAGGAACGACTGGCCACGAGCCGTGGGGCTCTCACAGGGTTCATCCGCGCGGTGGCGGACGGGCGTACCGGTGAGGACGACACGTGAGACGATCTCCGTAAGCTTGAGCCCATGACAAGAGCAGGCTTCCCCAGACGTCACGCCGTCATCGTGGGCGCCGGAGCGCTCGGTGGATGGACGGCGCTCCACCTCGGCCGGCTAGGGTGGGACGTGACCCTGGTGGACGCCTGGGGTCCTGGTAATGGCCGGGCGAGCTCCGGCGGAGAGACCCGTGTCATCCGGCGAGGCTACGGTCAGCGGCGCCACTACGTGCCGCTTGTCACCCGGGCCCTCGAGCTCTGGGCGGAGCTCGAGGCGGAGGCCCAGGTGCGCCTGCTGGATCGGCGCGGCGTGCTCTGGATGGCGAGCGAGCCCGGAGAGTTCGAGCTCGGTTCGGTCGACGCTTTCCGGGCCAACGGCGTCCCCTTCGAGGAGCTGGGTCGCGCTGAGCTCGAGGCGCGGTTCCCCTCGATCTGCGTCGCCGACGTGCCCTGGGCAGTGCTCGAGCCTGGCGCCGGCGCGCTCTTCGCCCGGCGCGGCTGCGAGGTGGTCTGGAGGGCTGTCGAGCGGGCAGGTGGCCAGACCCTCCTCTCCACGGCCCACCCCAACCTCGACAGGAAGGGAGACTGCCAGGGCGTTCGCCTCTCGGACGGGACGGCCCTCGACGCTGATGTCACGATCTTCGCCGCTGGGCCCTGGATGGCCGGGCTCTTTCCCGACGCCCTCGGCGACCGGTTGAAGGTCACGCGCCAGGACGTCTTCTCGTTCGGTCCCCCGCCCGGAGCGGAGGCACACCAGAGGCTGCCCGTGTGGGCGGAGTACGCCTCCCGGCTCTTCGGGGACGACAGCTTCTGGTATGGCATCCCCGATGGGTTGAGCCGCGGGTTCAAGCTGGGCGAGGACACCCACGGCGGCGATTGGGACCCGACCCACGGCGATCGCGTGGTCGACCCCGCGCGGCTCGACCGCGCCCGCAGCTACCTCGCGCACCGCTTCCCTGGATTGGCAGACGCCCCGCTCATCGATGCCCGGGTCTGCCAGTACACGATGAGGAAGCGGTCGGACCTCCTGGTGGACCGGCACCCCGGAGCCGACCGACTCTGGCTCCTGGGCGGCGGCTCAGGGCACGGATACAAGCTGGGGCCCGCCATCGGAGAGATCGCTGCCAGGGCGATCACCGACGACTCAGGCGTCCCTGAGACCCTGGGTGCGCTCCGGCTCCAGCCCTGATCCGACGGGCAGCCCCAGTTCCGACCGGGCCCCGACCGAGTCCCAACCTGCCGCTGGGCCGGGATCTTCAGGCCCAGCACGGGGACAGGCGAGCCATCGAGGCGCTGCTCGCGACCTCGACCGCTCAGTCGTTGAAGACGAAGAACCCGATCCCGCCAGGCTCACGCAAGACGATGTTCTCCGCCGGTGCGCTGTCGGTGCCGCCCACCTCCTCGAACACCGGGATCTCCCGCGCCCGGACCGCGGCGATCACCCCGGCGTTTCGGCCGCCGTTGAAGTAGGTGAGCGAGGGGTTCGCGAAGGAGTGCGGGCACGCCAGCGGGCCCATGAAGCTGAGGTCTGCCAGCCCGTCCCGGCGAAGGGTCAACCACCCCTGATCCACGCCACCCGCTGCGACGCGCGCGTCGAGGAGCGCGCACCAGAAGGTGACGGAACGAGCGAGGCTCGGGGTCTCGATGGAGATGCCCGCGAAGCTCCCAAGGAGTGCCCCACGCGGGCCGATCTCCAGCTCGGGTTCCGGGCCGTCCACCACCCACAGAGGAACCCCCGAGGGCGCCGCGACAAGACGGCCGCCGTCGAAGGGCGCCGCCCCATGACGTGTCAGGAGCTCATCCGCCCCGCGGCCCAGCGCGCCTCGCCATACCCGGACGCCGGCGCGGGCGCGAGGGGCGGTGTCCACGTGGATCACGGCGGCGCCGTCCGTCATGAGGCTCGACCCCTTGGAGACCGGCTCAAACCCGAGCCGGGTGAGGGACCTCGCCGAGACCTCGGGGTCGGGCGCTGGCGTGGTGAGGCAGAGGGTCATGGGGTGTGCGGGGTGGCCGGGCCTGGCGTCCAGATACGAGGCAAGCCAAGGCGGCCAGTCAGGGTACCAGCCGCCCAACGGTCCAGCTCGGCTCGGGCCACCCCATGGACCGCCCACCCCACCGGCGATGCGGGACAGGACGAGAGGAATCGGCTCCGAGGGACCGGCCCCGAGGACCCCGCGACGGGGATGCTGCCGCCACAGCCCGCTCGCGAGCCGAAGCGCCGATCGTCGCCGAGGCTGCCGGTCCCGTCGCCAAGGCGCTACGCTCTCCCTCGTGGATCCGGGCAACGAGCAGGAAGAGAGCCGACTGAGGCTCCTCGCCGAGGGCGTCCTCGCCGGCGATCGAACCCAGCTCGCCCGGGCGATCACGCTGGTGGAGAGCACCCGCAGCGGAGATCAGGCCCTGGCGCAGCGGCTCCTGGAGGCCGTCTTGCCCGCGACGGGGAAGAGCCACCGGATCGGGATCAGCGGCGTGCCTGGGGTCGGGAAGAGCACGCTCATCGAACGCCTCGGTGGGCAGCTGGTGGACGATGGGCACCGGGTCGCGGTCCTCGCGGTCGACCCCTCCAGCGCCCTGACTGGCGGCAGCATCCTCGGGGACAAGAGCCGCATGGACACGCTCGCCCGGCGCGAGGGTGCGTTCATCCGCCCCTCCCCCAGCGCAGCGACCCTGGGCGGCGTCGCCCGGCGAACACGGGAGACCCTGCTCCTCTGTGAGGCGGCGGGCTTTGACATCGTGCTGGTGGAGACCGTCGGCGTCGGCCAGAGCGAGACCGCCGCGCGCGACATGGTCGACACCTTTGTGGTGCTGCTGCTGCCTGGCGCCGGGGACGAGCTGCAGGGCATCAAGAAGGGCATCCTCGAGGTGGGCGACGTCCTCGCCGTCAACAAGGCGGACGGCGACCGGGTGGCCCTCGCGCGCGCCGCGGCCCGAGACCACGAGGCGGCGCTCCGCTACCTGAGGCCGAGGGACGACCACTGGACGCCCTCAACCGTCGTCGTGAGCGCGGAGACCGGGTCGGGAATGGAGGAGCTCTGGGAGACCATCCACCGCCACCGAGCGTCCCTCGAGGAAGCCAACGTGCTGGAGGTCCGCCGGGGTGAGCAAGCCGCTCGCTGGATGTGGTCCATCATCGAGGAGCGCCTGATGGCCGGCTTCTGCAACCACGGCGACGTTCAGACCATGCTCCGAGCGCTCGAGCACGACGTGAGGCAAGGCGCTGTCCCCCCCGGCGCCGCGGCAGCCCGCCTCCTCGAGGCCTACCGGAGCTGACCCCCTTCGTGGGTATGGGAACACGGCACGGTGGGCAGCGGCGCTCGCCCACGGAGCGCCCGTGCGATCCATGGCTTTGGCTTCAGAGGCTCCTGTCCATCAGCCTCGTGGCCCTCGCCTCCTGCGGTCAAGAGCCTGCGAAGCCCGACAGCCAAGACCTCGACGGGCGCGGCTGGGCCACGGACCAACCAGGTCTCTTCGGGTTCCGTCGGTCCACCCACGGCGCCGTTGAGATCGGAGAGCTCGGCTATGCGCCGGGTTCGACCCCAGCCCCCGCGGCCACCGGCCGCCTACGTTGGCGTCGCGGTCAGACCGAGGACGGGCTCAACCTGATGTGCTCGGGCGACGCCGCGGAGGCCGTGCTGCTCTCCATGGAGGGGCAGGTGGTTCACCGCTGGGCCAGGGCATACGCCGACCTCCCGGACGCGCCGCCCGCGGACGGTCCACATCAGTTGCCGTGGCGACGCGTCCGGCTTCTTAGCAACGGCGACCTGCTCGCGATCCACTCCGGACGGGCGCTGGTCTGCGTCGACCGAGACTCCGCGCTCCGCTGGGCGGTGATGGACCGCGTCCACCACGACCTCGACGTCGCGCCCGACGGCTCCATCCTGGCCCTGACCCGAACGGAGCGACTGGTCCCTCGGGTCAATCCGGCCGAGCCCGTCATCGATGACCTCGTCGTCCGATACTCGGCCGACGGAGAGCGCCTGAGCGCCGTCAGCCTCTGGGACGCCTTCGCCGCCTCGCCCTACGCGGAGCTCCTCGACCAGCTCACGGTGAGGACTGGCGACGTGATGCACGCCAACTCCGTCGACCTCCTCGACCCGGCGGAGGCCGAACGGCTCGCGGTCCCTGGCGTGGAAGCGGGGCAGGTGCTGGTCTGTCTCAGGGATCTGGACCTCGTCGTGGCGGTCGATCTCGACGCCGCGCGGTTCACCTGGCTCACCGGGGGTCCCGCCGTCTCCCGCTGGCGAGCCCCGCACGAGCCCTCGGTTGCCAGCGATGGCTCCATCCTGATCTTCGATAATCGTGGCGGCCTGGCCGAGACCTCCCGCATCCTTCGGGTCGACCCGGCGACCGGCGCGATCCGGTGGCGGTGGGCAGCCGCGCCGCCCTCGGCCTTCGCCTCCTTCTTCTGCGGCACCGTCCAGGAGCTCCCCGGGGGCAATCTGCTGGTGGCAGAGTCGACGCAGGGGAGGGCCATCGAGATCGATGGGGAGCGCGGAGACGTCGTCTGGGAGTACGTGAGCCCGCGGGTGATCGGGGACTCGGACGAGCTGATCGCGGCCCTCTTCATGGCAGAGCGGCTCCCTCGCCCCGCCTGGCTCCAGCGTTGAGCTTCCGCTCGGGCGCAGCCCCCCCTTCCGCCACGGTCGCGGTGGGGCCAAGCCCACCAGGCCGTCCCTAGCGGTCTGCGCCGGCCTCGCCAGCCGTGCGCCCCGCCGGCTCGAGGGTGATCTCAACCTCTCCGGACGGCTTGGCCACGCGTAGCACGAGCACCTCCCCGGGATCGAGTGCCCGAAGGACCGCCGTCAGCTCCGCTCGCTGACGCACCTCCTGGCCCATGGCGCTCACGATCACGTCGCGAACCACGAGGCGCTCCTCGAGGCCAGCGGAGCGCACGGTTTGCATGGCCCGCAGGCCCGCCACGGCGGCGGGCCCACCGTCGTCGACCTCGGCCACCACCAGGCCAACCTTCGGCGCCTGCGGCTCGTCACGGATCTTGCCCAGGAGCGCCTCACTGTTCACGTCACTCGCCGTGACAAACCCGAACCTCGGCTCCCACCGAAACCCCGACCTCATGATGGCTGGCACGACCTCCTGCAGCCGATCGACGGGCAGCGCGAAGCCCACGCCCACCTGCCGACGGGAGTCCGCGTGGATCGCCGCGTTCATCCCGATCATGCGGCCCTGATCGTCCAGCAGCATGCCGCCGGATGACCCCGGGTGCATCGCAGCATCAGTCTGGATCACACCGTCAATGAACTGCCCAGACTCGGATCGAATCCTGCGCCGGAGCCCACTGACGAAGCCGACCGAGAGAGAGTGGGCGAGGCCGTAGGGGCAGGAGACCGAGAAGACCTGGGCGCCGACCGCGAGGTCACTGGAGGAGCCCATGCGCACCGGGACGAGCCGCTCCGGAGGCGCGTCGATACGAACCACCGCGACGTCCGTCTTGGGGTCCACGCCCACGAGCTTCGCCTCCCACTCCGACCCATCGGCCAGCGTGACCAGCGCGGAGGTCGCGCCGTTGATGACGTGCAGGCAGGTCACGACGTGACCCGTGCGATCCCAGACCCACCCAGACCCCGTCCCTGAGACGAACTCGGTCGCGTCGAAGTCGTTGCCCTCCACGTCACGGGAGCGAGTGGTGACGTGCACCACGGACGGGGAGGCGTCGGCGAAGATCGACTGCGCGAGGGTCAGAGCCCCGCGCTCTCGAGCCGACACCGGCCGGGGGAGGTCCGCTGGACCCGCCCCCTCCAGCCGCTGCTCGAGCGCGCCGGCGGCTGACCCGGGGCCGACGAGCCCGAAGCGGTCCGGGTAGATCCGGATCAGGACCAGCAGGCCCATGAGCGCCACGCTAAGCGTGGAGAGGAAGACCAGGAGCGCATCCCGGCGTCCCCCCGGGACGGCCGCCGCCTCCCGCGGGAGGGGCCCGAGTTCCTGCTCCTTGTCCATCTGGGAGGAGGGTACGCACCGAGCCCCGCGCCTGTGAGCGCCCTTGCGTTGATCTGTCGAAGTCGGGGCACCCGGGATCAGGCAGAGAGAGGCCCCACCGCGTATCGTCCTCGCCCCAGCGCTTCCCTGCGTCGCTGCCGCCCTTGACCAAGACCCGAGAAGAACTGGGGGTGCTCTGCCGCCTGTCCCTGCCGATCCTGCTCACCAACGTGTGCTGGATGGCCATCGGCCTCGTGGACCTCCTGATGCTGGGCCGCTGGTCCAGCGAAGCGGTCGCCGCCGCGCTGCTCGCAGGCGTCTGGGTGCACCTTACCCAGGTGGCGGGCATGGGTCTGGTGATGGGCATCGACCCTATCGTGACCCAGGGCCATGGCGCCCGGGATCGAGAGGCCCTCGGGCGCGCGCTCCAGCGCGGCGTCATCGTCGCCCTGCTGGCCTCGGTCCCTGTCATCGGCCTGCGGTTCCTGACCGCCGAGCTCATCGAGGCGACCTGCAGCTTCGCCGAGTGGATCGCTGGGTCCGGTGACGTCGTCACGGCCGCCGGAATCGACGTGGAGAGCGCAGCACGGCTCGGCGGTCCAGGGGAGCGCTACGCCCTCAGCCAGTCCTTCGCGACGCCGTTCTTCCTCGTCTACATCGCCTTCAGGCAGCACCTACAGGGACGCGGGATCCTCAAGCCGGCGCTCGCCGTCGCCCTGATCGCGAACGTGGTCAACGTCTTCGCCAACTGGCTGCTGATCTTCGAGCTGGGGTGGGGCATCACGGGAGCCGGGATCGCGACCGGGGCCACCCGGACCTTCATGTGCCTGGCCATCCTCTGGATGGTCCGCCGCCATCGTCTCCTCCGCGGCGCATGGGTCAGCTGGGACCGAGCGTCGCGCTCATGGGCTGGCATCGCCCGCGTCCTGCGCTACGGCATCCCCGTCGCGCTCCACCTGACCCTGGAGATGGGGGCCTTCGGGGCGACCACCTACCTCGCCGGCATGCTCGGGATCCAGGCCACCGTGGCCCACGGCGTGGTCATCAACATGGCGAGCATGACGTTCATGGTCCCGCTCGGTATCGCCCTCGCCGCCACGACACGGATCGGCAACCTGATCGGAGAGCGGCGCTTCGCTGATGCCCAGACCAGCGCGCAGCTCGCCCTCGCCCTCGGCGGCGTCGCCATGGCCGCCCTGGGCCTGCTCCTCTACGCCGGCAGGCACTGGCTCCCCTCCCTGTACATCCCCGATGACCCGGGCGCCCTCGCCATCGCCGCGGTCATCCTCCCCATCGCCGCCGCCTTCCAGGTGGTGGATGGCCTGCAGGTCGTCGGCGCCGGCATCCTGCGGGGAATGGGACGGACCGTCCCTCCGGCGGTCTTCAACTTCCTCGCCTGGTGGGTCATCGCCCTGCCGCTGGGGGGCTGGTTCGTCCTCAGGCGCGGCGGCGGCCTGGTCGAGGTTTGGTGGTCCCTCGCTCTCGGGCTCGGCGTCGTCGCCATCCTCGTGGTGGGCTGGGTCTTCAAGCGCGGTCCTGCGTCGCTCACCCCGCCACTTCCCCCACCGAGCGGCCCGCGCTCGGCTGAGCCAGAGCGGGATCGTCGGTGAGAGGAAGGTGAGAGGAACCGACCGGGGCCAGCGGACGTCCGGCTACGGTGGGCACCAATGCGAATCCTCGTCGTTGAAGACTACGGTCCACTCCGCGGCCCCGTCGTGACGGCGCTCCGGGATGAAGGCTGGACCGTCGACGTCGCCGGGGACGGCGATACGGCCCTCCAGGCCATCGCGGGGCAGGAGCGGGACCTGGTGATCCTCGACCTGATGATCCCTGGCGTCGATGGCCTCAACGTCCTCAAGCGCACCCGCGCCACGGGCGACATGGTCCACATCTTGGTCATGACCGCACGCGACAGCGTCGAGGACCGGGTCCGGGCGCTCGATGCCGGCGCGGACGACTACCTGGTCAAGCCGTTCGCCATCGAGGAGCTCATCGCCCGGACCCGCGCGTTGCTACGCCGGAAGTTCCAGGTCAAGTCACCCACGATCCGCGTGGGTCCCCTGGTCGTCAGCACCGCGGATCGCGTGGTCAAGATGGACGACCGGGTCGTCGACCTGACGGCCCGGGAGTACGCCCTCCTCGAGTACTTCGCCCACAGATCCAACGAGATCGTCACTCGATCCGAGGCTCACCTGAGCCTCTACGGAGAGCAGACACAGGCCAGCAGTAACGTCGTGGATGTGTACGTCGGGTACCTGCGCAAGAAGCTGGAAGCCGCCGGCGAGCCGCGCGTGCTCCACACGCGCCGCGGTCAGGGCTACATCCTCACGGCGCCGGATCAGCCCTGATGGCCGCCAGCAGCATCCAGAGGCGCGTGGTGGTCAGCGCCACCGTCGCCATGACCGCGACGATCCTGGGATCCGGGGGGTTGATCTTCGAGGCCTACCGCAGCGGCGCGCGCTCGGACGGCGAGAACAGCCTCACCAGCATCATCGAGCTCGGCGCCGAACGGGCAGTGGCAGAGTCGATCTTCGCGACCCGCGCGGGGAACGCGTCGGTCCCACCCGAGCGGGCCGGCCCGCTGAGCCAGTACGCCTGGATCTGCTGGAGGGCCGGGGAGGCCGAGGAGCTGTGCCGCTCCACGGGCTTTCCGCCGGTGAAGGTCCCGCTGGTCGAGTCCCGGGAAGCAGGTGAGGAGGGCGCCGCGACCGGCCTGCAATTCGCCGAGATCGTGGGAGAAGACGGCCGGCATTACCGCATCGCGACGGCGTCGTTCGTGCCGCGCCTCAGGGGCCTCGCGTCGCTTCGCCGTGGGGAAGGCCGAGCCAGCCGACGCGACCGAGACCGTCGGGCGCCACGCCCCTCCGAGCCGCCCTTCCTGCCCGGGGACCAGTTCCTCGTTCTCGCGATGGCCCCAATGCAGGAGGAGTTCGAGCGGTCGGCCGAGCTCGCCAGGCTCATGCTGATTGGCGGCGCCGGGGCTCTGCTCGCGGCCACCCTCCTCATCCGCTCCAGCGTGCGCCGAGGCATGGCACCCCTCGGAACGCTGACCCGGACCATCGAGGGAATCGGCGAGGGCAACCTCGACGAGTCGGTGCACCTCGCCGGAGCTCCGATCGAGCTCACCCCCATCGTGGACGCCCTGGAGCGATCGCGCGTCCAGCTCGCGCAGTCCTTCGCCCGGGAGCAGCGCTTCACGGACGACATCGCCCACGAGCTCCGTACGCCGCTCGCTGGCCTCCGAGCCGCCCTCGAGGTTGCCCTGCGCCGCAAGCGGAGCCCCGAGGAGCTGGAGGAGGTCCTGACCAACAACCTCTCTGCGGCCCTCGATCTCCAGCAGATCGTGGACAGCCTCCTGCTACTGCGACGCTCGGGGGCCGCCTCGGAGGACGCGCAGGGGGTGAATCTCCGGGAGGAGATGGAGCGCGCCTTTGAGGAGCTTGGGGAGGCCCTCGAGGCGAGGTCCCTCACCGTGGCGTTCCACGCTGAGGCAGGCGCCCCTCACCTTGGTCTCGGCGCGCCGGCCGTTGTGCGGCGGATCACCACGAACCTCGCGCGCAACGCGGTGGACCACGCCGATGTGGAGTCCACGATCTCCGTGACGACCCGCGCTGACTCCGAGTTCGCGACCCTGATCGTTGAGAATCCATCGGAGGGCATCCGCCAAGAGGCTGCCGACCGCGCCTTCGAGCCGTTCTGGCAGGCGGACAAGGCTCGCAGCGCAGGCGACCAGCACGTCGGACTCGGGCTCGCGATCGTCGAGGGCTGCGCCTCTGCCCTCGGGGGCCGCGCGGCCGCGGCCACGGCCGACGGCACCTTCCGCATCACGATCGACTTGCCCCTCGCCTGACAGGCGAGCGCCAGCCTCCAGGGCTCGCCTGCGTGCCCGGCCGGCCTGCGAGCCCAAGGGGCACGCGCTGGTGGCGCTGCCTTCTGGATCCACAGCTGGGTCCACAGCTGGGTCCACAGCTGGGTCCGCTGCCAGGTCCTCCGCGGGCTCCTCTCGCGGGCTCTTTGCTGGGCCCTTGCTGGGCTCTCGCGCCATGGCGCCAGTCGAGCACCGAGTCGCCTCCCCCCGGAGTATGAGAGAAGCGGGGCGTCGACCTCGAGAGATCGACGCCCCGCTTCCCGGAGTCGCCCTCACGCTTGGCAGGTCACTCGATCGTGACCAGGACCGCCGTGGAGCGCGCGATGTTGTTGTTGGCGGAGAAGTCCCGCACGAGCCACTGGGCCTCGTAGGTCAGCCCGACGAGCACCGGCGCCGTGGCGTCGGCGTCAATCCAGGTCGCGGTGCCGTTCCCCGGGCCCGACCCCAGGACGGTCTGCGCGAGCGGGAGGCCATTCCGCAGGTCGGTGACCGTCGCGGTCCCCGGGATCGAGATCAGGTTCACCTTGAGCACGGCGAACGTGTTGCCGACGGCTCCATGAAGGCCGATCCGGAACCCTCCGTTGCCGCTCTTCGGCGGCGCCGTGGCGACGATCTGGGGGACGAAGCCGCCGGCGCCGGCCACCGCCCCGAAGGGCAGGGACGCGGGGTTGGCGAACGGACGCTCACTCCAGAGCGTCGGCCGATCGAAGGGTGCCGTCTCGTTCGCCACGCGCGGGTCAGTGAGCGTACGCAGGAAGGCGACGAGGTCCGGGCGGACGTTCCCAGGCACGTTCAGGTTGTTCAGCAGCGGGTCCTTGTTCTGACCGAACTGACCGCCGTCGTTGTTGTAGAACACCATGACGTCGTTGAGGTTGTCGATCCCCGGCGCACCCGTATGGAAGAAGCGCCCACGCAGGTCGACGTTGCGCAGGGAGGGCGTCTTGAAGCGACCGCGGTCGCTGAACTGCCCGGTGACGCCCCGGCGCCCATTGTCCTCGCCGATGGGCCGCAGGCCGAGGTTGTGGTACTCGCGATCCGAGAACAGAGAGCCGCTGTGGCACTGGTTGCAGCGCGAACCCTGACTCCGGAAGGCGCCGAAGCCATTGTTCTCCTGGGGCGTGAAGTTGGCCTGGTTGCGCATCACCCGGTCGAACTTTGACTGGTCGGGGATCAGCGTGCGCTGGTAGGCGGCAAGCGCAAAGGCGATCCGCACAGGCGTGATCTCCGCCGTACCGAACGCCGCGTCGAAGAGCGCCGGATAGCTCCCGTTGAGGGACAGGGCTGAGACCATGTCCGGCGTGAGGTCGGTCGCCATGGCCATGGGCTGAGCGTCCGCGAGGCGGTCGGTGACGTCGCTCCATGAGCGTCCGGACCAGGCCATCTCCACGTCCGACATGATCGGGTCCAGGGACTGAGCCTCAAGGGCGCCCCCCTGGGGGATCACGACCGCTCCGGAGAGCGGGTCGACGAACGTGCCTGAGGCGCGACCGTCCCAGAAGAGCTCGGTGAAGTAGGCAGCCGCGATCATGCTCGGGGCGTAGCGATCGGTGGCCTTGGCTCCGAAGCCGAACTCGCCATCCTCCACGAAGTGACCGAACGAGTTCGAGCCGTGCATCGCGGGGGAGCCGAAGATGTCGTCGGGGGTCAGGAACACCCCGTCCGGCCCCGGGTTCGCCGCGGGGCCCTCGGCCCGGGGATCCGAACCGCCATGGCCCGGCATGTGGCAGGTGCCGCAGGCCATGGTTCCGTCGCTCGACAGCTGCTCGTCCCAGAAGAGCATCTTGCCCAGCACCGCCTTCTCGGCGGTCTGCGGGTTCTGCGGCGGGATCGGCGGCGGCGGAAGGGGGCCCTGCGCCACGGCGGGGAGCGCGAGCGCGGTGGTCGTCAGCGCCGTGGCGGCGAGCGCCGGGAGGGGGAAGAGCGAGCGTTTCATGGTCGGCCTTGATTCGGGAAGGGACTCGGACAAGCCGGGGATGGACTCAGTCCACCACTAGAGTCGCCCACCCAGGCCGGATCATCAAACGGCGGCTCACGTCACTCTCATGAGCCCCGGACCTCGCCAAGGGTCACAGCGCCTCACTTCGGACCACCGTAGCCCAGGACGCGGAGCTCGACGGACTGAGCGGCGGACGCTGGAGATGGAGCGAGGCGCTCCCCCCTGTACCGCCCGGCGTCCAGGAATGAGTCCAGGCGCGACCTCAGCGCCAGAGCATGGGCCGGCTCACGGGACGCGAGGTCGTCCTGCTCGTCCGGGTCCGCCTCGAGGTCGTAGAGCTCCATCCCCCCGGCGCCGACGATCAATTTGAAGCGACCCTCGCGCAGGGCGGTCCGCTCACGCTGGAATCGCTCGCCATAGAGCAGGAGCTCCCGGGGCCGGGCGAAGTGGACCTCGGCCGCCACGGGGTGATCCCCGGGGAGCCGGGGGAAGTCCCGCCGCAAGAGGATCCCGGTGGTCCCCGGGATCGACCCGGCGATGAGCCCGGGCACGTCGACCAGCGACGCGATCTCCGCCCGCGTCGCCCCCTGCACCTGCCAGGGGCGCTTCACGATGAGCGGGACCGAGATGAGGGACTCGTACACGTCCTTGCCGTGCTCCACGATGCCGTGATCCCCAAACGCCTCCCCGTGGTCCGACGTCACGAGGACCAGCGCACCGTTGAGGAGGCCGCGCTGCCGGAGCCCATCGAGCAGGCGCCCCACCTCTCGATCGAGCGCCTCGAGGCCCTCGTCATAGAGGTCCGAGACCCGCTCCCCGAGCGGCCCCGGCGCCTCGCCACCGAGCATGACCCGCTCGCAAAGGCGCTCCAGCAACATCGCGGGGTGTTCCTCCTCGGGCAAGCGCGCCAGCTCCGAAGCAGGGGCCATGCCGTAGGGACGATGGGCGTCCATGTAGTTGACGAAGAGGAAGCACGGCGCCCCGGGGTCTCGATCGTCGAGGTACCGGAGCGCCCGGTCCGTCATACGCGCCGCGTTCTGTCGGCGGACCTCGTAGGTCTCGAACCCCTGGGCGAGCCCGAACCGGTTCGCGAGGTAGACCGTATTGGCCACGAAGGCAGCGGTCTCATAGCCCGCCGCCCTCAGGCCCTCGGCGAGCGTGAGGTGCTCGGGGTGCAGCGGGTGCGCGTTGTCCACGTACTCCGCCACGCGGAAGCCGTGGGTGCCGTGCTCGAAGGGGAAGAGCCCGGTGAACATCGACGCATGGGAGGGCAGCGTCCAGGGCGCCGTGGCTACGCAGGACAGGTACCGGTCCGCGCCCGCCGCGAGGGCGTCGAGGTTGGGCGTCCGCGAGCGATCTCCCCCGTAGCACCCGAGCCGGTCCGCTCGGACCGTGTCCAGGGAGAGGACGATGACGTGGGGCGGCGCGGCCGCTCCCCCATCGCCGCAGGCTGCGAGCAGCATGAGGGCAAGGCTGCCCCGGAGCGCGCTCAACGCCCCTCTCCCCCGCCGTAGCCCAGCTCGCTCATCTCATCCGCCTGCTGGCGGGTGAGCTGATCGGGGAGGGCCCGCTGGCCCTGGAAGGCGCCGGCGCTGAGGAGCACCTCGAGGGATCGGGCCATGTCCGCCACGGACGCCGCATCGCGTTCCGCGAGGTCGTCAAGCTCGGCGGGATCCACCGCGAGGTCGTAGAGCTCTGGCGCCGCGGCCGAGTCGAGAATGAACTTCCTTGAACCCTCGTAAATGGCCACGCGACGACGCCGGAATCGATCGCCGAAACGCTCCAGGTCGCGCAGGCGGCTGTAGTAGTTCTCCACCACCACAGGGTGATTGCCGGGGGCGCGTGTGAAGGACCGGGCGAGCACCGGGAAGCCCGAGGATTCGAGCGCTCCTGCGACGAGACCCGGCACATCCACCGAAGAGGCGCGCTCGGTGGCCACTCGACCCGCCGTCTGCCCCGGAGCCTTCACGAGTAGGGGCACCTTGACGAGGTCCTCGTACACGTCCTTGGAGTGCTCGACGAGGCTGTGGGCACCGAAGGCCTCCCCGTGGTCCGAGGTGATGATGACCAGCGCGTCCTCGAGGAGCCCACGCGTTCGGAGTCCCTCGAGGAGAGCTCCGACCTCCGTATCGAGACGACTCACCGCCCGCTGGTGGAGCGCACGGACCTCGAGCCCCGCGTCGCCGGCGGGCTCGTTCGAGACCATGACGCGCTCGATCAGCCCGTCGAGCGCCGCGTGCCCGTCCGCCTCCGGGTCGCCGGTGGCGTAAGGCCGGTGGGCGTCCATGTAGTTGACGAACAGGAACGCAGGTCGATCCCCCCCCGCCCTCGAATCGAGCCACTCGAGGGCCCGCGCGGTCACCCTGGCCCCGCTCTCGCGGCGCACATCCCAGCGCTGGAAGCCGGCGTCGAGTCCGAGCCCTGGCCGCAGGTAGACCGTGTTGGACACCACCCCGCAGGTCGCGTACCCCTCAGCGGCGAGCCCCTCCGCGAGCGTTTGAAACCGCGGGTGCAGCGCGAAGACGTTGTCGCCGCGGTGGCCTGGCCCCGGAAGGAACGAGTGCGCCCCGTGTTCGAACGGGAAGAGGCCCGTGAACATCGACGCGTGGCTCGGCATCGTCCAGGGAGCCGCGGAATAGCTCGAGACGTAGCGGGTAGCGCCCGCCGCGAACCGATCAAGATGGGGGGTCGCCCCCTCTGGCCCGCCGTAGGCCGAGAGGGAATCGGCGCGCACGGTGTCCATCGAGACCAGCACCACCGTCGGCGGCACGCCCTCCGGCGGGGCTGAGGGCCCCCCGCAGGCCGCGAGACCGAGGATCGAGAGGGTGACGTGGAGGACGAGACGCATGGGCCGACAAGAGGCTACGAACCACGCTGAGCGGTGCGAGCAGCCACCGGAGAATCCCCGGGGCTCGGAGGCACGGGCCAACCCGGAGGGGTCGGGGTCGTACACTGCCGCTGCGCCCGCCATGAGACCCCGCTCCGCCCTCTCCACCATCGCCTGCTGCGCCCTCGCGCTCGCGGGCTGCGGCGGCTCCGAGGACGGGACCCGCGTGCTCGTCGTGGGTTGGGACGGCGCGACCTTCGACCTCCTGGACCCCATGGTGGCCGGGGGCGAGCTCCCCCATCTGGCGGCCCTCATGGCCAGGGGTCGAACGGCGGCCCTGGAGTCCACCAGGATCCCGATCAGCAGCGCCGCCTGGCCCACCATCTCCACCGGCGTCGGCCCCGGCGTCCACGGGGTCTACTCCTTCTTCCAGACCGAGGACGAGACCTACGACGTCCGCCTGGTCGCCGCCACCGATGTGGCGGCTCCTCCCATCTGGCGAGTCCTGTCCGCCCGCGGCCAGCGGAGCCACGTCTGGGGCGTCCCCATCACCTACCCCCCCGAGCAGATCGACGGCACGCTGGTGGCCGGCATGCTCAGTCCCTTCGGCGCGCAGTACGCTCATCCGCGTGGCCTCGCTGACGAGCTCCGCGCCAAGGGGCTTGTTCCGGACCTCGGCGTCTGGCGCCAGGATCAGGTGGCCGACCTCGACCTGGTTCGACGTCAGCTCGAGCTCAAGGAGCGCGAGCTACTCGAGCTCGCGGGCAGGCAAGACTGGCGGCTCTGCATGTTCGTCTTTAAGAGCCTCGACGTCCTGTGCCACCGGCCCAACCTCGACCTGCGGGGGCCCGAGATCCGGGAGCTACTCCAGCGTCTCGACGGCATCCTCGGGCGGCTCATCGAGACCGTCGGGCCCGACACCACCGTGGTGCTGCTCTCCGACCACGGCTTCAAGAGCTACCGCCGGGCCTTCAACCTCCACCGATGGCTCGTCGATGGCGGATGGAGTATCCAGCGTGAGGGGGAGTCCGCAGGTACCTCGGCCGCGGGCCCCCTGGCGCAGGCCAAGGCGTCCCAGCGCGCCGCGAGGCTAGCGACGCTGGACCTCTCGAAGAGCCGCGCCATCGCCGACGTCGCCGAGGGGAACTTCGGCGCCATCCGGCTGAACGTCGCCTGGCGGGAGCCGGCAGGAATCCTCGCTCCGGAAGAGGTCCCGGGGGTCCTGGATGAGCTCACAGCGCGTCTCCACGAGATCGAGCTCCCGGCGGGGATCCCAGTGGTTCGGCGGGTCGATCGCGGCGCCGACCTCTACCCCGGACCGCTCCAAGACGCCCGCGTCCCGGACCTGATCGTGGAATTCGATCCGGCCTGGCGGGTCTATACCGACCTCTTTGGCCCCCCGTTGTCCGTGGGCACCCAGCCCTTCCCCGACCACGCGCTCGACGGAATCCTCGTCACCGCGGGGCCCTCGATCGAGGGAGCGAGCGAGCGCGCACGCGCGCAGCTCACGGACGTCGCGCCGATGCTGTACCACCTCATGGGTGAGCCGATCCCCGCCCGTCTCGAGGGGGACCCCAGACCGTCCATCGAGCGCCGGCCGCGCCCAGTGCGTCGCCTCCCGACGGACCAGGACGCCGGCGAGGGCCGCCTTGAGGGCGTCTTCCCCGACCCCGATGGGGCCGGAGATCAGGAGGTCACCAGCCGCATCGAGAGCATCGGGTACGGGGGCTGATGGCGCGCTCGATCGCCATACGAGCGGCGGCGCTCCTCGGCGCGGCCTGGATCCTGGCCTGGATCACCTACGGGCCGGTGAGCGGCGACGCCCTCCTCGGGTTCGACGCCTACCCCCTCATCGCCGCCTCCGCCGTCCACTCTGCGGGCGACCTCTTCGGCGCGTTCGGCGACGAGCTCATGGGTGGGCGTTATCCCGATGGCCGCTTCTATCGGCCGCTGGTCCACCTGAGCTTCGGATTGGACCATGCCCTCGGCGGCCTGAGCCCGACCCAGTACTCCCGCACCGACATCTCCCTCGTTGCGGTCACCGCCACGCTCCTCGGGCTCCTGGCCGGGACCCTCGCCAACGCGATGCCCAGCCCCACCGGTAAGGCGAGAGCCTTCGCCGCCGCGAGCGCCGCGGCGATCTACGTGTTGCACCGCGCCCAGCTCGAGGTCGTCCCCTATGCGCCGCGCCGCGCCGACGCCCTCGCGGTGCTCTTCGTTGCGGCCGTCGCCCTCGCGGCCTGCCGAGGCGCCCGCCCGTGGTGGACCGGAGCCCTCGCCCTCTGCGCGCTGCTCTCCAAGGAGAGCGGCGTCATCGCACTGCCCGTCGCGATCGCGGCAGCCTACACCCGCCCAGGCGTTGACCTGCCCGCGGCAGCCCGCGCTGCGCTCGGCCCGGCCGTGGGCCTCGGCCTCGGTCTCGTCGCGCGCACCGTGGTCCTCGGCGGGCTCGGCGGGCACGCGGAGTCCGGAGCCCCGGGCCGCGAGTCGCTGGGCGCCATGGCGAGCTCCTTGGCCCACGCGATCAGCGCCTCGATGCCTGGCGGCGGCGCCCTCCTTGGACTCCTGATCGCAGGGGGGCTCGCCGTACTGGTGCGCAGAGCCGACGCCGGAGGCCGATCCGCCGCCCTCCTCATCGTCATATGGGCCGCCGCAGGGTTCGCGATCACCACGCTCTCCGGCCGCTTCCACGACTGGTACGCCCTGACCCTCGTCGCCCCCCTCGCCGTC
>CAJQPT010000140.1 GCA_905480285.1 uncultured bacterium
ATCTACGACGTCAAGGTCGAGGACCCCAAGGTCCTCATCACCATGACCCTCACCTCCCAGTCTTGCCCCGAGGCGCGCACGATCCCGGACGTGATGCGTCGCCGCTGCAACAGCCTGGACGGCATCGACGAGACGGACATCGAGATCGTCTTCGAGCCCGCGTGGACCCCGCACCTCATCTCCGACGAGGGGCGCAAGGCCCTCGGGATGGACTCCGAGGACGGGGACGACAGCGACGACTGAGTCCGGGACGACCGGACGGCTCGGGGCGGAGGGCCCGCGGTGAGTCCGCGGCTCACCGCCCCGCAGCTGGCTCCCGACCTACTGGAAGACGTCGAGGTTTCCGGCTGGCCCCGGCGGGCGCGCGTCCGGGTTGGACTTGAGCTCCTCCTTCCAGGAGATCATGCGGGCCTTCGCCCCCTCCTCTTCCGCCTCATCGATCAGCCCCTTGCGCTGGTAGAAGATCGAGAGGGAGGTGTGCGCGAAGGCGTCGTTCGGGTCGAGCTCGACGATCCGCAGCCCGAGCTCGATGGCCTCGTCGTAGCGCTCGAGCTGCATCAGGGCCATGGCCTTGCCGTGCATGGACTCGGTCCACGTCGGGTCCACCGCGAGGGACTCCTCGTACTTCAGGATGGCCTCTTCGTGCCGGTCCTCGCCGAAGAGCGCGAGTCCCTCGAGGTAGGGCGCCTGCCGGCGCTCTTCGATGGAGTCAGTCATACGCAAAGCGTAAGCCCGAGGGCCCTCAAATGGCGGCCTCGATCCCGAGGTCCGCGAAGCCCTTCTTCTCGAAGTTCTCCCGGAACATGGTCGCGAGCTTGTTCGCAGCGGCGTCGTACGCGGCCTTATCGGACCAGCACTTCCGCGGGTCGAGGATCTCAGAGTCCACGCCAGGGCAGCTCTTGGGCATCTTGAGCCCGAAGATGGGGTGCTCGTCGTACTCCATCCCCTCGGCGTGGAGGTCGCCCGCGAGCGCTGCGTTCAGCAGGGCGCGGGTGTCCTTGATGGAGATCCGCTTCCCCTCGCCGTAGGCGCCGCCGGTCCAACCGGTGTTCAGGAGCACGCAGCGCGTCTCGTGCTGCGCCATCTTCTCGGAGAGCTTCTTCGCGTACACCGGCGGGCGGTGGGGCATGAAGGGTGCGCCGAAGCAGGCCGAGAAGGCCGCCGTGGGCTCCGTGACCCCCACCTCGGTGCCCGCGAGCTTCGCCGTGAAGCCCTGGACGAAGTGGTACATGACCTCTCGCGCGTCGAGAATCGAGACCGGCGGGAGCACGCCGAAGGCGTCCGCGGTGAGCAGCACGATGGTCTCGGGGTGGCCGCCGCGGCCGCCCTCTGCGACGTTGGGGTTGGCGTCCAGCGGGTAGCTGATCCGGGTGTTCTCCGTGATCGAGCCGTCCGTGAGGTCCAGGTCCTGGGGGTCGGTGTCGGCGAGCGCCTTGCCCGGCAGCGCCGGCACGTTCTCCACCACCGTCCCGCGCGTGCTGAGGGCCGCCGCGATGATCGGCTCAGCGTCCTTGTCGAGGTCGATGAGCTTGGCGTAGCAGCCATCCTCGAGGTTCGACACGCCCGCGTCCGTCCAGGCGTGCTCGTCGTCGCCGATGAGCTTGCGGTCCGGGTCCGCGGAGAGGGTGGTCTTGCCGGTGCCCGAGAGCCCGAAGAGGATCGCCCCGTCACCGCCGGCGCCGATGTTGGCAGAGCAGTGCATGGACATGTGCCCGAGCTCGGGCAGGAGGTAGTTCATGACCGTGAACATCCCCTTCTTGTTCACGCCGCAATAGTCCGCGCGGCCCACGACCAGCATGATGCGGCGCTCGAAGTCGGCGATGACGGCGCGCTTGCTGAGGGTCCCGTCGATGGCGGGGTCAGCGCGGAAGCTGGGGACGTTCAGGAGCGTCCAGCGCTTGCCGTCCTCGCCCTCGACGCCCTCAATCCCCTTGGGGAACATGTTGTGCACGAACATCGCGTGCGTGGCGTACTCACCGACGAAGCGATACGGCACGGCGTAGCTCGGGTCGGTCCCGCAATAGACGTCCTTCACGAAGAGCGTGGAACGCCTCGCGTTCAGGTGCTCCGCGACGCGGCCCAGCAGCGCGTCGAAGTTCGCGGGGTCGAACTTCTGCAGGTCGTTCTTCCACCAGATCTTCTCGTCGAGGCTGGGGTGGGCCACGGCGAAGGTGTCCTTGACCGGTCGGCCCGTGCAGCTCGGGTCGCTGTAGAAGAACAGCGGGCCGTCGACGCCCAGCTTGCTGGCGTAGGCCTTCGGCTCATCATCGGGGCCGCCCGCTCGGATCCGGCCTCGGTCGTTCTCGATCGCCGCGTGAAAGAGCTCGTCCTTGGAGAGGTTGGCTCGATACGAGCAGTCGGTCAGACCGAACTGAGCTTGGAGGTCGTCTTGGAGGCCCATGGGTTCGATTTCGTGACGGCAGTGATGGGGTGAGGCTGGGGCAAAATAGCGCACCCCCCAGCCGAGAGGGCCCTCTGGCGCAGCCGAGGGCCCTTTATGCGCAAAAAGGGTACCGGGGCCCCTCGGAGCGGGCAAACAGATCGGGGGAGACTCGGCTGAGTCCCGGGTCGAGAGCCGACGCCCCCGACCACTCAGCTGGATCGCTCGGCGTCGGCAGCGTCCCGATACCAGTCCAGCGTCCGCCGCAGGCCGTCCTGCCACCGGACCGAGGGCTCGAATCCGAGCAGCTCCCGCGCCCTGTCGATCGACGCCAGGCTGTGCCTGATATCGCCCGCGCGCTCCGGGCCACGGGCCGGCTCGGGCGGCCCCCCCAGCTCCTTGGCGATGACCCCATAGAGGTCGTTGAGCGACACCCGCTCGGCGCCCCCCACGTTGACCACCGCGCCCGGCTCCGCCTCGCACTCGAGGGCCGCAAGGTTCGCAGCCACCACGTTGTCCACGAAGGTGAAGTCGCGCGTCTGCCCGCCGTCCCCGAAGATGGTCGGCGTCCGCCCCTGGAGCAGCTCCCTGACGAAGATCGCGATGACCCCGGTGTAGGGGCTGTCGTCTGCCTGACGTGGACCGAAGACATTGAAGTAGCGCAGCGCCACCGTCTTGATCCCGTAGCAGGTGCCGTAGACGCGCAGCAGGTGCTCCCCGGCGACCTTGCCTGAGGCGTACGGCGACAGGGGTGCTGGCACCATATTCTCGTGCTTGGGGAGCTCGGGGGACTCGCCGTAGGCAGCCGACGACGCCGCCATCACGAATCGCCCAGCGCCCTGGTTCCGCGCCGCCTCCAGGAGCTGCTGGGTCCCCTGAACATTGACCGCGTAGCTCCGCAGCGGGTCCTCGATGCTGGCGGGCACGGAGACCTGAGCCGCCTCATGGAGCACGTTGCTCACGCCCCCCATGGCCCTCGCGCAGGCGGCGGGGTCGACGATGTCGCCCTCGATGAACTCGACCGGGGCGCCGGATCCCAGCGGCCCAGGGTCATGGGCCTCGAGGTTCTTGAGCTTGCCGCTGGAGAGGTTGTCCAGCACGCGAACCTGTCCCCCACGAGCGACGAGCGCGTCCACAAGATGGGAGCCGATGAAGCCGGCGCCGCCAGTGACCAGGGTGAGGGACATGATGTTGAGGGGGGCCATGACCCCGCCAGGGACCACGGACGGACCGCGAAGATGTCTCGGATTCGCCGAGCGGGCCGCCGAGAGGCATGAATGAACTGCGCCTCGGTGCGCATCGAAGTACGTTAGCGGAGTGACACGACGCGTGCTGCAATTGCTGACCGAACGCTTGGTGGTCGAGGTCCCCGGAGTCTCGGCGGCGGAACAGATGGCCGACTATTGTCGCCGGAACCGGGCACACCTTGGGCCATGGGAGCCGGCGCGGCCCCTGGACTACCACAGCCGCTCATTCTGGGTCCGGCAGCTCAGGGCGGCTCTCGATGAGTTCCACGCCGGGCAGAGCGTGCGCACGGTCCTTCGGCTACGACAATCGGGTGCCCCCCACAGTGCCCCCCACCGTGCCCCCCACAGTGCCCCCCCCGGCGCCCCCCCTGGTGCCCTCGGCGCCGAGCGGATCATCGGCGTCGCCAACCTCAGCCAGATCGTCCGAGGCGCGTTCCAATCCGCCGTCGTCGGCTACAGCCTGGATGAAGAGATGGTGGGCCAGGGCCTCATGCGCGAGGCTCTCGACCGGATCTTCCGGTACGCCTTCGAGGAGCTCCAACTCCACCGGGTCATGGCAGCCTACCGCCCCGAGAATGAGCGCAGCGAGGCCGTCCTCCAGCGGCTGGGCTTCGAGAAAGAGGGCTTCGCGCGGGACTACCTCTTTATCGACGGCGCGTGGCGAGATCATGTCCTGACGGCGCTGATCCGTCCCACCCCCGGTGCCCTGAGGACCGCGGACGAGCAAGCCCAAAGACCCGGAGAAGAGCCACTCAGCGAGGCGGGCACGAGCCAAGCCGGGGGCGCGACTCGCTCACTTCGGTCGACCACCTAGCAGCTCCCGCCGGGCCGCTGCCCCCCAGGCCGCTGCCCTCCAGGCCGCTGCCCTCCAGGCCACCCGCCGCCTCGACACGGAGAAGGCCCGCCGGAGGGCTCCGGCGGGCCTAATTGACTCGTGAGAGTCAGGATCCCCAGCACAGCTCTTAGCTGTGCCTCGAAGAGCCGCCTACGGGCTCCGACCGAACCACAAATCAGAAGTTTCTGTCCGACCGATCACCGACCGAGGCGAACCGCCCCGCCGGGGATCCCACAGTGGCCACAGACGGCGCAGTGGTCTCGACGGCGCAGTGGTCTCCACGGCGCAGTGGTCTTGGCGCCTCAGTGCTCTTGGCCCCGCAGTGATCCGGGCCTGCAGTCGTCCGGAGGCAAGGGCGGTCCGGGCCACGAGAGCGGTAGGGGAGCGTCACGGTCCCGGCAGGAACCCAGGACAAGAAAAAGACCGGCTTCCGGGATAAGACCACGGAAGCCGGCGACTCCGATTTCGAGACGAGGACGCTTGGGACCTCGATACGAATTCTCTCTCTCAACTCCTACCAACGAGGCGCTCTCCAACGTCCCGCTAGGGGGGACCAGCCGACGCTGCGGATCGCGCGAACGCAGGAACCGGATAATTCTGGCTCAGCCCCGTCCGAAGAGCCCGACGGTGGCCTCCTTGCGGATGTCCTCGGTCTTTCCCCAGAGGATCTCACCCGTCGTGATGTTCACGGCGGACATGTAGAACTGGTAGTAGACGTCCTTCTTCTTCGTCCCGACGCTCTCAACCGAGCGGCCGGTGCTCTTGGAGATATCGGCGAGGGCGCCGTAGAGCACGATATCGGCCCCAAGCTGCAGCCCGAAGGCCTTCGCCATCTCCGGCTTGACCCGGCCCGATCCCTGCTGGAAGCGGACCTCGTCCTCGATCTCGTTCTGGCCAGCGGCCTCCTTGCGCGCAACGAAGCGGAACTTGCCGCTCTCCAGAAGCTGGTCCTGGATCCGTCGAGAGATCATCTCGGTGTTGATGTGCTCGCTGGTCTCGTTGGCGATGCCACCGAAGGCGACGATGATGCGCTTGTCTGCGCCCTTCCCCTCGCCGTCCATGTAGTTCAGGCCGGGGCTCTCGATCAGCGAACCGACCATGAAGTCGGCGAACTGTTGGAGGTCCTTGGAGCCCCAGTCGATGGTCGTGGTCTCCGTCTTGTCAGCGTCGCCGTACCGGATCGAGCTGCAGCCGGTGGCCTGGAACGAGGAGGCGAGGAGCGCCGCGAGCAGCGCCGTGGTTGTGAGTTTCATGGCTTGGGCGCCGGTGCGTCCGACGCGGGTTGGGATGGGTTGGAGGCTTGGGGGGTCTCCGGCAGTGAAGCTGGGAGCTTCTCTCCGCCGATGACGTGGGCTGTGATGCCGCTCTGCAGCGCTCGGGCGAGGATGAACATGGTCTCCTCACGCTGTAAACGGAAGGAGCCGAGCTCCACGGAGGCGCCAGTATCGGTGGCGAGCTCGAGGGCCACCTCCTCGCCCGGCGGCAGGAAGATGCGGGCGGCGACCCATCGCTGGGGCAAGGTCCGCCAGGTGCGCAGGTCGGCACGCTCGGAGGCAATGGTGAAGACGTCCATGGCGAGCGCGAGCCACTCGGTGTCCGAGTTCTTCCGGAGCTGCTCCGCCGCCTGGCGCTTCAGGAGCCCCCTCACGGCCGAGCGAACCGCGAGCCAGGCGATCCGGTCCTTCAGGTTCTGTTCGGCCACCGCGGCGACATCCTCGACCTCGGACGCGCGGACTCGCATGGACCGCCCCGGGAGGACGACGTCGAGCGCAGAGGCCGGAGAGGTCCCTTCGTCAAAATCGGGGACGGCCCAGGCGAAGACGCCGCCGTCGATCGGGACGTCGATGCGGATCTCGCGCTTGACGGGTCCCATACCCAGTCCACCAACGAGCACCACGCTGGGCCAGTCCCGCGGGACAACGTCGCCTCCCTCGGGGAGGTCGAGCTCATCGAGGCGCCCGAGCCTTCCGCCAAGCCGCCGCAGGGCGGAGGTCGTCAGCTCTCCCCCCACGTCCTTCTCGAGCATGCGCTTGTAGTCGATAAAGGCCTCCCCGGGCTTCCCGACGAGCTCGTAAGCGATGGCCGAGAGCAGGTGCCCGAGCCCGCCGGCACGGTAGTCCGTGTCGTAGAGCTGCTGCTCCGCAGTCAGCAGCTGGTCCACCCGCCGAGCCTCCACCAGGACGTCATCGGGCGCGCCGCGCGCCAGGTAGCACATCCCGAGCATCGAGTGGAGCATCACGCGTTCGTACCCCTCGCCCACATACGCCTTCTGCCCCTCGTTGATCACCAGCGAGAGCAGGTCCTCCGTGAGCGCCTCCCCGCCGAGCACGGCTCGCTCCTCCACCTCACGGACCGCATCCTCAGCGCCGTGCAGGTAGTCGAGCGCTCCCTCGAAGTCGCCTCCCACGAACGCTGATGTTCCGGCCTCCGCGGCAGAGAGGAACGGGGAGCCGATCGCCTCTCCCTCCACGAACATGGCCTCGGCGGCGATGAAGTCACCTGCCTCGAAGGCACGGACAGGGGCCTCTACCCGGTCGTTGTAGGTCGCGCAGGCGCTGAGCGAGAGCGCAAGGACCAGGGGCGCGGCGGCCTGCCGGTCCGATCGAGGTCGGGAGATCACGTTGAAGGAGCCTGATTCCTCGCCGGGGATAGGTCCGGAGAGGCAGCGAGTTGGCTCTTGGAGTGACAATAAGACATGCAGGTCCGCTCTGCCCTCAAAAGTCCGCGCCCCCAGGGCGGGCTGGCTCGGCAGGTGGACCGCGCCGACAGGGCGGCCGACGAGAAGGGGTCGCCGACGAGAAGTGGAGGACCGACTCGAAGGGGTCGGGCGGGCGCACCCAGGAGGCATGCGGGGAGCGAATCCGCTCGGAGCCCACGGGACGTCCAGCGAGGGGCCGAGCACGGTGCCCCCTACAAGTGCGGGGCAAGCGGCCGCGCTCGGTTACATTCTTGCAACGAGGCCTATGACGAGCACCGAACATCCCACGACCACGTCCTCCGCGAAGACCCAGCGCGACTCCGGCAAGAAGCCGAAGGTGACGATGATGGATCAGTTTCACGCTGCGAAGCGAGAGGCTGGCGACGCCCTGCTGTTCTTCCGCATGGGCGACTTCTACGAGCTCTTCGGGACCGACGCCGAGGTCGCAAGCCGCGAGCTGGGCATCGCGCTCACGTCACGAGCCAAGGGGGCGGACGCCATGCCCATGGCAGGCGTCCCCGTGAAGTCCATGGAGCCCTACCTCATGCGGCTGGTCCGGGCCGGGCACAAGGTCGCGGTGTGCGAGCAGACGGGAGACCCGCGGACGACCAAGGGCATCGTGGACCGCGGCATCGTGCGCGTGGTCACCGCCGGGACGATCACCGAGGAGGACGAACTCGACTCACGGGCGAGTAACTACCTCGCTTCGCTGCTCCTCGACGGGGGACGCGCCGGCCTCGCCTGGGTGGACCTCTCGACGGGTCGCGCCGCCGCCTGCGACGTCTCGCTGGACCGTGTCGTCGATGAGCTTGCGCGCATCGCTCCGGCGGAGCTGCTCGTCCCCGAGGATCTCCCCCGCACGGCACCCGAGCTGGCCGAACAGCTGCAGCTGGACCTCGCCCAGCGAATCACCTGGCGGGAACCCTGGCGCTTCGCCAGAGACACCTGCCGCCGCGTGCTCTTTGAACAGTTCAAGGTGAAGACCCTGGAGGGCTTCGGCTTCGACGACGACGACCTCGGGGTGTGCGCCGCGGGCGCCGCGGTCGAGTATGCCCTGGAGACCCAGCGGGGGAGCTGCGAGCACCTGCTGCGACTCGAGCGCGTGGATACCGGCCAGCACCTGGTCCTCGACCGCGCGACCCGCTCCTGCCTGGAGCTGACGCAGACCCAGCGCGGCGCCCGTCGAGAGGGCTCGCTGCTGGACACGATCGACGCCACGCTGACGCCCATGGGCGGCCGCCTGATGCGCGACTGGCTCCTGACCCCCCTGCGCGACGTCGAGCTCATCCTCCACAGGCAGCGCGGCGTGGCCGAGTTCGTGGACGCCCCCTTCCTGCGCGAAGAGGTGCGTGAGCACCTGAACAGCGTGCTGGACATCGAGCGCCTCGTGGCCAAGGTCGCGACAGGCCGCGTCAACGCCCGGGACCTGGTGGCACTGGCCGGGTCGCTCCGCGTTGTGGCCCCCCTCGTGGCCAAGCTGGACGCCGTCTTCTCCAAGGCCCTCGGTGACCTCCGGGTCGCCCTGGATCCCCTCGAGGACGTCATCGGGGCCATCGACACCCGCGTGGTGGACGCTCCCCCGATGACCATCAAGGAGGGTGGGGTCATCGCCACCGGGGTCGACCCCGACCTCGACGAGCTCCGTCAGATCGCGGGCGACGGGAAGGCCTGGATGGCGCGCTTTCAGGCCGAGGCCATCGAGCGCTACGGGATCCCGGGCCTCAAGATCGGCTTCAACAGCGTGTTCGGCTACTTCCTGGAGGTGCCCCGGGGGCAGGTCGCCCAGGTCCCGCCGGAGTTCGTCCGAAAGCAGACCCTCAAGAACGCCGAGCGCTACATCACGCCTGAGCTGAAGGAGTTCGAGGACAAGGTGCTGCGCGCCGAGGAGCGTGCGAAGGACCTGGAGTACGACATCTTCCAGGCGCTCAAGGAGGAGGTCGCGCTCGAGGTGCCGCGCATCCTCGTCACCGCGCGAGCCCTCGCCGAGGTGGACGTGCTGGCCGGCCTCGCACAGACCGCGGCCGCGCGGAGGTACTGTGCTCCCAGCGTGGACGGCGGCGACGGCATCGAGATCGAGTCCGGTCGCCACCCCGTGATCGAGGCCACCCAGACCGACGTCACCTTCGTCCCCAACGACACCTCGCTCGATCGCAAGAAGCGCAGCGTGGGGATCATCACCGGGCCCAACATGGCGGGTAAGTCGACCTATATCCGCCAGACCGCCCTGATCGTCCTCCTGGCCCAGATCGGCTCCTTTGTTCCGGCCGCCTCTGCCAAGGTTGGGGTCTGCGACCGGATCTTCACGCGCATCGGCTCCGCCGACGACCTCTCCCGCGGCGCCTCGACCTTCATGGTCGAGATGGTGGAGATCGCCAACATCCTCAACAACGCCGGGGCGAAGAGCCTGGTGGTCCTTGACGAGGTCGGCCGCGGGACGAGCACGTTCGACGGCCTCGCGCTGGCCTGGGCCATCGTCGAGCACCTGCACGAGCATGTGCGCGCACGCACCCTCTTCGCCACCCACTACCACCAGCTCACCGAGCTCTCCGGAGAACTCGCGGGGGTCCATAACCTCTCGGTCGCGGTGCGCGAGTGGGACGATGAGATCGTCTTCCTCCACCAGATCGTCGAGGGTGGGACCGATCGCTCCTACGGCATCCAGGTCGCGCGCCTCGCGGGGGTGCCGTCCGAGCTGATCGAACGAGCCCGAGCCGTGCTCAAGAACATCGAGCGAGAGTCCGAGGATCTCGGCGGCAGGGTCCTCGACCCCGCCCGCTTCGCGGCCTTCGAGCTCCCTCCCGGCATGCAGCTGGGGCTCTTCGACAACGAACCGTCCGACCTGGAGAAGGCCGTGGACGAGGTCGACGTCGAGGCGACCACGCCGATGGAAGCCCTGGCCCTCCTCGCCCACCTCAAGGGCCTGCGCTGAG
Organism: uncultured bacterium; assembly: GCA_905480285.1. GTDB lineage: Bacteria > Planctomycetota > UBA1135 > UBA1135 > Saltatorellus. Next base: position 10,091 of record CAJQPT010000140.1, read on the forward strand.
CTCCTCATGAGCACCTTCACGATTCGCGACTACCGGGCGGAGGACGCGGCCGCGGTCCTCGACATCAACGCCGCCAACATCCCCGAGGTCGGCGAGATGGACGCCACCAAGCTGGCTGCCTTCGCAGCCAGCGCCGCCTGGCTACCCGTCGTCGAGGTGGACGGCCAGGTGGCGGCATTCGCCGTCTTCTTGACCGAGGGAGCGGACTACGGGAGCCCCAACTACCGCTGGTTCGGCGAGCGACACGCGAGCTTCTACTATGTGGACAGGATCGCTGTCGACGCATCGCATCGCAGCCTCGGCATCGGCCAGGCGCTCTACCGCGAGGCCGTCTCGCGCGCCCGCGCTGGCGCGCGGCCGGTCTTCTGCGCCGAGGTGAACACCGTCCCCGCCAACGATCGCTCGCTCCGATTCCACGCCCACCTTGGGTTCACGGAGGTGGCTCGAAAGCGGCCCTACGATCCCGAGTCCGAGGTCGCGATGCTCGAGCGCCCCGTGAGCGCCGGGTGAGTCCGTCAGCGCCAGGCGAATCCGTCGACGCCTTGTAAGACGGTCGAAGCCGGGTGAGTCCCTGGCGCGACCCTTGTGCGGGGTACACCAGGGCGACGGTGTGCTGCCCTGAACATCACAGGTATCGAGGCTTGAAGGCAGGCTACCGAGCGCCCTGGTGAGAGGACCATCGGCAGGCTCGCGCCCGTTCTTGCCTCGAAACCAGGCGACCCCTTGCCTCGAGACCACGCACCCGGTGCCACCGCGCCAGTCCGGCCCCAGCGTGGAGGGGCGACAGCGTGGAGGGGCGACAGGTCTGTTCACCGACGCCGTTGACTCGCCGCGACGCTCATCGCAGTGAGTCGCGCGTCCGTCACTCCCAGCGCATCGAGAGCCATGACCGCTTGATCGGCCTCCGCTCCCCGCCCCATGACGAAGAGCGTTCGTGCCCGCAACAACAAGAGCTCGGGGTCCGACGGACGCTCCGCCTGCAGTTCACCGAGCAGGTTCATGGCCCGCTCACGACTGCTGGCCGCGAGCTCTGTCGCTCCTTCTGACTCCGCCACAGAGCCGCTCACCAGCAGCGCCCGTGCCCGGTCTAACCTCAGCCTGCGATCACGTCCCCCCATCGCCTCGGCCTGGATCGCCGCCATGACGTCGAGCGACTTCGATCTCGCGGCCGCCCACCGCCCCTCGGCGAGCAAGAGCTCGGCCTCCACGAGGCTGATACGAATCCTGATGTCGCCGCCCCGGCGCATCTCCGAGGACGCGGGTGCGGCCTTGGCGAGCCGCGACCGAAGCTCACGGAGCTCGCTGCGGGCCTTCCGCAGCGCCCCCGCCGCCAGATGGCCCTCGGCACAGCTCAGCTGCTGCTGCATCACGTCCAGGGAGAACGATCGGGAGAGATCTCCGGCCGCCATCAGCACCACCAACAGATCAATGCTGGCTCGGTGCAATCGGAAGGACTCCTCTCCCTTCCCGAGGACACGCAGCGAGTGGGCCAGCCGGGAGGTCGACCTCGCCCACTCCCGCTGCCAGGTGACGTTCCCCGGCTCCATCTCCCGGAGGAGGCGCCAGGCCTCCACAGAGATCCGGTGAGGCTCGATCGCGTCGACGAGCTGCCCGAGTTCCCGCTGGGTCCTCGCCAGCAGGTCCGCGCCGCGGGCGAGGTTGCGGCGGGCGCGCGCGGAGCCCGGGTCCCCCTCGATCAGTTCCTGGGCGAGTTCGACATGTTCCTTCAGGAGGTCCACGACAGCTCCCCGCTCTCCGGCTTGGAACGCCATGTTGGCCTCGAGCTTGCGTAGATCGCAGCGCAGGGCGAGCACCTCCAACGACCCCGTGTCCACTCCGCCCTCGGGGTCCTCCAGCGCTCTGCGCGCGCGACGGAAGAGCCGCAGAGCATTCGCCGCGCTGGACTTCCCCGTCGACATCACCACGTCCCCGAGGCTGATCAACGCGCGCACATGGGTCAGCCGAAGGGCACGATCTGCGAGCCCCCCCTCGATGGCCCGCTCACACAGCTCGATCGCTCTGATGAAGTGAGCTCGCGCAGCCTTGAAGTCCCGCCCCGCGACCGCCAGCTCACCCAGGCCCACCCTGGCCGCGATCTCACCCTCGGCCGCCAACGGGCTCTCCGGCAGTTCAGACGCGACATCGATGGCTCGCTTGAAGTACTGCGTGGCCTCCGGTTCAGCACCGAGGAGCCGCTGCGCACGTCCGTTCCAGACCAGGGCCACGGCCAACGACTCTCGATCGTCCAGCTCCCCCGCTTGACCTGCGGCTTCGATGGACGCGAGGGCGCGCGCCCCGACGGCCGCGAGCGGGCCGATGTCCTGTACCCGCTCGAGCTCATCAAAGGTCCCGATCAGCAGCTTGTCGAAGGTGAGACGCGCGTCGTCCAGCTGGCTCGCGGTGAGCTCACGCGCCTCCGAGGCGCTCTTCTGCGTGGCGCCCATGACAGCCCCCAGCGCCAGCACGCATGTACCGAGGAGCAGGGTGATGTTCCTTGGGATCCCGGCAGGCGTGGGCCGCTCGAACGCGGCCCGCCACTGAGCTGGAGTGGGCCGATGGCCCGGCTCGGCCGCGGTTGAGCGCACCGCGAGGCCAGAGAGACGCTCAGGGAGCCCTTCGGGCACCGGAACCCGTCCGTCCTCTGCCTGCGCCGTGATCTCCTGCTCTGAACCCATGCGCGACGGCACGCCCGCGAGGACCTCGAACAACACGAGGGCGAGGGAGAAGGTGTCTGACGCCAGCGTCGGCGTCGACCCACCCGCGACCTCGGGGGACGCATACCTGAGCACCGTGACTCGCGCAGATGACGTGGTGGCCGGGAGCAGAGTCACGGCCCCATCGACGCTCAGTTGAAAGACCGAGGGGCGCAGGGCGCCGTGGGCCTTGCCGCTCGCATGGAGGGCCTCCACCGCGCCACACAACGCCAGACAGAGCCGCTGGACCTCTCCCCCGACAGGGGCCAGACCACTCCGGCCGCGTGTGCGCTCGGCGAGAAGGTCCGCGAGAGATCGAGCGACCGCAGGACTCCCCTCTCGAGTGAGGCGCGTGATCACGCGGCCAGGCTAGCACATAAGGGTATACCCCTCAACGGCTAGGCACTCCGCCGAGAGCAGCGCCGGATCAGGCCGTGATGATCTCGACGCCGCTCGAGGCCACGTGCAGCGTGTGCTCGGTCTGCGCCACGAGGACGCCAGGCTGCTCGACGAGGGGCGGGTAGCGGACCAGTGACCCCTGCTTCGCCAGCTTGGAGATGGTGTCCTCGAGCACCTCACGATCGAGCTCGTTGAAGTACCGCCGGGCGATCGGGAGCCCCTTCCAGCCCTGCATCGCGCGCAGGACCTGCTTGTCGATGCCCTTGGCCTTCCGCGGGGGGCGGACGAGCATGAAGACCTCGGCCTTGCCCGCCTCGTGGATGAAGCCACGCCCGGTGCAAGCGAAGGGTTCGATGGCGATGACCGATCCTTCCTGGAGGCGACCTCCACCCCGCTCCCCGTAACTGGGGATCTGGGGCGCGCAATGCACCTTCCATCGATCGAGGCCATGCCCGGTCAGGTTCCGGACGGGCTCGAAGCCGGCGCGGGTGATGGTCCGCTCCACAGCGGCGCCGATCTCGGAGACCGGACGCCCAGGCTCGACAAGAGCGATGGCCGCGGCGAGCGCATCGGCAGAGGCGCCGATCAGGTCCGCGTTCTCGCCGTTCCCGGACAGGTCAACCGTGCAGGCGGTGTCGGCGATCCACCCGTCCACGTGGACCCCCATGTCGACCTTCACCACGTCGCCCTCCTCGTACACCATCGTGTCCTCCGGAGCAGAGCAGTAGTGGGCCGCGCACTCGTTACGAGAAGTCTGCGCCGGGAAGGCGGGCGCCGCTCCGGCCTCCCGGATCATCGACTCGATCGTCTCGAGCACGTGGCGCAGCTCTACGCCGGGCTGGATCGCACCCCGGGCCCACTCTCGACACGCGGCGGCGATCTTCCCGGCACGCCGCGTCTTTTCCAGACCTTCGTCGTTCATCGAAGGGATGTTACCGCCGATGGCTCTCCCGTCGGGAGGAGATGTCGCCGGTGGATCACCGGAAGAAGCGGGGATCCTCCGCCCGAGACACTCCCCGGCCTGATTTCCCCCATGCGCCCCTCTTCGCTGCTCCCCTGGCTAGGCCTCTTCGTGGCCGGCTGCGTCACCTCGACCACGACCGTGGGGGCCGTCGAGACCAGAGGCGCCCTCATCTCGGTCGTCCCCGCCGAGCGCGCCTGGGTCGTCGAAGATGGGAAGTCCTTCCTGGGCTCCGTGGTGCGCTTCGCCGGCCAGAGCGATCCCGAGGAGTTCTTCTTCATGGTTCGCAATCCCTGGGACCAGGACGTCGGAATGATCGACCACCTGGGGCGCTCCTGGAAGCGGATCCCCCACGAGGAAGACGCCTGGCTTGGCACCGGAACGGTGCTGGAGGGCGTCCAGCAGATCCTCGGGGTCGGTGAGGAGGCTCGGATGGCCGAGCTCCCGATCCAACAGCTGGAGGCCCGAACCCGGGCCGAACGGGCCCGGCTGCCAGGCGGAATTGGCGGATAACCCGCCCCCCCTGGCCCCGCCCGACGGATTTGAGCGCAGACCGACCTCGGTATTCCCTCAATCCCCGGCCCGATTCTCTCGATGAGGGAGTGAAGGCGCGGTTCCGGGCACGCTCAAGCAGCCCCCCATCGCGCATTCACTTCAGTCCTCCCAGCACCCCTCTCCTTCACGCTCTCCGGATCCCGAGGCAGTCTCGATGATCAAACTCGAAGCAGGCGAACGCATCGGCACGTACCGAGTGCTCGACTTCATCGCACGCGGCGGATTCTCGCTGGTCTACCTCGCTGAAGATGAGGAGGGCCAAAAGGTCGCCCTCAAGATCGGGGACGTCGCCGGCGGCGGCCGTTACGTGACCCGCTTCTTGGAGATCACGAACAAGCGTCAGGCCGAGGGCATCAGCCCTGACGAGACGCCGGCGGAGGCCATCTTCTTCCGACAGGACGGGGTGCGCATTGACTTCCTGGACGTCCACGAGATCGATGACCTCGTCCGCGAGGAGTCCGAGCTCCTCCAGGAGGTCAAGAGCCCGAACGTGGTCACCGTCCGCGACTGCTTCCGACACGACGGCCGCCCCGTGATGGTCATGGACTTCGTACGCGGCAAGACGCTGCGCGAGAAGATCCGCGCCCTCGAAGGCATCCGGCTCAACTGGTTCCTGACCATTGTCCGCTCCCTGCAGAAGCTCAAGGCCGCAGGCACGATGGACTACCACGGCGACCTCAAGCCCGAGAACATCATCGTCAAGCCGTCTGGCTCGGTGGTCCTGGTGGACCCCGCCATGCGCGCCGATGAGCGCGGCGTCATCACCACGACGCCCCACTACAACCCCTTCCTCCTCCGGGAGAGCAAGGCGGACGTCATGGGTATCGGCGTGATGCTCTACGAGATCCTCACGGGCGTCCTGCCCTTCGACGAGGTGCCGTGGCAGTACGCCGGCAGGGAGCAGGGCGGAGAGACCGAGCGCCTGTCGCTGAGCTTCTTCCTCAGCTACACGCCGCCGAAGGACCTCAACCCGAACACCCCCGAGGCGCTCGCCACCATCGTGTACCGCTGCCTCACCGTGCAGGAGTACGGCCTCGAAGAGCTCGAGACGGACCTCGTGGACTTCCTCCGCAAGGACTGACCGAGCACCACACCAGCCCGATCAAGGGAGCGCGCGCGGCCATGGCCTCGCGCGCTCCTGTTCATTCGAGGTGGATCCTGGGGCCCCTCGTGCCAGGCCAGCCCCGCGATCAGCGCCGACCCCGTCCATCGGATACCCTCCTGTCCGCGCCCCTGCTCCGCTGCGCGCCACGCCATGCCCCCCGAATACGACCGCATCGAGGTCCCCGCCGCCCTCTCCGGACAGCGCCTCGACCGCGTCCTCGACCAGCTCCACGGGGACCTCTCCAAGGCCCAGCTCCAGAAGCTCGTGCGCCGCGGGCAGGTCCGCCTGAACGGCCGCAAGGTCCTCCGGTCCAACGGCAAGGTCGCGAAGGGCGCCGTGCTGGAGGTCGCCCGCGAGCGGTCCGAGGCCGGACCCCAGGTCTCGATCCTGCACGAGGAGCCCGACTTCCTGGTCGTGGTCAAGCCCGCGGGCTGGTTGACCCACGCGGCCGACCGCTCCAAGGTCATTGACCTCGCGGGCCACCTGGAGGCCCTCCACGGCCCGCTCCCCACCTCCCGTGGGGTGGACCGGCCCGGCGTGGTGCACCGCCTCGACCGGGATACCAGCGGCGTGCTCGTCTTCGCCCGCAACGAGGAGACCCTGAGGATCCTCCAGGACCAGTTCCGTGCCCACACCGTGGGCAAGCGCTACCTCGCGCTGGCGACCGGCCGCCCCGAAGGGAACTTCATCGTGGACGCGCCGCTGGGGCCTGTCCCGGGGAAGGCCGATCGGCAGATGATCGACGACGCCGACGGCAAGGAGGCCACGACCGAGGTCGAGGTGCTGGAACAGTTCCCGCAGCACGCGCTCCTCGCCTGCACGATCCGCACCGGTCGCCGCCACCAGATCCGCGTCCACCTCACGGCCCGGGGTCTGCCCGTCGCGGGCGACAACCTCTACGGCACCCGCGCCCACGTGGACCTGCCGGGGGGCCGCGTCCGCCTCGCCCTCCACGCCGAGCGGCTGAGCTTCGATCACCCCCGCACCGGCGAGCGCCTCACCTTCGAGGCCCCCCTGCCGCCCGACCTCAGCGCCGCGCTCTCCGCCCTCCGGGCGGGGTCATGACCCCTCGGCGCCGACGGTGAATTACCTCGCGCATGTGACCCTCGCCGAGCCCACCGAGGCGGCCCGGCTCGGCGCGCTGCTCGGTGACTTCGGGCGAGGGCTCGACGTGGAGTCCCTCCCCGCGGACATGCGCTTCGCGCTGTACGAGCACCGCGCCCTGGACCAGTGGTTCGACGACCACCCCCGCGTGCGTGCCGAGCGCGCGCGGTTCCCCGAAGAGCTGCGCCGCTTCTCCGGCATCCTCCTCGACGTGTTCGCCGATCACGTCCTGGCCCGGCGCTGGGACGTGCTCCACCCACGGCCTCTCCATGAGGTGACGAGCAGCCTCTACCGCTCCTTCGAGACCTTCGCCCACCTCCTGCCCCCACGGCTCGTCGAGGTGGCTCCCCGCATGGCCGCCGAGGACTGGCTCCAGGGTTACGGCGAGCGCCGGAACGTCCAGCGCGCGCTCGAGGGGATCGCCCGGCGCATGCGGCGGCAGACCCCCATCGCGAGCGGCTTCGGTGAGCTGGGCCGGCGCTACGTGGAGATCGAGGCCTGCGTGCTCGAGGTCTGGCCCGAGGCCACGCTCTGGCTGGAGGAGCGCCGTGACGCGCTCCGCGCCGCCGACGCTCAACCGAAGTAGCTCAGGGCCCGCAGCATCGCGTCCGAGGTCGTGAGCTCGGCCGCGGCCTCGTCCTGCTGGACGTCCTCGGCCACCAGGACGAAGAGCGCGAAGCAGGCGTTCAGGACCGGGTCGATGTTCTCCCGGATCCAGCCCTGGGCGACCTCGACCCCCTCGTGGGCGTGCTCGATGTCCTCAAACTGACCGGTGAGCAGGGAGACCTGGGTGAACTGCTCGGCGAGCCAGTCCCGGTCCCGCGCCTTCTCCGGCGACTGGAACATGAGGGCCAGCATGCCGCCGACCACCTTCTTGCGGGTGTCGTCGAAGCCTGCGAGCTCGGCGCGGAGCTCATCGCGGGTGGGGATCTTCATGGGGGGAGCCGGGCGATTGCCGCGGCGGCCTCGGGGCAGAAGATAGCGCGCGGCGCCCCGCTCGGGGGCGCCGCGCGCCGTCCAGCTCACGTCGACAAGGCTCCACCGAGCCCAGGGCCGCTCGCTCAGCGAATGGGCGGCGAGAGCTCCGTGATGGTCGCGCCGGCCTCCTCGTGGAGCACCAGCACCGAGTAGCGCGAGACCGGCGGGCCCTCGTACCCCGAGACCGAGGCGTAGTCGAAGCGGCCGCGCAGGTCGGTGTACCCGTCCTTGATGAAGCGCACCTCGCCCCCGGCCATGCCGTAGACCTTCACGTAGGCCTTCGAGATGGGCCCGAGCCCCTCGCTGTCCACCACCCGCAGCTGTCCGTAGCGCTCGAGGCCCTGGACCGTGAGGCGCGAGGAGAAGTAGGTCCCCCGGCGCGTGATGCCCGCCCCGCGGACCTCGACGAACAGGTTCGACCGCTCCAGATCCTCGGGGAGCGGGATCGACGTCGAGAGGCTCGCCCCGTCGAGGGAGACCACCTCCACGCGGTTCGGCTCGATCAGGCTCGACTGGCCCACCTCACCGCGCACGAAGGGGTTGGCGGAGAAGAGGAACTCCACGTCCATCAGGTGGTAGCGCAGCTCGATGTCGCCGACCCGCTCGTGGGAGATCTTCAGGAGGCTCCCGTCGATCTCGAACTCCAGGATCGGCTCGGTGGCCGCGAGGGCGTTCTGCGCCGCGTCGCGGCTGTCGCCGAGGTCCGCGTCCCCGACCTTGCCGCTCTCGATCTCATCGAGCTGGGCGATGACCCCCCTGAAGCGCTCACTCCAGCGGTCCACCGGGTGATCCACGTGGCGCGACGCCACCTCCCTGGCGTGGGCCGTGTCGCCGCGATAGAAGTCCATGTAGGCCGACATGTAGTCGTACTGCAGCGCCATCTCGACGCCGTCCGGCTGCACCCCGTCGAAGGCCGCGAGCGCCTCGCCGATCCGGTTCTGGAGGAGCAGGTAGTAGGCGAGCTCCATCCGATCCGAGCCGGTCATGACGGTCCCGAGGCTGATCCGCCGCAGGAACCGCCGGTACTGGGCCGCGAACTCATCGTTGAGGATCCGTCGCTCCGAGCCGGCTTCGTGGCTCCTCCCGCGGACGAGCGGCTCGAAGGCGAGGTGCTCGTAGAGACCTCGGTCGAGGGCGCTCACCGTGTAGAGCGGAGACTGGAAGGGCGCTTGGACGAGCCCGAGGATCCTCCCGTTGGTCGAGAGGAAGCGCCGGGTGCCCGCCTCGTCCCTCAGCTTGATGGCGTACTGATCGAGCACCGGAGCGCTCACCTGCCGGGCGGTCAGCGAGGCGGTGATCGCCTCGAACGCTCCCTGGTCGCCCATACGCCAGGCGATCCGCGAGAGGTCAACCGTCCGGGGGTTGCCCGCCTCGAGGTAGGCCACCACGTCCTCGACCGAGCCGTTCTGTGAGATCCAATCCCAGGTGGATCGATCCACCTCGGAGAGCTCCTCGACCACGGCCAACGTCCGAGCCGGCGCCGCACCGAGGAGGACCTCTCCCCGCCCAGCGTGGATGGGGTAGTCCTGAAAGTCGCCAGGGGAGGGGAAGTAGAACGCCACCTCGAGGGACTGGGTCCCATAGGCCGGCAGGGTCACCAGCTCCCCGTTGGTCACACGATCCCCGTTGACGGGCAGGGCGCCCTCCGGGATTTGCACGAGCGCCACCAGCTCCACCGGAGCGGAGGAGGTGTTGGAGAGCACCATGCGGCAGCCATAGGGCACCCCCACCAGGAACTCACCGGTGATGAACCGGTCTCGATCGACGCCGTCGACCTTCTCTGTCGGGCGGCTCAACTCGAAGAAGTCCTGGCCCACCAGGATCCGCTGCTGCTGACCCGGGTCCGCTGCGGAGGGCGCGATGTCCTCGAGAGCCACCAGGGCCGGGGAGCCCACGGTCAGGCGTACGCTGCGCCCGTCCAACTCGACCTCGCTCTCCTCCGCGGAGAAGGGCAGGTCCAGGAACGCCAGGGCCAGCAGCGCCTCGGTGGCGCTGCGGGTCGCGGTCGGGAAGTGGGTCGAGAAGAAGGGCCCTTCCGCGGCAGCGAAGTCAGCCCAGAAGGGCGAGATCGGCACGAGGCCATAGGTCATGCTCTCGCGCCGTACGCGCCAGTAGTGCGTCTCGGCGAAGGCCTGGGTCGGATCGAGGCCCCGGTAGAGGGCGCGCGACGAGTCGAGGCCTTCGTCCGCAAACCACAGTCCTTCCACGCCCGCGAAGACCTCGAACTCCTCGTTGACCTCCCCGGCCATCGACTCGGTCTGTTGCTGCTCGCGCCCCCGCTCCACGGGGCGGTCCGCGACCCCTCGGCCGAGGAAGAAGTCATCGGACCCGCTCTCTCCGCCACCGCCATATCCGAGCTCACGGAGACTGTCCTGGGCCAGCGCCGGCGCGGTCGGCGCTGGCGAGGACGGCCCTGAGGGCCCCGGGCTCGCCGGCCCGCCTCCCCCACCGCCGCCGCCGCGCGGCGGCGCAGGCGCGGCGGACTGAGTGGGCGCCGCCTGCTTGCGGACCTCGGCCAGCTTGGTGTCGAGGAGGGAGCGGCGCCGGTCCATGCTGCGGCT
>CAJQPT010000141.1 GCA_905480285.1 uncultured bacterium
CTTCGCGGCCTGCCCCATCCCGGGCATCATCCCGAGGACCTTCTTCATCGGGCCCATCTTCCTCACCATCCGGAACATGCCGAGCATGTCCTCGAGGGTGAAGGAGCCCATGACCATCTTCTCGTAGCTGGCCTGAGCCTCATCCTCGTCGATGTTCTGTTGCGCGGTCTCCACGAGCCCGACCACGTCCCCCATTCCGAGGATCCGGCCAGCCATCCGCTCTGCGACGAACGGGTCGAGGTCGTCGACCTTCTCCCCTGCACCGAGGAAGAGGATCGGCGCCCCGGTGACCTCCTTGAGGCTCACCGCCGCGCCGCCGCGCGCGTCGCCGTCCATCTTGGTGAGGATGACGCCGGTCAACGAGAGACGCTCGTGGAAGGCCTTGGCGGACTGGACCGCGTCCTGGCCCGTCATGGCATCGACCACGAGGACCTGGTTGTGCGGACGGGTGGTGGCCGCGATCTCGGCCACCTCATCCATGAGCATCTCGTCCACGTGGAGGCGGCCCGCGGTATCGAGGATCACCACGTCGCAGCCCTTGGCCGCGGCTTCAGCCACGCCGGCCTCACACACCCGTGGCGGCGCGGCGCCCTCGAGATGGAAGACCGGGATGTCGAGCGATCGGCCGAGGACGCGCAGCTGTTCCACCGCCGCGGGCCGCTTCACATCGGCGGCGACCATCATCGGGCGCTTGCCGTGCCGGTCCCGCAGGTGCTTGGCGAGCTTGGCGCAGGTGGTGGTCTTGCCGGCGCCCTGAAGGCCGGCCATCAGGATCACCGTGGGCCCCGACTTGGCGACCTCCAGGGTCGCGTCCTCCGGACCCATCAGCTCGACGAGCTCGGCGTGGACCGCGTGGACGAACTGGTCCGAGGCCTCCACGCCCTTCAGGCGGCCCTCTCCGAGGGCCCGGGCCTTCACGCGATCCGTGAAGTCCCGCGCCAGCTTGAAGTGAACGTCAGCCTCGAGGAGCGCCTGCCGCACCGCGGCGAGGCCCTCGTCAATATTCCCCTCAGTCAGCTCCTTCTTGCTCTTGAAGAACGAAAAGGAACTCCCGAGGCGCTCAGTCAGGGTCTCGAACATGCCGGGGTTCTAGCACATGCCGGGCCCAGCGGGGCGCGCTGGGGCACCGGCAACCGTCATTCTGACACGCGGCGGATCGCGGCGCCGATCGAGGCGAGCCGATCCTCAATGCGCTCATACCCGCGATCGATGTGGTAGACGCGGTGGACCTCCGTGGTCCCGCGGGCCACGAGACCGGCCATCACCAGCGCCGCAGAGGCTCGGAGGTCGGAGGCCATGACCGGGGCTCCGGAGAGCTCGGGGGTGCCGCGCACCACCACCGCTGTGTTCTGACGTCGCACGTTGGCACCCAGGCGGCTGAGCTCGGGGACGTGCATGTACCGGTCCGGAAAGATCCGTTCCGTGATGATGCTCAGCCCGTCGGCCTTCGTCATCAGGGCCATCCACTGGGCCTGGAGATCAGTGGGGAAACCCGGGTAGGCGTGGGTGGTGACGTCGGTGGAGCGCGGCGGGGTGTCGGCCACGTCGTAGGCCTGCACCTCGATCCAGTCCTCGCCGACCTCGAACGGCACGCGTGCCTCGTTCATGTGGTCGAGGAGCGCGCCGAGGTGTGTAGGCTGACAGTCGGCCACCCTCACCTGCGCCCCCGCGAGCGCCCCCGCCAGCACGTAGGTGCCGGCCTCGATCCTGTCTGGAATCACGTCGTGGGTGGCCCCGTGGAGTTCGTCCACCCCTTCGATGGTCAGCATGGGCGACCCCTGTCCGGAGATCTTCGCCCCCATGGCGACCAGCGCGTCACAGAGGTCGATGACCTCCGGCTCGCAGGCCGCGCTCTCGATGACCGTGGTCCCCCTCGCCAGGGTGGCTGCCATGACCACGTTGGCCGTCCCCAGCACGCTCGGCCCGTTCGCAGACCCGAGGAAGACCCGGGCGCCGCGTAGGCCGCCGGGGGGCGCCTCCGCCACGACGAAGCCGTGCTCGATCCGGACCTTGGCTCCGAGGGCGCACAGCCCCTTGAGGTGGATGTCGATGGGCCGGACACCGAAGTTGCAGCCCCCGGGCAGGCTCACCTCGGCCCGCCCAAGGCGCGCCAGCAGCGGCCCCAGGACGCAGACCGAGGCCCGCATCTTGCGGACCGCCTCCCAGGTGGCGCGCCCTGTGATGTCCCCCTCCGCGCAGATGTGGACGGTGCCGTTCGCGTCCTGCTCGGCCTCCGCGCCCAGATCCCGGATGATCCCCAGCATGGTCGAAACGTCGGCCAGGCGCGGCGCGCGGGTCAGCGTCACGGGCTCCCGCGAGAGCAGGGAAGCGGCGAGGATGGGCAGCACGGCGTTCTTTGAGCCGGCGGTGCGAATCGTCCCCTCGAGCGTGTGGCCGCCCTCGATGATCAGTTTGTCCATGGTCCCCCTGAAGTCGCCTGGGCCGGCAGGGCCGGTGGCGTGGTACCCGGTTGAGCCCGCCTGGCGGGCCCCCGGAGGCCGATCGGGGCCTCTCGGCCCCGCGGTTGCGGGCGTCTACGGAACGCCCTCGGCTTGTGGTGCGGTGGTGCCCGGACCCCCCTCGGACCCGGACGACCCAGAGCGTAGCTACATGGTGGGGCCGGATCCAAGGCCCCGTCGAGGGACTCCTCCCTCGGGGAATTCCTCCGGGTGGACCGCCGAGAGGCCGCCGGCCGGTCAACGGGCAAGCTGGAGGCGCAGACCCGCCAGAAGCGCAGACCAGAAGGGCGCCCAGAAGAGCCCTCAGAAGCCCCCTCGGTGTTGACGCCGCGCCCCCCCGGCACCTATCCTCTTGCGCTTGCTCGCGGCGATTCAGAGTCCCTGGAACCACCAGGGGCCGTCACCGCAGCGCCGCCGGGTGCCGCCCCGGCCTCCCTCAAGACGACACCAACGCCTCGCCGCGAATCCGCCGGCGATGACATGGATCAAATGGATAACCAAGACGTGAGCCCCGAGCAGCCCGGCGCCAACGAGCATCAGCCCGCGGTGCAGCCCACCGCCGAGCAGCCCACCGCCGAGCAGCCGGCCGCCGAGCAGCCGATCGCCGTGCCCCATCACGACGGAGCCGAGTCCGTGGCGCACTATGCCGTCCAGCACGATGCCGTCCAGCACGATGCCATGCATCAGGGCGACGGGCACCACGCCGGCGCAGCCGATCCCGACGCTGCGCACGCGGGAACCGAGAGCCTGCCGGAGCCCATGGAGGCCTACCACTCCCCCGAGCCCGAAGAGGAAGAGGAGCTCGAGCCGGTCTCGGCCCACGCCCCCTTCGACCTTCTCGAGGACGAAATCCCGAGCTTTGGCGCGCTGCTCGCCGCTCGGCCTTCTGTCTTCGAGACGCCCAAGACCTTCGACAGCTTCAACCGCAAGGTCGATGGGCTTGAGGCCACAGGTGAGACGGGCCGCCGCCGCGCGCTCGGCCTCTGGATGCTCGGTCGCTACGACGAGGCCGCCGAGGCCCTCGCAGCCTTCGAGGACGACGACGTGGCCTGCTACACGCGGGGCCGCTCGCTGGTGTCGGCTGGCCGCGCCGCCGAGGCCGTCGCCATCTTCAATGCGCTGAGCAGCAAGTACCCCGAGGAGTCGCGCCCGCTGGGCGACATGCTCGACGCGCAGCTCGACGCCAACCTCAGCTCAGGTGACGTCGAGTCGGCCATCGCCGCCACGGAACAAGCGGTTTCGGACCAGTCCGAGGCCTTCCGCTCCAGCGCCGAGGGCCTGCACCTGCTCGGACGCCTGGCTGAGCTCTCCGGGAACTACACCCAGGCCATCGAGCACTTCGTGGCCTCGCGCGGGGCAGATCCGACGCACCGCCGGAACCTCTTCCGCCTCGCCTACCTCTCGGAGCGCGTCGGGCAGGAGCAGCTCGCCCTCGATGCGTACGAGACCCTCGCCACCATGCTCCCCGTCGACCGAGCGGTCATGGTGAACCTCGGGGTCCTGTACGAGGACCTCGGTCAGGACCAGGACGCCGCCGCGTGCTACGACACGATCGTCCGCACGGACCGCACCGACCGCTTCGCGCGCCTGTACCTGAAGGACGCCAAGGCGGGCATGTCGATGTTCTACGACGAGGATCTCGAGAAGAAGGAGGACCGCCTCAACCAGATCCTCCGCATCCCCATCACCGACTTTGAGCTGTCCGTCCGGGCCCGCAACTGCCTGAACAAGATGGACATCATGACCCTGGGCGACCTGGTCAAGAAGACGGAGTCCGAGCTCCTCAGCTACAAGAACTTCGGCGAGACCTCGCTCACCGAGATCAAGGAGATCCTCGCCAGCAAGGGGCTGCGCCTCGGCATGGCTCGCGAAGAGGCCGTGGCAAGCATCGCCAAGGCCCGCACGGCCCAGGAGGGTCGCGACCTCGACCCGAACGATCCGCGCAACAAGCCGATCTCCGACCTGAAGCTCTCGATCCGCGCGCGGCGCACCGTCGAGAACATCGGCTGCCTCACCCTCGGGGATGTCACCGCGCACTCCGAAGAGGAGCTGCTCGGCATGCCCAACTTCGGGGTCACCTCGTTGCTCGAGTTGCGGAACCGCCTCGCGGAGTACAGCCTCACCCTCAAGGGCGAGGACTGAGCTGAGGCTGATCGACGCGTGTACGAGTTCATCTCAGGCACCGTCTCGGACCGAACGCCGGCGAGCGTCGTGATCGACGCCGCCGGCGTTGGCTTTGAGTTGCTGGCCCCCATCGGCGCCGCGTTCCCCGAGGTCGGCGAGCAGGCAACGGCCTTCGTGCACCTCGTGGTCCGTGAGGACGCGCAGACCCTCTATGGGTTCGCTCGCCGTGAGGACCGGAACCTGTTCCGCGTGCTCCTGCGCGTGCGCGGCGTGGGTCCAAGCATGGCCCTCGGCATCCTCTCCGGGCTCGGACCGGCTGACCTGGTCGCGGCGGTGCAACGTGAGGATCTCGCGGCCTTCACCGCCATCAAGGGCGTCGGCAAGAAGACCGCAGAGCAGCTGATGCTCGACCTGCGGGACAAGACGCCGCTCCTCGCGAGCCTGGCCGGCGGTGCGGACGTGACTCCAGTCCAGGAGGCGCCAGCACCCGCCGAGGCCTCGGTCCATGCGGACGCCGTCTCGGCTCTGGTCTCGATCGGCTACTCGGACAAGGAAGCCGCCAAGGCCGTGGACAAGGCCCTCAAGCACCTGGAAGGCGCCGACCTCGAGGCCGTCGTGAAGGCAGCCATGCGCGGCTAGCGCCCGCCTACCGCGTCAGGCCCGCCTACCGCGTCAGGCCCGCCGACCTCGCCTCACGCAGGGCGAGGGCACGGAGGTCTTCTGGCGCGGCGAGGTGCAGGCGATCAATCCAGCGCGCCCCGGCCCCGGGGAGGTCCGCCCACCCACCCCGCAGCGACTCCGCCTGCATGCGCTCGATGAGCCGGCGAAGAAGACGGCGGTAGGCTGCTCCATGGGGCGCGCCGCCCCCTCCGAAGTTCTGGTCTGCCGCGTCGAGCAGGTCGACCCACATCAGCCTGGGGTCCTCGAGCACGGCCAGGGCCACGAGTTGAGCGCGCTCCTCGAGCGCTTCGGCAATCCTCCCGCCCGAGAAACCCTGCCCCGCCGCGAACGCGATCAAGCGCAGCACCCGCGGTGCCGTCAGCGGGTACCAGGCCTTGCGGTCGCAGAGGTGGGCCTCCTCGTGGGCCACGACGCCCTCGGTGAAGAGGTCCAGCGGAGGCACCACGGGGTCCCCTGGACTCCTGTCGCACATGACGGCGAGGCGCATCCTGTCGGCAGCGCCGAGAGCGGGCTGCAACGACATGACTGGAGCCGGCGACGCCGCTGGCACGGCGAGGGCTCGGGCCAGGGCCCCCCGATCCGGCTCGCCCCCCGGCGCGCTGAAGGCCCTCAGCAGCGAGGCACAGTAGGCGCGCTCCAACGCGATCACCTCGAGGTCGATGTAGAACCCTTCGTGCAAGGCCGCCCCAGCGATCGCCCCGCCGCGCCGCGTGATGCGCCCGGGTACGTCCGCGCCCTGGCACCAGATGGCGACGCCCTCGAACGGGCGGCCGAGGTGCGCCCCGGCCCGAGGCTGCGCGTGAAGGCGCCTCAACACCGTGGCGTCCGGCCCTCCTTGACCCGCCCCCCGGCCCACGAGCGCGAAGCGCCCCATGGCCTCGAAGGCGGCGGCGAGCCCGGGAACCGGAGCTCCAGGCGCTCCTCTCCCCAGGCGCCCGTCTTCCTCGCTGAAGGAGGGGCCGGGATGAACGATGCTGCCGGCCGGTCCGTAGCTGATCACGGGGGATTCGAACCCGCCATCGGGGAGGTCCAGCCAACCGCAGCGCTCGAGGATGCGGGCGACCTCGTCGTGCAGCTCCACCGCGCTCGTGATCCTCCCTCCGCTCGCCCCAGCCGAAGCGAACGCCGCCATGGCGTCCAGGCGCCGCCCGAGGTTCAAGAGCGCCCCCAGGGCGGCGCGGCCACGGAGCGCCGCGACCTCGAGGTCCCGGGCGCCCTCTGGATCCACCGGGGCGATGCTCCCGGCCCAGCCCACCGCCTCCGAGAACCAACCGGCCGCCAGCAGACGCTCCCCGACCTCGCGGCCTTCACGCTGACTGGGGGCCCCGACGCCCAATGCTCGCACGGCCTCCATGAGCGCCAGGAGTTCGGGGTCGAGCGGCGCCCCCGCGTCGTCCTTGAGCTCCGAGGGGAGGTCCGCGCACCAGGCATCGAGCACGCCCTCGAGCCCCGGGGGTGACTCGCCATCGGCGCCCCCGCCTCCCCCCTGAGGTCCTGCGTCCGACCGAGCGCCTCCTCCCCCAGCGGACGCCAGCGGCCCCCGTGAGCCGAAGGCCTCGACCAGCAACGTCCGCCAGCCGGTGCCCTTGGTGACCGGCCGCGCGCCACGTCGAAAGGCCTCCAGCAGCTCGGTGGCCGCGCGTCGGCTATCCCCCGAGAGGCGCGCCACGCCTTGCGCGAGGGCCAGCTCGATCTCCGCCCCCGAGATGAGCGGCTGGCCCACCGCGAGGAGCGCCTCCACGAGGTCCAGTCGCTCTCGATCCGTGAGCCATGGGGACGCGATCCACTCCGTGGCCTGTGCCACCCCCTCCGTCTGCTTCGCTCCCTCGGGACTCCCGAGCAGCAGCCGCGAGAGCAGCGATCCGACCATGGCCCGCTCCGGCTCTCGGAGGCTCAGTTCGCCAGTGACGGAGAGCGCGACGCGCAACACCTCGATGGCCTCCACCTCCCGCTTGCTCGCGTCGAGATAGGTCCCCAGGGACCAGGCGAACAGCGCCACCTCCGAAGGGTCCCTCGACAAGGCCAGCGCCCGGCACCCGGCCGCGAGTGCCGCTTCCATCCGGAGGGCCCGTCGGGCGGCCCAGGCCTGGCCATGCCACGCCCAAGAGAAGCTGGGGTCTAGCGCTGCGGCTCGCTCGAACTGCGCCCTTGAACCCGATCCGCCGAGGCGCGCCGCCAGGTAGATCGCCCGGCTATCCTCCATCTCGGCGGCGGTCAGGTACGCGGCCAATCGATCCGGAAGTGTCAGGCTCGAGCGGTGATACCAGCGATCGAGGAAACGCTCGGGAGCCGCCCAGTCAGGGGCGAGGCGAGCTGCCAGCCGCGCCTGGTCCGCCGCGCGCTCGAATTCGACGCTGCCCATCGAGAAGCCGCTGGTCCGCGAGAGGGTCCACGCCTCAAGCATCGCGTCCGATGCGGCCTGGGGCACGGGCTCACGAGCCGTCACCGCCACTGGGGCGTGGCAGCCAGCAGCGACCAGTAGCGCCCCCGCCAGGAGCGCCCCCGCCAGGAGCGCCGCCAGCCCCGGGCTGCGGGCCCAGCGGCTCCCGAAGACCCGCGGCTGCCCAGAGCGAAGGCCGACGCCGGACCCCGGCGCCGAGCGGGGGCTCCATTCCGCGGACCGCTCACGGACCTGTCGCGACGTCACAGGCTCAGCCGTTGAAGGCCTCGAGGACGGCGTCCACACCGGACTCCCGGTGGAGGCGTTCCGAGAGAGGGGCCTCCACCAGCCAACCCGCGAGCGACTCGCCCTCTCCGCCGCGGACGTCTCCGGTGTAGACGCGCACCTGATCGACGAACCCTGCCTCCAGGGCGTTCCGAAGGAGCGTCGGGCCGCTCTCGAGCATGACCCGCTGGTAGCCCTGCTCCCAGAGCCACCCCCAGGCGGCGCGGAGATCGAGCGACTGCCGCTTCGCCCCGCGCGCGGTGTGAATCTCAGCGCCCGCGGCTTCAAGGGCGCGCCTGCGGATGGGGTCCCCGCCGGGGAGCGTGAGGATCTGCACCTTGCCGCCACGCTCCGCGCCCTCCAGCTCGCTGAACAGACGGGCATCAGGCGGGGTCCGCAGCCAAGAGTCGAGAACCACCCGGGCAGGCGCCGGCGAGTCCAGGTCCGATGGGGCCACGCCAGCGCGATCGATGCCCTCTCCAAGCGGGAGGGTCTGCAGAGGATCACCGGGCACCGGGATCGTTGCCCGGCGCAGGGTCAGGCGAGGGTCATCCGCGATCACGGTCCCGACGCCGGTGACGATGGCGTCGACCCGGCCGCGCAGGAACTGGACCTCCTCAAGAGAGGCGCCGCCGGAGATCCAGCGACCCTCTCCCACGCCCTTGGGCGGGGAGAGCTGCCCCGTCAGCGTCTGGGCCCACTTCGCGATCGTCCAGGGATGCGGGCGACGCAGCCTGTCACGGTCGGTCCAGCGAAGAAAGTGGGGAGCCACCAGGTCCAGGGGCGCCGGGATCGGGTCCACCGAGACCTCAACGCCCGCCTCCTGAAGCTGCTCCAGCCCCACGCCACGGTGTCGCAGGTCAGGGTCCGAGGCGCCGACGACCACCCGCTGGATTCCCGCCTCCAGGATCGCCTGTACGCAGGGCCCGGTCTTCCCCGCAGAGCTGCAGGGCTCGAGCGTGACCACCATGGTGTCCCACTGATCCCGGGGCACGCCGCTCTCATCTGCCCGCGCGATGGCGTCCACCTCGGCGTGGGGACCGCCCCAGACCCGATGGAAGCCTCGGCTGATCACCTTCCCGTTCGCGAGGATCGCAGCGCCCACGCACGGGTTGGGGGCCACCTCGAATCGGAACCGGCGGGCTTCCTCACCGAGGCCAGCGAGGAGCTCGCGGGCCTGGGCGGGGTCGATGGAAGGGGTCACTCCGTTCATGGCTTCGAGCGCACGGCTCTGCCCTGATCGTAGACCACCCGACGCGACATCCGAGCGGATCTCCAGCGTTCCATCGGAGCCAGAGGGCCGCCACCGCGCGTGTTTCCGGGATCGCGCTGCCCATGGGGCCGGACGGTCGGCAGACTTCTTGCCCTTGAATCCTCTCCTGGGGCCACCGGACGGGCCGCAAGCCGCTCCCCCAGGGTGTCCCCAATTGACGCGCGCGAAGCCAGCCCCACATCGATCCATGTCTAAGAAGCCCATCCACGTCGCCGTCACCGGAGCGGCCGGTCAGATTGGTTACGCCCTGCTCCCCCGCATCGCCAGCGGACAGATGTTCGGGCCCGACCAGCCGGTCGTGCTCCGGATGATCGAGATCCCGCACGAGAAGGCCATGTCGGCGCTCTCGGGGGTCGCCATGGAGCTCGAGGACTGCGCCTTCCCGCTGCTGCAGGACATGGTGCTGACGAGCGACCTCGACGAGGGCTTCAAGGACGCCAACTGGGCGCTGCTCGTGGGCGCCAAGCCGCGCGGCGCTGGCATGGAGCGTGGCGACCTCATCAAGGAGAACGGCCCGATCTTCGTCGGGCAGGGCAAGGCCATCAACGACCACTCCTCGGACGACGTCCGCGTGGCCGTTGTTGGGAACCCCTGCAACACGAACGCGCTGATCGCCATGCACGCCGCGGCCGACGTGCCGAACGAGCGCTTCACCGCCATGACGCGCCTTGACCAGAACCGCGCGCAGAACCAGCTGGCCCGCAAGGCCGGGGTCGCCATCGACCAGGTCGAGAACATGCTCATCTGGGGCAACCACTCGGCCACGCAGGTCCCTGACTTCCGTAACACGACCATCGGCGGCAAGCCCGCCCACGAGGTCATCACCGACCACGAGTGGCTCAAGGGCGACTTCTTCACCACCGTCCAGAAGCGAGGCGCAGCGATCATCGCCGCCCGCGGCCTCTCCAGCGCCGCCTCAGCGGCGAACGGCCTCATCGACCACGTCCGGGACCTTGTCGAGGCCACGCCCGACGGGCACTGGAACTCGGTGTGTGTCCCCTCGGACGGCAGCTACGGCGTGGCCGAGGGACTGATCTCGTCCTTCCCCGTCCGCAGCGACGGCGCGGGCGGCTACGAGATCGTTCAGGGCCTTGACCTCGACGCCTTCCTGACCGAGAAGATCGCGGCCAGCGTCGCCGAGCTGCAGGGTGAGCGCGAGACGGTCTCTGACCTTCTCGGCTGATCCTCGCAGCTGCCCCTGACAGCTGGCACTGAAGGCTGGCACTGACAGCTGGCTCTCCCTGCTGGCTCTCCCTGCTGGCTTTCCCTGCTGGCTCTCCCTGCTGGTGCTCCCTGCTGGCGCTCCCTGCTGGGCAGATCGAACCGCCGGCTCCATGCACTGGCACGAGGCCCTCACAGGGGCCCGTGCGTCCTGACAAAGATCCACGCCATGAATCAGCACGACCAGGCCACCGAGGGCCCCGCGAGCATCAACCCCCGGTCTGCGGGCTGCATCCTTACCGCGGTGGCCGTCGTCGCCGCGGTCGTGGCCGCTTGGCTCGGAATGCGACTGCTGAAGGCCTCATCCGGCGACATGGCCCTGGCCGCAGCGCGGAACGGCGTCGCGACCTCCGGCCTGCAGACGGAGACCTGCACGCTCCTCGAGGCGCAGCTGGCCAGGGTTGAAGCCGCCCACCGCGATGAGCAGCTCTCGCCAGCCGAGGTCATCTCCGCCGTGAATGGCCTGCTCCAGACCCCGGCCCTCCCGGCGCTCCGACTGCGCCAGATCCTCCGCGTGGATCTCCCGGCGTCGACCCTCCCCGAGGCCCAGCGGGCAGAGGTGGGCGAGGCACTCGCCAACCTCTGGAGCGGACTCCTCCTGGAGGATGTCACCGCCGGCCAGGTCAGCGGCGCCCTCGGCCTCTCACCCGTGCCCGAGGGCCAGGTGGCCCCTCCCCTGGGCGACGAGGAGCTGCTCGGCATCCGGGCGCGCGCGCTGGAGGTCCGCCCCGAGCCGTGGGTGGGGAGCCTTGAGGGCTTCCGCCCGCTGCCGGATCCGGTGGAGGACTTCCGCGCGCACGTGGACGCCATCCTGGCGTCGGACGGCTGAGTCCAGCGGGCGGCGCTTCGGACTCGACCCGGGGGGAGCTATCCTGGGGACTCATGCGCTCCCTGCTCCCCGTGCTGACCTTCGGCGTCGGCCTCGTCGCCGTGAATCAGGCGATGGTCGCCCTGGCGCCGCTCCCGTCCGCCGCGGGGCTGCGGTCCAAGGTGGAGTTCGCCGTCGAGCACGCCGACGACTACGACGTCCTGTTCGTCGGATCGAGCGCCACCATGTACGGGCTACGGCCCGAGATCTTCAGCGAGGAACTGGAGCGCCTCGGTCACCCTGGAGTGCGCGCCTTCAACCTCGGCGTCGGTGGCATGGGGAGCTTCGAAGCCGCGCATGTCCTCAGGCGCGTCCTCGAAGAGAACCCCGCTCGACTCGCCTGGGTGCTCTACGAGGAGCCGCTCTTCGACCCGCTCCTCTGGTACCCGGACGTCCACAACCCCCGCTACGTGCACTGGCACGATGGGCGCTCCACCCTCGACGCCATCGACGCGCTGCCCCTGGTGGACGCGCCACCTGGATACAAGGAGGCCGAGTACGCAGGCGACTGGCTCGGGCGCTTCGACTGGCGACTGGCGGTGGCCAAGGAGCACCTCGACCTCTGGCTCTGGCGCGCCTCCGCCCTCGGCCGCGGCCCCGAGATGACCGACGAACTCCTGGGACAGGGCGCGGCTGTTCTGCCTAGCCAGAGCGACCTCGAGGGTCACGACGGGTGGGTGAACATCGGGCAGGATGCGCAGCCAGGCGTCCGCGAGGCTCACGAGCGCTTCCTGGAGAGACGCGGCGAGTGGGCCCAGCGCCTCGCCGACATCAAGGCGACCGAGGCGGCCTCAGGCGACCTCGACGGCGGCTATGACCTTCCCTCGCTGGAGGCTCTGCTCGCAGACATCCGCGGCGCAGGAGCGGAGCCGCTCCTCTATGTGGCCCCCAGAGGCCTCGCGAGCCCTCAGATGGCCGCCCTCGCCGCCCGCGGCACCGCCGGTGAGGTGCTCCGCTTCCACCTGCCCGACCGCTACCCCGAGCTCAATCCGATCGACCTGCGCTGGGACTTCAGCCACCTCAACGCCGAGGGCGCCGAGGTCTGGTCCAGGCTCTTCGCGCGGGAGTTCGCGCGGATTCTTGAGGCGAAGGGGGCCGCTGCGCGCAAGCGCTGACCCCACCGTGCTCTTCGTGGAGTTCCGCTTCCTGGCCTTCTTCGGCCTCGTCCTCGCCATCAGCTGGGCCCTGCGCCGCAACGGCGCCAGGAAGGCCTTCCTCCTTCTCGCGAGCTACGCCTTCTACGCCGCGTGGGACTGGCGCTTCCTGGGGCTGATCCTCCTTTCCACCGCTGTGGACGGCGTGGCCGGTCGACGGATCCACGAGGCAGGCGAGGACAAGGCGCGGCGGCGAGCCTGGCTCGGCCTGAGCCTGGTGGTGAACCTGGGCGTCCTGTTCACCTACAAGTACTTCGACTTCTTCGCGGGCTCCCTCAACGCCCTGCTGACCTGGCTGGGCGTCGGGTCGAGCCTGCCCGTGCTTGAACTCGTGCTCCCCGTGGGCATCAGCTTCTACACGTTTCAGACGCTCTCGTACTCCATCGACATCTACAGGCGGCAGCTCACTCCGGCGGAGCATCCCCTGGACCTCGCCCTGTTCGTCGCGTTCTTCCCCCAGCTCGTGGCGGGCCCCATCGTCCTCGCCAAGGAGTTCCTGCCTCAACTCACCCAGCAGGCGCGCTGGAGCTCCGTCAACGCACGCGCCGCCCTCGTCCTGTTCTTCGTGGGCTTCGTGAAGAAGTCCTGCTTCTCCGACGCACTGAGCCCCTACGTGGACGCCGTCCAGCTCGCCCCGGACGCCGTCAGCACGGCCGGCGCCTGGATCAGCGCCGCCGCCTTTGCGGCGCAGATCTACTGCGACTTCTCCGGGTATACGGACATGGCCATCGCCTGCGCCGCACTCCTCGGCTACACGCTCCCGACCAACTTCCGGGCGCCCTATCTCACGCGCAGTGTCGGGAGCTTCTGGACCCACTGGCATATCACCCTGGGCCGGTGGTTCCGCGAGTACCTGTACTTCCCCCTCGGAGGGAACCGGCGTGGTCCGGCGCGCAGCGCCCTGAACATCTTCATCGTCTTCCTCGTCTCCGGCCTCTGGCACGGCGCCGCATGGACCTTCGTCCTGTGGGGCTCTATCCACGGCACCTTCGTGGCCCTCGAGCGCACGCGCCTCGGCCGTCCGCTCGCACGACTCCCGATGATCCCGGCCCTGCTCTACGTCAACCTCGTCTGGATGGTCAGCATGGTCATCTTCCGCGCGCCGGACCTCGACGGGGCCGCCGCGCTGCTCCGATCCATGTTCACCGGCGCGCCCGCGCTCGCGGACGACCTGGTGCCGATCCCCACCTGGATCGGACCGAGCCTCGCGGGCGCCTTCGCCATCCACGTGCTGTGGCAGCGCCTTGAGCTCTCTCGGCGCTGGGCGGCCCTGCCCGCGCCCCTCTTCGGGCTGACCCTCGGCGCGGCCGTGGCCCTGGCCCTGCCCTGGGTCACCGCGAACCCGGCTCCCTACATCTACTTCGCCTTCTGAGCCGCGGGGCGCCCTATCGCCCTATCGCCCTGTCGCCCTGTCGCCCGGTGACCCGGTGACCCGGTGACCCGGTGGCCCGGTCTCCCTGTCGCCCGGTCTCCCTGCCTTCCGGAAGCTTGCTGTCCCGGTCGCCAGGTCGCTCGTTCCCCGGTGACTCCGTGGCTCCGAAGCTTCGTGGCTCCGTGGCTCCGTGGCTCCGTGGCTCAGGCTCTTCCCAAAGACGGGCTGCGGTACCGCGGGGTCCCCCAGCGCCGCGGGCCGCCTCGACGCATCAGAATCAGTCGACGGGGAGCTCGTCGAGGCGGGCCGACATCCCGTAAGAGGTCGTCTCGTCCACGGTGGCGTGAACGTGCGTCCCGACCAGGGCGCTGGCCCCCTTGAAGGAGACCGGCATCCCCCAGGGGGTCTTACCCAGGAGCATGCGCTCGTCTCGCTCGGAGGTGGACTCAACGAACACGGGCACCGACTGGCCAACGTAGCGCTGCAGGCGGAGCCGCTGCGTCCGCTCTGAGATGCGCAGCAAGCGCTGGTTCCGCTCCTTCTTCACGGCCTCGGCGATGTCGTCGACGAGTCGCTCATCCGCGCGCGTCGAGGGGCGCGGGTCGTACTTGAAGACGTAGTTGACGAGGAAGCCCTGCTCCTCGAGGAAGCGCTCGGAGCCCTCGAAGTCCTCGTCCGTCTCACCGCAGAAGCCGACGATCCAGTCGCTCCCGAGCTCGATGTCCGGGACGATCTCCCGCAGGAGATCGGCGCGGCGCCGGTACAGGTCCAGCGTATACCCGCGCTTCATGCGCTTGAGGACCTCGTCCGACCCCGCCTGCGCGGGGAGGGGCAGGAAGCGCTCGACCTTGTCGTAGTCGCGGATGGCCTCGGCGAAGGGTCGGGTCACGTAGCTCGGGTGGAGGGTGATGAGCCGGATGCGCTCCAGCCCCTCGACGCCCTGTAGCCGCTCGAGCAGGTCCGCGAGGCTCGGCCGGCCCTGGCGGCCACGCATCGCAGGGGCTCCGGGGTCCGGCCGCCCCATGTCCTCGCCGTAGCTGTTGATCGTCTGCCCCAGAAGGGTCAGCACCTGGACCCCCTGACTCGCGTACCACTCGGCCTCGCGGACCAGCTCGTCGATGGGCCTGGAGCGCACGCGCCCTCGCGTCGTCGGCACGATGCAGTAGGTGCAGTTGAGGTCGCAGCCCCGCATGACCGCGAGGTAGGCGTGACGCCCGCCGGCATACTCCTCACCGGCGCGGTCCACGACCACGTCCTCGGACATGTCGGTGGCGAGCAGCTGGCGCTCCCGGCGGGCGAACCGGTCCGGCGCCTGGCGGCGCTCCTGGAGCTCCTGGACCATCTTCGGCAGCAGGTGAAACTGGCGCGTCCCCGCCACGAGATCCACGTGGCCCGCCCGCTTGAAGACCTCCTCCTCGACGCGCTGGGCCATGCAGCCCATGACGCCCACGACGAGGTCAGGGCGCTGCTCCTTGGCGCGCTTGAGCTCGCCCACCCATGACCACGTCCGCTCCTCGGCGTGATCGCGGACCGAGCAGGTGTTGAAGAGCACAACGTCCGCCTCCTCCATCTCCCCGGTGGTCTGGTAGCCCTCCTTGAGGAAGCGGCCCTCCACCAGCTCCGAGTCGTACTTGTTCATCTGGCACCCGAAGGTGACGACGTGGAGCTTGGGGGCCTCCGGATCAGCCCCGTCGGGGCCATCCTCGGCGCTGGGTCGTGACTGGTGGCGGGTGATGGACATGGTCGGCGGGAATGATGCCAGCAACGGCGCCCGAGCGCATGCTCCCAGGCCCCATCGCCGCCAAGGAGAGGTCGCCTCGGGGGTGACCTGATCCGGAGACAGCTGTCCCATCAAGGGGACCGCTGTCTGGCTGACCCCGTCTGACCGCACGCCGTGTGCCCCAGTGGGTGCCCCCGTGGGAGTCCTAGAGGGAGCCCCCCGGGGCCCTGGCACGGCCCTTGCCTCGGGAGGTGAGTCCGGCGCCACGGCGCCAAGGCCCCACCCTCCTGGAGGTGACCCCATGCAACAACCCCTGCCCCTGCTCCGCCTGATGCCGATCGGGCTCGCCCTCGCTCTGGCCCCCGCCTGCGACAACGTCCACGTCGGGCACACGCTCCCCGGCCCCGACTCTTTCGTGGAGCTGGAGCCGAACGACACGCCGGGCCTCGCGGATTTCGTCGCGATCACGGATTCGGCCACCTTCCTCACCGTCGAAGGTCACGTCCAGGCCATCGGCTTCGACGTCGTGGACCACATCGAGTTCGAGGCCTGTGAACCCATGGAGCTTCGCTTCTACCTGGAGGCTCACGCGCCGTTCGGAGACGTCGACGTCTCGATCTACGACCCCATCGATCAGGTCATCCTCGGCACTTATGCCTCAGGAGGGCCCACCGAGGTTGGGACGCTCCTGATCCACGAGCCCGGCCGTCCCTTCCAGTTTGTGATCGATGCGTTCATCGAGGACACCTCCTGGTGCCTGCAGCTGGAGGGGTTCCCTGCCCTCCTCGGCGCCAGCGCTCCGTCCACGCTGAAGCGGGCTCCGAGGGTCCTGAGCAGTACCGCCCCCGAAGCGGAGCCCAGGCGGCCCCCGATCGAGACGGATGCGCCGCCCCTGGAGCTCGAGATGTGACCCCCAGATCATCGCCGCGGCGACCTCCAGGCTCCCCCAAGCGGCAGGCTCGCCGGTCGACCCGGCGGTAGGCACGGGCTCAACATGAGGCCCCAACGCTGCCCCACTTCGATAACGAGACCGCACCACGGCGCCCCGCCCTTGCTGCCAGCGCAGCAAGGGCGGGGCGCGCCCGTCCTGCTACGGAGCACGCGCCGAATTGGCTACGACCGCCCCCCAGAGGAGCGGGGTACTTTTTGGGGTGAAGACCGCACCCCTCACCAAACACCTCGCCTTCCCGGCCGCCGGCGTCGCCGGCGTCCTCCTCCTCTCCTGCATGGCAGCGCCGCCCTCGTCGGTGCTCGCGTTCGACGGCGGCCGCGTCCTCGCGGCTGACCCCACCGAGGCAGAACAGGTGGAGCTTCTCCTCGCGAAACTCCAACCCGAGCTCCTCGGGTTGCTCCCCGATACCGCCTTCGAGGACCTCGACGTCTGGATCCAGGACACCCCGAGCCTCTACAGCAACCCGACCGAGGCCAGCACCGACGCCGAAGGCCTGTGGTCCCCCACGCACCAGCGCATCATGCTCTCGCGTCACGCGGACCACATCGAGCGAACCCTCGCTCACGAGCTCACCCACGCCGCCCTCGGCGAGAGCTGGGGCCTCCTGCCCGGCTCGATGGAGGAGGGCCTCGCAGATCACGTCTCCGGCTCCCTCTGCGAGAGCGGCGCCTCTCGGCTCCGCGCGGGCCGCCTGTCCAGCGCCTGCCTCGCCACCGGCGGCGTCTCGATCCAGGTGGATGTGATGCCCCGCACCCACATGGCCAGCACCGGGAAGGCCTCCAACGGCGAAGCCCGCACCGGGTGGTCCGCCTCCATCCGCCTCAAGGGCGAGGCCGAGGGCACCGACCCCATGGACGTCTTCCGCCTCGCCGCGGGGCTGTCCTCGACCCGTCTCGAAAGTGGCGCGAAGCGCGGCTTCTACGGCCTCGCCTACCTCGCCGTCTCTCGCATCGTCGACCGTGACGGCTACAGCGGGCTGCAGGCGCTCTGCCTCGAGGCCACCGAGCAAGGCCTCTCCAGGGTGCCCTCCTCCTGGATCCTTGACGCCGCCGACCTGGACGCTGAGGCCGCGAGCTGGCGCCGCGCCGCTGCCGACGCCATGGGCGAGGCGGAGCTCCTTGAGCTGGTGCGCATGTACCCGAGCTTCATCTCGGACTCGATCGAGGGCTACCTCTCCTCCACAGGCGCCTCCCTCGACGTGATCCCCGAGCTGGAGGTCGAGATCTCCCTCCGTGAAGGCACTGCCCAGGTGCGCCTCAGCCAGCTCCCTGTGCTCCGGGAGCAGCTCGTAGCCGACATCACCCGGCGGCACGTGGACACGCTTCGACTCGCCTCAGCCCATCGCTGATTCGTAGCGCCGCAGGCCCCGCCGGAACACGCGGGTCACGAGCACAGCGAAGGCGATGAGGACCAGCGGGTAGCCGAGGGCGAAGCCCGGATCCAGCCGCCCAAGGACCAGTGAAGCGGGGTACCACGCCATCCCCGCCACCGGCAAGACGAACATCAGGACGCGCCCCACCGCGCCAGGATACACCTCCAGCGGCCGCTCGCCGAAGCTCGTGACGAGCATGGACACCAGGTGCCCCACGTCCGAGTTCAGCAGCCAGAACTCCACGACGTTGTAGGAGAGCATCAGGAACACCTGGGACCATGCGATGACGACCGCGGCGCACGGCAGCGCCCAGAGCAGCGTGAGCGGCTCGACGAGCTCCGGCGCCACGCCGGCGAGCGCGAAGGCCAGCCAGCCGCACCCGAAGAGGAGGTTCGTCAGCCCCTCCGGGCTGAAGCGCTGGAAGAAGTACAGGAACGCGGTGGGGCCCGGTCGGACCCGGATCGAGTCCAGGTTGCCGTTCTTCAGGTCCTGACCGAAGTGCCACTGCTGGCCCAGGAAGGTCATGAAGAGCCCGTCCGCCACGAACACCATGCCCATGTAGACGCGCATCTCCTCGTGGGTCCAACCGCCCAGCGTCAGCGCCTCCGTGCCCCCGAGCCCGTAGAGGATCTCGAACGTCAAGATGAAGGCCGCGTAGAAGCACAGGTCCATCAGCACCTGGTTGATGAACTCCACCCGGAACTGACTCTTGCGAACGAAGCCGATTCGCACGTACTGGCGCTCCACGGCGAGTCCCCAGCGGAGCGCCGACGCGATCCCCCGCGGGGACTGCCCTCGCTGGACGCCGGGCTCCTGGGGCCCGCTCGGCCCTCCTGAATCGAGCGTGCTCACATCCCCGCTCCCACGTACCGGGCGAGCCCACGACGCCACACCCACCGTCTGAGGACCTCAAGGGCCACCAGCTGCACCGCCACCAGCGCCGCTCCGAAGAGAAAGTCCTCCGTCCCCAACCGCCCCATGAGGAGCTCGATGGGCGCGGTGATCATCCAGTAAGGGAACCCGAAGGACAGGACCCCGTAGAAGGCCGCGGGCATCTGCGAGACGGGCACGAGCGCGCCCCCCGTGAAGCCGATCACGAACCAGGCCATCACGAGCAGGCTCCAGACCACATCGAGCCAGAAGGCCATCGCGTTCAGGGTGAAGAAGATGAGGAAGCAGCAGTAGCTCCCCATCAGCACGAGCGTTCCCGCCTGGAGGGTCGCCGCGGCGCTCACCGGGACCAGCCAGTGGTCGGGAGCCACCGCGTAGCCGATGAGCCAGACAAGCCCTGCGACCACCACCTGCATGAGCGTGAACTGCAGGAAGCGCCCCTGGTGCAGCACAAAGAACCGAAAGGGCATGACCAGGTACTTCGTCACGCGCCCCTCGAAGATCTCGGTGGCCAGGTCGAGCGCCCGGCTGTGGAAGATGAGCTTGCGCACCACCACGAGGCCCGCCACGTACTGGATGATCTCGGGGTAGGTCCATCCGCCCAGCGCCACGGCAGCCGCCCCCGGGTCCGACCCTGGGTCCGACCCCACCTCCGAGCCTGCCCCCGGGCCTGCCCCCGGGCCTGCCCCCGGGCCTGCCCCCGGGCCCGCGATGGCCGCCGCGCTCCCGTAGAGCGCGGTGTAGACGAAGAGCATCACGAGCGGCTCGACGGTGCCGTTGAGCACCTCGCGCACGAAGAAGCCCGCGCGGAACTGGATGCGCTTGCGGAACTCGTAGGCCACCGCACGCAGCAGGAGTGCGGGGGCACGCAGCGCCGCGGAGGTCACCGCTCGCCGCCCTCGGCGGCCTTGATGCCGCGCCGATAGATCTCCCGAATCAGGCGCTCCAGCGGCTGCCGTTCCACCGAGAGGTCCTTCACCTCGAGCAGCGAGAAGAGCCTCGGCACGAGCTCGGCGAGGCGCTCTGCAGAGACGATGACCGTCAGCGCCCCGGCGCTGCGCCCGGCGAGCTCGGCTCCGTGCAGGGAGAGCTCTGCGACGAGGGACTCCTCGTCGATCCGGGCGTTCGGGTGGACGTGGACCTCCACCGCCCGCTTCCCCGTCACCCGCTGGGAGAGATCGGTCAGGCCCCCGTCGAACGCCACTGCCCCCTGGTCGAGGACCACGATCCGGCGGCATGTCTCCTCGATGTCCTCGAGGTCGTGGCTGGTGAGCACGAAGGTCACAGAACGCTGCCGGGAGAGGCCCACGAGGAACCGGCGGATCGTCTCCCGAGAGATCAGGTCCAGGCCGATGGTGGGCTCATCCAGGAAGACGACCTCCGGCGAGTGCAGGAAGGCGCCGATGATCTCCATCTTCATGCGCTGCCCCAGGGACAGCTGGCGGAGCTGGATCTTGAGCCGGTCCTCCACGTCGAGCATCGAGGCGAAGCGCGCCAGGCGTTCGGCGAAGTCGGCGTCGGAGACCCCGTAGATCTCCTTGAGCAGGCGGAAGGAGTCGATCGGAGGGAGGTCCCACCACAGCTGGCTCTTCTGCCCCATCACGAGGGCCAGGCGCCGCTTCTCGGCGTCCCTCAGGTCAAAGGAGTCTCGCCCCAGCAGCCTCGCTTCCCCGGAGGACGCGGGCACGATCCCGGCGAGGATCTTGACCAGCGTCGTCTTCCCCGCGCCGTTCGCCCCGATCAAGCCAACGCTCTCGCCCCGCTCGACGCGCAGATCAACGCCGTCGAGGGCCGCGATGTCCACGTGCTCACGGGCGACAAAGTTCTTGAGGATCCCGCGCAGCCCGGGCACTCGTTCGAAGGTCCGGAACACCTTCCGGACTCCGCGCGCTTCCAGCACCGGGCCGTCGGCGGCGCGATGAGGCGTTGAACCCGACAGACCGCTCACACGGACAGGGTCCAATCCGCGTGGCAGTTCGGCGTCTCGAAGACTCGCAGGCCCACCAGCCGCACCCCGCGCCCTGCGGCATCGGGGAGCTGGTCGAACTCCTCCTGGAACCGGGACGCCAGCCAGCCGCAGAGATTCTCAACGGTCGTCGGGAAGTTCACCTCGCAGCGCTTGTCCCCCTGCGAATCGAGGAAGTCGCGGAGCGCCGCGTCCCCCTTGTCCACGATGCATGCGTGGTCCAGGTGACCATCCACGAAGCCCTTCATGGCCTTGAAGGCATCCCCGAAGTCCAGGACCATGCCCAGCTCGTCCGTCGTCTCTGCGCTCAGCGTGGCGATGGCGACGTAGCGGTGGCCGTGCAGGTTCTTGCACTTGGTGGTACAGCGCGGGCCGAGCCGGTGCGCCATGTCCCACTCGATCCGCCTGGAGATGGTGACCGTGCCGTTCATGGGGAGGAGCTTATAGCCTCGCGCCGCGCAGGTAGGGCTCCCTCCCGGTATCATCCGCGAGTCATGCTCCACGCCTCTCCCCTGGACACCGAGCGCCCCGCTGCCGAGCGCTCCTCCGGCGCCGCGCCGGACCTCGTCAAGATCCGCAACCTCCGGGCATGGTCCCTCATCGGGGTCCACCCCCACGAGCGCCTTCAGCCGCAGGAGATCAGGATCGACGTCTGGCTTGAGACAGACCACCGGGCAGCCGCGGCCTCCGACAATATCGTGGACGCGCTGGACTACTCAGCGGTGGCCCAGGCCTTCAGGGACCACGCGGGCGAATCGACGCACCAGCTCATCGAGACCCTCGGCGAGGACCTCGCCCGAATCGCCCTGGACCGGTTCGGAGCGCGAGCGGTCCGCATCTCGGTCGAGAAGTCGGGCGCGATCCCCGGCGCGGACGCCGTGGGCATCGAGATCGAGCGCCGTCGGTCCAGCACATCCGAGCACGGCACGACCGGATCTGGCGCCACCCCCAATCGCGGCAGATGAGCGGCTCCGGCGCCACACGCTCCCCGCAAGGCCGGCGCTTTCCGAGGGGCCGGGACACGAGCCCCGAAGCGCGTCTCGTGGTCGTCGGCCTGGGCTCGAACGTCGACGGCCCCGCCAAGATCGACGAGGCGATCACCGAGATCTCCTTCCTGTACGACTTGCTCGCCCGGTCCACGCGCTACGTCAGCCCTGCCGTCACGGCCGACGACGAGCGCGACGAGGCTGGGATCGGGGAGGGTGCGTCCAGGGAGGTCGAGAATTACTCCAACGCAGCCGTCCTGATTCGCACCGCCGAGGATCACGACGCCATCAAGGCCGCCCTCGGTGAGATCGAAGCACAGCTCGGTCGGGACCGCTCCACGCCTGCCTCGGTGGCCATCGACCTGGACATCCTCCTGATCCAGGACGAGGTCATCCGCGTCGGCTCACGCGTCCTCGTGCCCCACCCCGACCTTGAGACTCGACGCTACGCCGCGATCCCGAGCGCGGAGGTCGCGCCCTTCCTCCGACACTCGGTCACGGAAGTGCCCCTCTCCGACCTCGCCGCGGCGCTGGCCTGAGGTTCAAAGGGCCGGCGAGGGCGGAGCGAGGCGCCGAGTCAGAGCATCCAGCCGCCCGAGACCTCGAGGTTCTGGCCGATCATGTGACCGGCTTCCTCGGAGATCAGCCAGCGGGCGGTGGCGGCGACCTCTGACATCTTCGCTGGACGCCCCTGGGGAATCTTCGCCTGGAGCTCGGGGGAGAGCGTGTCGGGCGCGGCGCCGTCGTGCGGCACGAAGCCGGGCGAGATCATGTTCGCTCGAACGCCGTGGGGCGCCTCCTGCAGGGCCAACCCCCGCATGAACACGAGGAGCGCCGCCTTGGCGCTGATGTAGGCCGTGGTCACCGTGCGTGCCCGCCACCGCTCGAGCCCCGAGCAGCCGAAGAACACGTAGGCCCCGGCGCTCGCGCGCAGCGCATCACGAGCCGCGTCCACGACGTGCACGGCGGTCATGAGGTTGCCCTGGAACATGGCCTCGAACATGGCCGGCGTGGTCTCATCCAGCGAGGCCGTGAGGTAGGGGCCCACCGAGTGCACCACCGCATCGAGCCGGCCCTCTGCCTCGACCACCTCGCCGACGATCCGCGCGGCGTCTTCGGGCACCGCGACGTCCCCGATCCGCACGCCCCCCGGACCGAGCAAGCCCTCGAGCTCGGCCCGCTTGCCCTCCTGCCGCGAGGTCACGTGCACGCGCCAGCCCTCCGAGTGCAGCAGGCGAGCCACGCCAAGGCCGATGCCCTGGTTCCCGCCGGTGATGAGGGCGACCTTTTGCCGCGGCGCTGTCTCCGATTCGCTCATGATCCGTGGGTTCATCCCGGGCGCGCCGACGATCCGGAGCGCGTTTGCTGAAGGGGGCGGTCCTTGACCTAGGATGTGCACAGGGCCGCAAGACGCGGCGACATCCTAATGACCGACCATCCGATCACAGACTTCCACGCGCACTTCTTCGCGCGCCCCTTCTTCGACGCGCTTGCCCAGCAGAGCCCCCTCCCCGGGACTCCGGAGGAGAAGCTCGCCGCGGCCGCCGCCAAGGCCGGCCTTGAGCTGCCGGAGGGCCCCGTGGCGGCGCACCGGGACCGGTGGCTGGCAGAGATGGACCGGAACGGCGTCCGGCGCCTGGCCGCCTTCGCCAGCGCTCCCGAGGAGATCCCCGCGGTCGCCGAGGCTGCCGCGGGTTCGGACGGCCGCCTCGTCCCGATCGCGGTCTGCAATCCGGTCGCCCCCGGAGCCGCAGACCGCCTGCGCCCGCTGCTGGAGCAGAAGGGGTTCCGCGGCGTGCTCCTCTTTCCCGCGATGCACCACTACCACGTCGCCGACGAGGCGGCGCGGCCCGTGCTCGACCTCCTCGAGGAGCACCGGGCCGTGGCCTACGTGCACTGCGGGATCCTGGTCGTGAAGCTCCGCGACCTGCTCGGCCTACCGCGCCCCTACGACCTCAACTACGCGAACCCCCTCGACGTCATCCCCGCCGCCAACCGGCACCCGGGCCTGACATTCTGTGTCCCGCACTTCGGGGCCGGCTTCCTGCGGGAGACCCTGATCGCGGGGGCCCAGTGCCCCAACGTCATCACCGACACCTCGTCCACCAACAGCTGGACCAAGACCCAGCCGGACTTCCCGTCCCTGACAGACGTGCTGGCACGAGCCCTGGACGTCTTCGGTCCCGAGCGAGTCGTCTTCGGCACCGACTCGAACGTCTTCCCGGCCGGCTGGCGGCACGAGCGCTACGAGCGCTGGCGCGCCATCGCCCAGGAGCTCGGCCTGTCCGCCGAGGACCAGCGGTCGCTCTTCTCTGCGAACGCCGAGCGGCTGCT
The DNA here is from genome assembly GCA_905480285.1 of uncultured bacterium. GTDB lineage: Bacteria > Planctomycetota > UBA1135 > UBA1135 > Saltatorellus. The sequence continues at coordinate 24,039 of CAJQPT010000141.1, forward strand.
CGCGCCGGCCGCTGCCCACGCGGCCACCTGACCCACGGCGCCCGCCGCTGCGCGCGGTCAGCGGCCCCCCGTGACGCTCCCGACCCCGGCGACCGGATCCACCAGCTCCTCGATGGGCACCGATTGGAAGACCACGCTCCCCGAGCTGGCCCGATACATCACGCCCACGGAGTCGACGTCCGCCATGGCGAGCCCAGGGCCGCCGACGGCCCTCCCATCGTCCAAGACCACCTCCCGGTGGGCCGGCCAACGCTGGCCGCCATCATTGGAACCCCGAACCGACATGCGCAGGGGGGGCTTGCGGGGTACGGCGGCGTTGGCCGAGATGAGGCGACCGTCCATGGCGCTGGTGAGCTCACGGCCCACGTGCATCAGGGCCGCCGCGCCGCCCGCGCAGGGCAGCAAGGGCTCCGGCGGTCGAACGGGCGCCCTCCACGCCCCGTCGATCTCTCGCCAGAGGCGCAGCTCGCGCGACGCTTGACGCAGACTGGCCGCGGACACCAGGACCGCCCCGTCCCCCAGCTCCGCGTACGACGCCGCCGAGCGACCCCGGGGCCCGAGCGTGATGAACGAGGTCCCGCCGCGACGGGACTCTCGCAGGAGCACAGGGCGCCTCGAGGTGCCGGGGCCTCTGATCTCCAGGGGCCAAAGCCACTCGCCGCCGCTGGCAGCGATCCCGCGGCCGCCCGAAGAGACAATGGTCCGCTGCGAGAGGTCCACCTCTCTCCCCGCCGCGTCGACGCCGATCCGAGGGATCTGAAGCGGCTCTGGCGTCGACCAGGTGCGGCCGCCGTCAGCGCTGCTGAGCACCACGAGCGCGGGCGCCGCGCCCTCCGCGCCAGCTCCTCTCAAGGGCGCGGGAATCTGGCAGAGCAATCGAAACGCGCCAGTGCGCCCGTCAAAGAGGAGCGCAGGCGCGTCGATCGGAACCTGCCACGTCCCTGCGCGACCGGCGATTCGCAACGCACCCACATCCCAGGTTCGACCCCCGTCCACGCTCCGGGCCACCGTCGCGGGGCCAGGGGCGCTCACCTCGCCGGTGAAGGGGGCGAAGGCCCCGCCGTCGAGGATGTCATCCGCCGCCTCATCGTTGTCGGCACCGTTGATCGCAAGGACCGCAAGCACCACGAAGTCTCCCCCAAGTCGCCCCCCGGCCATCGCCGCGGCGGGGAGCTTCCCACCGCCCCGCGGCGACGGGGCCGGCGGACCTGACAAAGGGGTCGCTTTGGAATCCAGCTGCCCGGAGGCCGTTGCGGCGAACGCTGCCGGCGCGTGAAGCGAGACCGCCAGGCGGGAGACCACGTCGCTGAGCATGTCCAGCCGCCCCGTCTCCTCCGAGCCCAGCTCGAGCCGCCACTGAATCGGCCCCTCCAGGTCGAGCTCCGCCGCGTCTGGCGCGGCCTCGAGCCGGGCGTGGAGGACCATGTTGATCCGCGACGGGACCGGATCCACGGCGCCGGCCGGGAGCACGAGCGTCGAAGCCCCTAGCGAACTACTGCCGCCCAGGCCTCCGCCCGGGTAGGACAAGGTCGCGCTGAGGGCGGCCACCTTGACACCCTCGGGGAGCGCCACCGCGCTCAACCGCAGGCCCTGGAGGACCCTGGACTGGAGCTCGCCCCCGTCCGCGGTGTTCACGGTGGCAATGGGCACCGAGCGGCCAAGCTCCAGCGGTCGCACCAGCCACTCCACGCCCTCGGCGGGGACCTGACTGGCCCCGAATCCCGTGAACACGTAGAAGGACTCGGGCCCTTCCGCCTCGGCCACTGCCTGCCGGCAGAAGCCGACCGTGGAGAGCGCGAGCAAGAGCGCAGGGACGAGCGCCCATCCGGCGGCGTGCGGCCCGCGGCCGAGGGGCATCAGTTGGGCACCTCGCCGTCGACGCGGGCCGGCTGGCCGCGGAGGACCGAGTTGTCGCTGAAGAGCTCGCGCTGGTCCACGACGACGGCCTCCCCGAGGGCGTCCATGTCGATCTGCCCGGAGTAGCCGTAGGCCTTCGCGGCGTTGCCCCAGGTGGCCTGCTCCACGGCCTCGGGGGAGACCCCCTGGTCGAGCATCATCTTGGCGGTCTTGGGCACCGAGAGCGGATCGCTGACGCCCCAGTCGCAGGAGCTGTCCACGATGAAGCGCTCGGCGCCGTACTTCTTGGTGAGGTCCACCATCCGCTGGGAACCCATCTTGGTGTGCGGATAGATCGTGAACGCCGCCCACGCCCCCGCGTCGAGGACGTCCTCGACGGTCTCCTCGTTGTTGTGGTCGATGACCAGCTTCTCCATGTCGATGCCGATCTCCTTCGCCACGTCGAGGGACCGGATGATCCCGCGCTTCTTGTCCCGGTGCGGGGAGTGGACCATCACGACCATGTCGTGGTCCTTGGCGAACTGGAGCTGCCACTGGTAGGCCTTCTCCTCGGCCTCGGTGATCTCGTCGTAGCCGATCTCGCCGATGGCGACCACGCCCTCCTTCAGGGCGAAGCGCGGTAGGATCTCCAGCACCTCGCGAGCGAGGCCCTCGTCGTTGGCCTCCTTGGAGTTCAGGCCGATGGCGCAGTAGTGGGTGATGCCGAATTGCGACGCGCGGAAGCGCTCCCAGCCCACCAGGCTCGAGTAGTAGTCGATGAAGGAGCCGACGTTGGTGCGCGGCTGGCCCAGCCAGAAGGCCGGCTCGATGAGCGCGCGGACTCCGGCGGCGGCCATGCGCTCGTAGTCGTCGGTGGTCCGCGACGTCATGTGCGCGTGCGGATCGAAGAAGCGTGCCTTGTCCATGGGTCGAGGTGCGCGCGGGAAGCGGCGGGTCAGTCGGCGGAGGCCTGTTCGGGAGTGGGCGTCGCGCCCTCGGGAATGGAGACCGCGCCAAAGGCGGCCTGTGCGTGGTGGCCCGCGAGGGCCGAGCGAGTCGTCTCGAGGAGTCGCCCGCTGGACGACGCCTCCAGGACGCGGAGCCGATCCTGACAACCCAGGCGGCCGAGGGCCAGCGCCGCTCCGCAGCTGGAGAGCTCATCGTCCCCCCCCAGCTCAGCATCAAGCGCCACCAGTGCCCGAGGGGTGGGCTCGCCCCTCAGGCACATCCAGAGCTCGGGGGTGATCGAGCGGCCGGCGGCCCGGCGTTCCTCCACGAGATCCAGGGCCATCCGACCGAGCTCCGCGTCGACCCGCTGATCAAACCCGGAGACTCGCCAGAGCGGGGCCCCGCTGAAGAGCGCCTTGACGCAGAGCTGCCGCCAACCGACGTCATCCAGGTGAGCCACCGGGAAGGCGGTGTCACAGCCGTTGGCCTCGAACACGCTCATCATATTGGTCCGGCACCCCTCACCGGCTCGCCACGCGAAGCGCTCCGGGCCTGGCAAGAACTGCAGGCTGCGATAGAGGGCGCACAGCTCACCCTCATCGGCGAACCGAAACGCCTCCTCGATGGCGCCGGGGAGCGAGTCTGCATCGGCCGCGGCGCGGGCGAGGACCCAGCGGACCCGCACCGCCTCGAGCCCGGTCCAACGCTCTGGATTCCAGCCCTCGAGCAGCCCGGCAGCGGCCTCGCAGGCCTCCGCGGAGGGCTCCAGCCGCCCGCGCGGCGCGAAGCGGCTCGCGAGCGAGAGCGTCTGCGCAAAGCTCGCGTCGCTGAGCTCACCGCCGGAGGCCCTGCGGATCTCGGCGTCCGACCACTCCACAGCCTTGCTGTGCCCGCCTACCACGAGGGCATCGCGGATCCACTGGTCCACGCCCTGGAGGTGCTCAGTCATCGGAGGAGTCATGCTTGGATGTCGCAGGTCCAGGGACGCCCTCGAGCAGGGAGAGCGCCATGAAGGCCGTGGACGCGTTGATGAGGTACTGGGTGTCGAGGAAGTCGCTGGTGGAGCCGTTCGCGCGCTGGGTCTTGGTGAGCTGCGGCCGAAGGAGCCCGTGCAGGGGCTCTTGTTCGTCCTCCGGGAGCAGCGAGATCACCTTCGCAGCGTAGTAGTGCGCGAAGAAGTAGAAGTAGCCCGCGTTGGCGTGGAAGCCCTCATGGGGGATGGGTCGAAGCCGCGCGTGATCCAGGTAGCGATGCTCGCGGAAGAACGCGCCGAGGCCCTCGCGGAGAACCTCATCCGTCACTCGCCGATCCCCCATCAGCCGGCGGCACCAGTTGCCGACCTGGGTGCGGCCGAGGCTCCCTTCGATCCGGTTGATGTGCTCGACCCCCCCCATCCGAGTCACGGGGTCCAGGTCGTAGCTGTACGCCCCACCGGGGATGACACACATGTCCAGGTACCGCTGCGCCCGCCGGATCACGTCCTTGGGCACCTCGACGCCGACCGCGCCGGCGCGTGCGAGGGTCGGGAGCACCAGAGCCGTGCAGAAGCTGGTGGCCCATGTGGGCTGCCTGGTGAACGGCGGGTCGTCGTAGTACGCCCACCCGCCAGAGGTCGCCTGGTGGGACAGGAGCACCCCCACGAAGAAGCGCGCCCGCTCAAGGAGCCTGGCGTCATCCGAGAAGCGCGGGTCTTCGAGGAGCTCGATGGTGGCCACGGTCCCGTAGAGCGCGGTCCACACGTAGTCGATGTCCCAATCGCTGTCGCGGGCCGGGAAGGGCGTGGTCACGAGCCACGCCAGCGCGGCGTCCAGCGCTTGTCGCCGCTCCGGGGTCTCCTCCGCCGCGCGCAGCGCCATGCAGGCCAGGGCCTGGCTCGCCATGCGCCAGGCCTTGAAGGAGTTCAGCGCGTAGCCCTCCTCGAAGAGCTGCGGGGCGTTGTCTCCCCAGGAGCCGTCCGGGTTCTGCTCCGTCACCAGGTAGCCAATGGCGCGATTGGCGGACACGATCGCCTCCTCACGGGAGAGCGAGCGAGGGACCGCCCGCGGCTCCTGCGCCGCAGTGGCTGTGCGCTCCTGGGGCGGCGCCGCCGCCGGTTCCTGGACGGCGACCCCGGCAAATCTTGAGGCAACTCCTCCGGCGATGGCGCGCGCCGGCCCAGGCGGGAGCATCGCCGCCGCGACAGCCAGCATCGAGAGCATCGGAGCCATCACTGATCGCCTGAGGCCGCAGCGCCCGGAGAGGCTTCGCCATCGGCAGCGCTGCCGGATTCCACGGACGGCCCCTCGGCAGCCGCCGCCTCGGCCTTCGCCTTGGCGGCCTTGAGCCGCTTGCGGAGCTGGGCGCGCTCCTTCTCGGCCTTGGACGAGGCCTTGCGGGCGTCCGCCTCCTCACTCTTCGCCACGCCCACATCCAGGGTGGCGCGGCGCTTGGACTGCTCGGCCTTCGCCTCTGCCGCCGCGAGCTTGGCCTCAGCCGCTCGGACCGCCTCCGAGAGCTTGGCCATGCGCGCGGGGAGCTCCCCCTCCACGACCATGGCTTGCTTCAGCTGGGCGTGCTCGACCCGCTGCTTGGCGGTCTGAACCGCGATCTGGTTACGGCGGATGATCTCGTCCTTGGCCCGTGCCTCCGACTCCTCCTCGAAGATCTCGAGGATGCCGAGCAGGTCCGTCTCGGCGACCCGCAGGCGCTCCTGCGCCTGGCCCACGCTCAGCTCGGCCTCACCCACCTTGACCGGTCGCTCCATGGCGTCGAAGCGGGCCCTGTCCGCCCGCGCCACCTCCAGACCCACCCGGGCGGCGCGAACCGCCTCATCTGCGCCACGCGCCGTGGCCGCCGCAGCGAGCTCGGCCAGCTCCCGCTCAGCGGTCTTGAGACGCACCGCCCGCCGCGCCTCGGTGAAGCCCTTGTCCGCAGCCGACGCTCGCTTCTCCAGCTTGGCGAGGCCCGCCTCCGCCGCATTGCGACTGCCCTGATCGCCGGAGGCACCGGGCTCGGCGGACCCGTCCACCGCCACTTGGGCCGGGGCCGATTCCTGGGGAGGGGCGCTCTGGCAGGCAACGGCGAGCAGGACGAGAAGTGGCGTCGTACGGATCATGGCGTGGAGTCGGTGACGGGGGTGCTGGCCCAAAGGCGCCTCGGAGCGGCGCGCTTGGGAAATCATGATGGACCAGCGCATCGACACTGCAACGCGCATTTGGGAGACTCCTGTGCGCTTTTGCCCCCCCCGCGCTGGCGAGCCCTTCCAGCCAAGCCCTCCGACCCCGCCCCTCTGACCCGGCCCAGCCGGGGAGCCCACGATGACCCACGGCGTCTTCCGAGTCCCCACCCCCGAGAACGAACCGGTCCGCGCCTACGCGCCGGGGTCCCCCGAGCGGGCCAGCCTCGCCGCCACGGTGGCCTCCATGTCCGCCGAGACCATCGAGATCCCGCTGATCATCGGCGGCAAGGAGGTGCGCACCGGGAACACCGTCGATGTGGTCATGCCCCACAAGCACGGGCACGTGATCGCAAAGGCCCACATGGGCGGCGCCGCGGAAGCCCAGCTGGCCATTGACGCCGCGGAGGCCGCCCGCGGTGCCTGGGCAGGGCTGCCATGGGAAGAGCGCGCCGCGGTGCTGCTCCGCGCCGCCGACCTGCTGGTCGGACCGTGGCGGGACCGGATCAACGCCTCGACGATGATCGGACAGTCCAAGACGTGTCACCAGGCGGAAATCGACGCGGCCTGCGAGATGGCGGACTTCTTCCGCTTCAATGCCCAGTACGCCACCCAGCTCTACGAGGAGCAGCCGGGCTCGGCCCCCGGCCTCTGGAACCGCCTCGAGCACCGCCCGCTGGACGGATTTGTGCTCGCGATCACCCCGTTCAACTTCACCTCGATCGCCGGCAACCTTTGCACCGCGCCGGCGCTCATGGGGAACACCATCCTCTGGAAGCCCTCCACCACGGCGCTCCTGAGCAACTGGTACACCATGAAGCTGCTGGAGGCCGCGGGCATGCCCCCTGGCGTCATCAACTTTGTGCCGGGCAGCGGCCCCGCCATTGGCGGCGTGGCGATCCCCGATCGGCGCCTCGGCGGGGTCCACTTCACGGGCTCCACCGCCACCTTCCAGCACATCTGGAAGACGGTCGGCGAGAACATCCAGGGCTACGGGCAGTACCCCCGCCTGGTCGGAGAGACGGGCGGCAAGGACTTCGTCTTCGTGCACCCCACGGCCTGCGGCGCCCGCGAGGTCGCGGTCGCCCTCGCGCGCGGCTCCTTTGAATTCCAGGGACAGAAGTGCTCGGCTGCGAGCCGTGCCTACGTGCCCAAGAGCATGTGGCCTGCCGTGTCGAAGGAGCTGACCGAGATCGTCGGCGAGATGACGATGGGAGACGTCGCGGACTTCACGAACTTCCTCGGCGCCGTCATCGACGCCCGCTCGTTCAACAAGCTCAAGGAGGTCATCGACCGCGCCAACGCGGAGGCCAACGTGGACGTGATCACCGGCGGCACCTGCGACGATTCCGAGGGCTACTTCGTAAGCCCCACCGTGGCCGTCGTTCAGGACCCCAAGCACGACCTGATGCGCACCGAGTTCTTCGGGCCGCTGCTCACGATCTACGTCTACGACGACGACCGCGTGGAGGAGACGCTGGAGCTCTGCGCCACGACCTCTCCGTATGCCCTCACAGGGGCCATCTTCGCCGATGACCGCTACGCGGTGCGGCAGGCCGTGGACGCTCTGCGTTATGCGGCGGGCAACTTCTACATCAACGACAAGCCCACGGGCGCCGTCGTCGGCCAGCAGCCCTTCGGCGGCTCGCGTGCGTCGGGCACCAATGACAAGGCCGGCTCCATCCTGAACCTGCTGCGCTGGGTCAGCCCCCGCACGATCAAGGAGACCTTCGCGCCGCCCACGGACTGGACCTACCCGTTCCTCGGGAACTGACGCCAGGGCACTCCGCGGCCTTCGCAGCCCGGTCCACACGGGCCAATCCCATGAGCGCGCCCGCCCCTTTCGAGGAGCGGGCGCGCGCTCCATTGGGGCCCCTGGCCAGCTCGGCCGGAGGGAGGGCCTGGATTCGCGGGGCTCCGACTCCACGCGAGGAGTCCCGGGGGCGGCGCCCTCACCCAGGCCGCCGCGCGATGACGTCGACGATCATCGGCGAGAACAGCAGCGCGTCTGGATTCCGGGCCAGCGCCGCCCACTCCTCGTCAAAGCTCTCGACCTCCTCCTCGCTCATGAGCCCCGCCTCGGCGTAGGTCCGCACGAAGGTCGGGAAGAAGGCGTCCAGCCAGCGGAACACGGGAGATTCCCCGTTGCCGGCCCGGACGTGGGGTCGGATCTCCTCGAGCTCGAACCCCGAGCGGCGAAGGGGTCCTGGGAGCCGGGCCGCCACCCAGGGATCCCCGCCTGCGCCGCGATAGAAGGCCCGCGTGGCCCGGATGGCCGCCTCGAACCCCGCGCTCTCGGGGAAGACCGAGACGCCCTCGTGGTTGTAGTCCTGAATCACGAGCACGCCCCCTGGCTTCAGGGCGCGCCGCAGCTTGGCGAGCACCGGATCCAGGTCCCCGAGGAAGCTGAACACCCAGCGGCTGAAGATGCAGTCGAAGCGCGCCTCCCCGAGGTCCGCCTCCTCGATCGTGGACTCGATGAACGTCACGGGCGCCGCGTAGTCGCGGGCCTCGAAGGCGGCCCGCCAGACCGGCGATTCGTCCAGACCGGTGACGTGCCCGGTGGCCCCGACCCGCGCGGCGAGGTCCCGGGTCACAAAGCCCGGACCAGCCCCCAGGTCGAGCACCATGTCCCCGGGCCCCACCCCGGCGCGATCAAGGGCGTCGGAGGCCAGGTCGCTCCAGACCCCGTGCTGGGCCTCGAGACGTTGGAGCTCACGGTCATTGGTGCCCAGGAGATACTCGGGGGTTTCGGACATGGCCGAAGGGTACTATCGCTTCAACGTGGAAGGGCCCCCTCGACCCCAGCAGCCGACGAATCCTCGGCCGACCCCGAGGCTCACCGTGGAGGATCACTCGCGGGATGCCGCGGGTCTGACGTACGTCTACCCGGTCGTCTCCCGTCGCTCTGGCGGTGTCTCGGTGGGGATCAACCTGAACCCAAACAACGCGTGCAACTGGGCCTGCGCCTATTGCCAGGTGGAGGGGTTGGTGCGAGGGGCCGCACCGGCCATCGACCTCGAACAGCTGAGCACCGAGCTCGCCTGCTTCCTCGACCTCGCCAGCACCGACGCCTGGATGGAGGTGCACGCGCCCGACGGGGCCCGCAAGATCACGGACATCGCCATCTCAGGAAACGGAGAGCCCACCACCTGCGACCAGTTCGCAGAGGTCCTCGAGCGCGTGATCGAGGTCCGCGGCGAGCGAGGGCTCGAGGTCCCGACGGTCCTGATCACCAACGGCTCCCGGGTCCATACGGACGGGGTCCAGGCCGGTCTGCGCGCCATGGCGAGAGCCCAGGGCCAGGTCTGGTTCAAGCTGGACCGCGTCACCGCAGCAGGGCGCCTGGAGGTCAACCGAATCCAGGGTGGAGCGGACCGCGCTGCAGATCAGCTCGCGCTCGCGGCATCATGCTGCCCGACCCGCGTCCAGACCTGCATGTTCACCGTCGACGGTCAGCCCCCGGACGAGGACGAACTGGAAGCCTACCTGGAGTTCCTTCGAGGCCAGGTCCGAGCCGGGACCTCCCTCGAGGGCGTCACGCTCTACGGGCTCGCCCGGCCCTCGATGCAGCCTGGCGCCGAGCGTCTCGGCCGGGTCGACGCCGCGTGGCTCGAGACCTTCGCTGAGCGTGTCCGTGTGGCGACCGGCCTGCCCGTGGCGGCCCACCCGTGAGCGCGCCCCTGGACCCAGGCTCGGAGCGGCGACGGCTCACGGCAGGGGACCACCGCCGGGATGGCGCGCAGCGGAGCATGGTCTACCCGGTCATGTCGCGGCGCGCCGGAGGGCTCAGCGTCGGGGTGAACCTGAACCTCGGCCAGGAGTGCAACTGGGCCTGCGCCTACTGCGAGGTCGAGGGGCTCGTCCGCGGCACCCCGTCCGCCATTGACCTGCAGCAACTCGAACGCGAACTGGACGAGGTCCTGAGCGAGGCCGCCTCCGGCCGCTGGACCGTCGAGGCCGATGGCGAGCGCGGCGGCGCTGCCATCAAGGACATCTCCATCGCCGGCGACGGAGAACCAACGCTCGCTCCACAGTTCGCAGAAGCGGTGGAGATCTGCGCGCGGCTGCGGGAGCGCCACGGGCTCGGAGATTCCGCAAAGCTGGTGACCATCACCAACGGGAGCCGCCTCCACGTCCCCGCGGTCGAGGCAGGTGTCCGCGGCCTCGGCGGCGCCGGAGGCGAGCTCTGGTTCAAGCTCGACGGCGGAGATCCGGCGGCCCGGGAGAGGGTCAACGCCGTCGCCAGCCCCGACAACCGGGTGGAGGCCAACCTTGTCCTCGCCGCGTCCGCCTGCACCACTTGGGTCCAGTGCATGGCGCTGTCGATGGACGGAGAGGAGCCGAGCGATGACGAGATTGACGGCCGCGTTGAGCTCATCGAGAGGGCCTGCGCCGCCGGAGCCCGGCCCGCGGGGGTGGTCATCTACGGGCTCGCCCGGCCATCTCAACAGCCCCAGGCCCACCGACTCGAGCCCCTCTCCGGGCCCCGGCTGAGGTCCATCGCCGCCCGCTTCGAGCGCCTGCACCTGCCGCTTCGCGTCTTCGAGTGATTAGGATGGACGGCATGACCTCCTCCTCAGAATCCCAGGCGGCGGCGACCCGGCCAGCCACCCCGCCGGCGACCATCGATGAGCTCCGCCGCGCCGTGCGGCGCGGGGACCTTGAGGTGGCGAGGACGTTGCTGGAGGTCGACCCCTCCCTGGGCCGGGCCGACTCGGCGGGCGGTGGCTCTCTGCTGCTCGAGGCCATCGAACGCGAGCACGATGAGGTCGCCGACCTCTTCCTCGGGACTCGCGCGCGCACGGGGGGCGAGGACCTTGACCTCCACGAGGCCTGTGCGCTGGGCCGGCCGGCTGCCGTCCGCCGCGCCATCACGGATGACGCGCTCGCGGGTGAGACCGCCGGCCCCGCCGGCTTCCTCCCGCTTCACCGAGCCGCCTTCCGTGGCGACGCAGACAGCGTCATGCTCCTCCTCGAGACCGGCGCCGACGCGAGCGCGAGGTCGGAGAACGCCGCGCGGCTGACCCCGCTCCACAGCGCCGTGGCCGGCCACGGCCGCGCGCGACCCCAGAGTGAACACGCCGCGGTCATCCGCGCGCTCCTCGCCGGGGGCGCCGACCCGCTGGCGGAGATGGACGGCGGGTGGACCCCGCTCGCCGCGGCCACGCAAGCCGGCGCCGCGGAGTTGATCGAAGCGCTCGGCGGCGCGCCCGCGGGCGCGTGATGCCTTGACCGACGAGCCCCAAGGGCACCCGCTCGACGGCGTGTGGGTCACGCTCGCGCCAGGCCATGACCTCTGCCGTGCCCAGGTCGCCGAGGCCGAGCGCGTCGGTGTCAGGGGACTCATCGCCGCCCACGCCGACCTTCGTGGAGACGCGCTCACCGGGCGTGGCGCTGAAGATTCAGGCGCGACCTCGGGGACCGAGCGCGAGGCGGAGCACGCCGCACCCCCGGGCCTGGAATCGCTCACGCTCCCCCTGCGCGTGGACCTCGACCCGGTGCAGCTGCGGACCCGCGGACCGGCGCTCCTCACGGACCTCCACGCACTTGGCCCGGACCTGGTGGGACTCCCCCTGGGCTCCACTGGGCCCACCGAGCTCCACAGCTGCCTGCGCCTCGCCGAGGCCATGGGGATCGAGCTGGTGCTCCTGCTCCATGACCCCCTCCAGGCTCCGCTGGCCATCGCCCTCGCGCATCAGTCCGAGCAGGTCGTGGGCTTCAGCGTCTCCCGCCACGACGAGGACGCCTTCGAGCTCCTCGCCGGGCGAGAGGATCTCGGGATCCTCACGGCAGCCCCTGAGTTCGCGAGCGCCTTTCGGGGTGGCGCGGGGGGCCTCGAGGGCTTCCCCGCGTCTCTCTCTCCCGGCGCGGCCGTCTGGCTCATGGGGCTCTGCCATGAGGACGTGGAAGCTGCCCTCGTGCTGGAGCGCCGGCTGCTGCGGTTCATGGAGGGGCATCTGCGCCCCGCCCTCCGGCGGCTGGAGGCCAGCGACGCCGCGGGGCCACCGGGGGTACTGGAACGAACGCTGCACGCCGCGGTCGGCGGGTGGGCTCCGTCCGGTCTCGGCGGAGGGACCCATCATCCGGCCCAATTGGGAGGCGGCGTGGATCCGCTGCCACTGCGGAGCCGGCTCCTCCACGAGATCCCGGAGCTGGAGCGGTTCATCAACTGATGGGCTGAATCTCGCACCAGGCCCCGTCCTATGAAGGGCTGATGCGGCCCAGGACCCGGGCGGGAGGCTCGACCCACGCCCCCGGCCCCGTCAAACTCTTGCGGCCTCCCACGATCCCATGCTCGCTCCGCTGCGCCTCACCCTGCTGGTCCTCGCTACGATCCCGCTGATCGTGTGCTGGCTCATGGCGGTGCCGCTGATGCTCCTGGTGCCCGCGACCGAGAGCGTCCTTCAGCCCATGCTCGTGGGGACCTGGGCACGGGTGACCCTCTGGATCATGGGCGTGCGCGTCACCGTTGTCGGCGAGCCGCCGTCCGGGGGCTTCTTCCTCGTGGCGAATCACCTCTCCTACATCGACATCCCGGTCCTGCTGGGCCGGCTCAACGGCCGCTTTCTCGCGAAGTCCGAGATCGCGTCGTGGCCCGTCATGGGCTTTCTCGCCCGGGCCACCGGAACGCTCTTCATCGACCGGAGCCGCAAGCGCGACCTGACCCGCGCCATCGAGGAGATCACCTCCCTGCTGGAGCGCGGCCCTGGGGTGATCGTCTTCCCCGAGGCCACGAGCACCGACGGTGCTGAGCTGCGCGAATTCAAGCCGTCGCTCTTCGAGGTCCCCTCCCGCCTCGGCATCGACGTGCGCTGCGCCGCGCTCCACTACGCCAACCCACCCGGGGAACCGCCGGCCTGGGAGACGGTGTGCTGGTGGGGTGACGCCGACTTCGCGCCTCACTTCTGGGACTTCTTGAAGCTGCGCCGGACGGACGCCACGGTGACGTTCTCACCAGACGCCGTGAGCCACCAGGGCGCCGAAGGACCCCTCGGCCGCAAGGCCCTCGCCGAGAGCTCTCGAGCCGCCATCACGTCCATCTTCACGCCCTCCCGCCCCGCCGCCGAGCGCGCCTGACCCCCGGCCAATGCCCACGACCTGCCCCCTGCTCGACGGAGATCCCTTGGCGCCAGAGCTGTGTGCACGCTGACCTGGATGCACCGCGCGGACGGGGACCTCGGCGGCATGGCGGACGAGGATCCGCGTCCCCCGTTCCGCGGGGATCCGGTGGCCGGCTACCGGCTCTGGTTCAATCGAGATGAGCTGCGCTCGCGCGGCCCCGAAGTCCCGCCGCGCGTCGAGCAAACACCTGAGGGAATGCGCTACATCGCGCCTTCCGACTCCGACGCTGGAGGGACCTGGATCGCCGTCAACGAGCTCGGGATCACGGTCTGCCTGCTCAACGGCTATCGCGCCCCACAGTCCCCAGAGACTGAATCCACAAAGTCTGAATCCACGAGGTCTGACTCCACAGAGTCTGAGCCGCTGGACACTGCGGCGAAGGACTCTGCGGCGAAGGACTCTGCGGCGGAGGACTCTGCGGCGGAGGACTCTGCGCTAGAGGACTCTGCGCTAGAGGATTCTGCGCTAGAGGATTCTGCGGCGGAGAATTCCGAGGCGCAGGGCCGCGCGCGGTGGACGAGCCGCGGGCACCTCGTCCGCGAGCTCGCTGGCGTACGCAGCCACGCCGAGGTCTGGCGGCAAATGGCCCCCGGTCAACTCGCTCGCTATCGCCCCCTCGTCCTCGCCGTCCTGGTCCCTGACCGACCTGCGCTGATCGTGCGGTGGGACGGTAGGGACGCCGTCCTGGACCCCAGGGGCGAGCTGCAGCTGCCGGTCATCTCCTCCAGCCACGAGCAGTCCGAGGTGGACCGGCGTCGGCGGCAGCGCTTCCATGACATGGTGCGCACGGACCCCAGTAGCGGTCAGCCGATCCACGCCGCAGAGCTAGAGGCCTTTCAGTCCTGGGCGCCGGAGGCCGGCGCCGACGCCTACAGCCCCTCCATGTCGCGCCCCGACGCCGGGACCCGCAGCCAGTGCATGGTCGTGGTGAGCCCTGAGGAGGTCCGGCTCCGCTACACCGCTGGCCCCCCCCACTCAACCCAGCCGGGCCCGAGCGTCCGGCTCCCCCGCCGGATGAAACCGCGGAGCCGCCGATGACCACGGCTCCCCACGGCTCCGACCAGCCCGGCACCTCCAGCCGCGCGCGGCCCATGCTCCGACGCCCCCTCTGGCGACTGGGTCTGGCCTACGGTGCCCTGCTGGTCGCCTCATGGGTCGTCATGCTCCAGCCGGCACCCCCCGCGTCCCCCGGGAGCATGGGGCGAGCCGCCCGCGAGCTCCCCACCTTCAGCGACGACGGCGTGCCGCTCGCCTCAGCGGCCGGAGCCAGCCCCGCCCCGGCCGCCCCCGCCGCCCCGGCCGCCCCGACCGCCCCGACCGCCCCGGCCGCCACGACCGCCACCGTCGCCTACCTCGACACCGCCGCGAGTCCCGACCTCGGCACCGACAGCCAAACCGAGGGTGGCGACGGCCCCCCTCTTGTGCTGTTCCACGGGAGCCCGGGGAGCGCTGGCGACTTCGTGCGCCTGCTCCCGGACCTCTCTGCCGCTCGGCGCCTGATCGTGCCTGACCTCCCGGGCTTTGGAGCGTCCGAGCGTGACGTCCCGAGCTACTCCGCGAGGGCTCACGCGGCGTACGCAGCCGCCCTGCTGGATGATCTCGGCGTGGACCGCGCCCACGTGCTTGGGTTCAGCATGGGCGGCGCCGTGGCCCTCGAGCTCGCGGCCGTGGCGCCCGAGCGCGTCCTCTCCGTGACGATGCTGGCGTCCATCGGCGTCGAGGAACTCGAGCTCCTCGGGGACCACACCCTGAACCATGGACTGCACGGACTCCAGCTCGCCGCGCTCCAGGCCGCGCGCTGGCTGCTCCCCCACTTCGGCGCCCTGGACCAGGGCATGCTGACGCGGCAGTACGCCCGCAACTTCTTCGACACCGACCAGCGCCGCCTGCGTCCGATCCTCGAGGAGCTCGCGCTACCCACCCTGATCATCCACGGCGAGGACGACTTCCTGGTCCCCGTGGCGGCGGCCCAGGAGCACGCCAGGATCGTCCCCCAGGCTGAGCTCTCCGTGGCGGCCTCGCCCCGCGGGCACTTCATTCCCTGGACCGAGCCCCGCTGGATCGCCGGCCTTGTGGCGGACTTCCTGGCAAGGGTGGATCGCGGAGAGGGGCGCACTCGGGCGCGCGCGACACCCGAGCGGGTCGAGCGCTCCGCGGCGGCGTTCGACCCCTCCGGAGTGCCGCCCTTCGAGGGCCCCGCGTGGCTGGCGGTGCTCCTTCTCCTGGCCCTGGGCACCCTCGTGTCCGAGGACCTCTCCTGCATCGCCGCTGGCCTCCTGGTCGCCGACGGGAGGCTCGGTTTCGTCGCCGCCGCAGGGGCCTGCTTCGTGGGCATCTTCGTCGGGGACCTCGCCCTGTTCGCCCTGGGCCGACTGCTAGGACGCCCCGCCCTCGCCGCCCGGCCCATGCGCTGGATCGTCACCGAGTCCGCGGTGGAGCGCGCCAGCCGATGGTTCGAGCGGAAGGGCATCGCGGTCATCTTCCTCTCTCGCTTCACCCCTGGCCTCAGGCTCCCGACCTATGTGGCGGCGGGCCTGCTGCGCACCCCGCTCGGCACGTTCGCGGGCTTCTTCGCCCTGGCTGGCCTCATCTGGACGCCGCTCCTGGTCGGAGTCGCAGCCTCCGCTGGAGAGGCTCTCGCCGAGCGGCTGGGCTCCCTTGGCGCCGCTGAGTTGCCCTGGGTGCTGGGGCTCGTCGTGCTGCTCATGCAGCTCTATCGGCTCCTGCCGCTCACCCTGACCCACACGGGTCGGCGCCGGCTCCGGGGACGTTGGGTCCGGCTCACGCGATGGGAATTCTGGCCCCCTCTCCTCACCTATCCCCCCGTCCTGCTGTGGATCCTCTGGCTCGCCCTCCGGCACCGGTCGCTGTCCGTGGTCACCGCCGCGAACCCGGGCATACCGGCCAGCGGCGTGGTCGGGGAGTCAAAGTCGCTCATCCTCGACGCCCTTGACCCCGACTCGCCGGAGATCGCGGGGCACACCCTGCTGTCGGCGGCAGCCTCCCCGGCAGCCCGCGAGCAGGCCGCGACCCGTTTCATGGAGCGCTTCGGCGCGGACTTCCCGGTGATCGTGAAGCCCGACGCCGGCCAACGCGGCTCGGGAGTTCGCATGGCGCCGGACGCCGAGACCCTGCTGAGGTGGGCCCGGGAGGTCCGGCATGACGCCATCATCCAGGAGCGGATTGACGGGCCCGAGTTCGGGATCTTCTACGCGCACGAACCGGGCGCTGCGGAGGGCGACGTGCTCGGCGTCACGATCAAGCTCTTGCCGACGGTGGAGGGCGACGGTCAGCGCACCGTCGAGGCGCTGCTCCTGGAGGACGACCGGGCCTGCGCGATGCACGGCGCCTACATGGACGAGCTGGGCGCACGCGCGGAAGACGTCCCCGGCGCGGGCGTGCAGGTGCCCCTGGTCAAGGTCGGCACCCACTCCCGAGGCGCCATCTTCCTGGACGGCGAACACCTGATCACTCCGGCGCTTCGCGAGGCCATGAATCGAATCGCAGCGCGCTTCGATGGCTTCCACCTTGGCCGCTTTGACGTGCGCGCCCCGTCCGCTGAAGCCCTCGCGCGCGGCGAGGGGCTCGGCGTGATCGAGCTGAACGGGCTGACCTCCGAGCCGACCGAGATCTATGACCCGGCCATGCCCCTTCGAAGCGCGTACCGCAAGCTCTTCGACCAGTGGCGCCTGGCCTTCGAGATCGGCGCGGCCAACGTCGCGCGAGGCGCGACCACGACCTCGCTCCCGAGCATTCTGCGCGAATGGGTCCGCTACCAGCGAGCCCAGCGGACCCACACCACGTGACCCATCTTCAACGATGGTGTATTTTCGCCCCCGCGAATCCTCACGATCGCTTGATGCCTGACGCCAGGCACCTTCGAGTATCAAAGATCGCTCCCTGGCCAACGGGGGCTCCTCCCTTCCCGGAAATTCGACCCGCGGGGTCGCTGCACGTGCCCGACCAAGACCACCGCCAGCTCAGGCTACCGGCGACGCGAGCTCGCTCAGCGCTGCTCGACGACCAGCACCTGATCCCCGATACCGACGTCAGCCTGGGCC
Source organism: uncultured bacterium (assembly GCA_905480285.1). Taxonomy (GTDB): domain Bacteria; phylum Planctomycetota; class UBA1135; order UBA1135; genus Saltatorellus. The sequence continues at coordinate 41,163 of CAJQPT010000141.1, forward strand.
CCTATCGCCTGCGCTTTGCGCGGACCCTCGATGACCTTGCGATGGTCCGGCGTCTCCGTTACGCGGTCTTCAACGTCGAGCTTGGCAAGGGCCTCGCGGGCTCCCACGAGACCGGGGTGGACGCCGACGCGTTCGACCGCCAATGCCAGCACCTGATGGTCCTCGAGCGGGAGACGGGCGCGGCGGTAGGGACCTACCGCATGCAGACCGCAGCCACCGCGCGCGCGGGGCACGGCTGGTACACCTCGGGCGAGTTCGAGCTGGGAGAGATGCCCGCGGACATCATCGGGAACGCGGCGGAGCTGGGCCGCGCCTGCGTCGCCGGCGCCCACCGGGACAAGACCGTGCTCTTCCTGCTCTGGCACGGCCTCATCCAGTACGCGCAGCACACCGGAGTGACAGCGTTCTTCGGCTGCAGCTCGCTCGCGGGTACTGACCCCAAGCCCGCCGTCGCGCTCTACGCCCAGCTGCTCCGGGATCGCAAGGTCCACCCTGAGCTCAAGGCTCCCCCTCGCCTCACCATGGCTTGCCCCCTTGTCTCGTGGCCCGATGGCGACGAGGCGGAGCGCGTGGAGGTCCCCAAGCTCTTCGCCACCTATCTGCGCCACGGAGGCCTCATCCTTGGCCCACCCGCCGTGGACCACGAGTTTGGCACCATCGACTTCCTCACCTGGGTCGAGGTCCGGCCCCGCCACATCAGGCTCTTCGGAAGGGTCCGCTGAGCCATCGCGTCGCGGAGGAGTGCCCCAGACGCTGGCAAGCCCGCGCCGAGGGCTCCGCGATGAGGACCTCCGGATGGGAGCCGAGCGGCCTCTCCAGGGCCCTGGCTCGAAAGGGCAGCCGGGCCAGCGTCACGGTCGGGCGCTGACCCCGCGCGGCACGCCTCCGCGAGGAGCCCTAGTCGCCGTCCTCGTCGAGCTCGTCCTCGTCCTCTTCTGGTTCGCGCACGACCTCAGGTAGGGGCCGATCCGGGCGGCCGTGATCCCGGAAGACCGTGAGCCAGTGGTCGATGATCGGGTTGTCGAGAGCCACGGCACCGATCCACGGCTGAGCCTCGCGGACGATGTCCGAGGCGTCGAGGAACATGATCCAGCGGCGCCCCTGATCAATCCCCGCGGCCGCGTCGACGGGATCCTCCACGGCCACCCGGTGGAAGAGGATCGTCGGGGCCGGTAGCTCACCCGCAGCCTCCGCGAGCTCTTCGGCGAGCCCAGCCTTCACGGCCTCCTCCGACAGCCGCTCGGGGAGCAGCAGCACCATGGGCTGCACGATGTCCCGTCGCACCATTCGCTCGATGAGCGAGACGGCCGTCTTCCGGGTGCGGGAGACGATCGCTCCGTCCCCGGTGGACCCTGTCCGGCGCTGACGGATGCCCTCGGACTTGGAGTGCGCGGGGATCCAGAGCAAGAGCGTCCCGTTGCTCGAGGGCGCGCGGCCCCCCTGGAACAGGACCCGCTGGTTGTTCACCTTCTCGAAGGACGGCCCCGTTCCACGGGAGAGGTCCAGGGCGGCCAGATCCGAGGTGACGCCCGCGGCTCGCGCGGGCTCCCCGTCCGTGCGCCGGGCGATCGGCGGGGAAAGGGCCACCGCTCCGGACGCGGTGCCGAAGCCCACGTAGCCCTCGATGGGCGCACCGTCGATGGTGTGATACGTCCCTGCGTACTCGCCGGCGATCCACGCCGACACCGCCGAGCCCTCCACGAGCAGCTCGAGCTGCACCGAGGTCTGAGACTTGGTCACGGTGACCGCGCCAGCGCGGGCGCTCCCGGGCAGCCCGCTGTCTCGCGGCCGCAGCCCGTCGAAGGCCCAGTTGACGCTCTTGAACTCAGCGCTCGAGTCCTTCTCACCCCTGGCGTAGTCCCAATCCGTGGCCGTGAGCCGCAGCCTCACGTTGCGCTCACGGCTGGTCCAGCCCAGCACCGCCAGGAAGGAGTTGGAGCCTGTCGTGAAGGACACGCGCGTGGAGATCGAATAGGAGCCCGGCAGCATCCACCGGTCCGCGCGGAGGAAGGACTTCCCTCCGCCTCGTCGATCCATGTCTCCGGTCCCTGCCTGACGTTCACGGCGCCCCAGCAGGAGGCTCCCGTCCGGCTCGATGCGATAGAGCCGCTTGGGCCGATTCTTGTCGAGGCTGGTCAGCTCCTCGTCACGCCAACCGGTGAGCCCCACCGACAGGCCCGGGAGCGGGGTCGCCGGGAGCGCCGCCTCGACGGCCTCCCGCTTGTCCTGGATCCCCGCCCACGCCGCCACCCTCAGGCCCTCCAGGCGGAGCCGGGCGCTGCTCCCCTGCAGCCCCGCTCCACGGAGCACCTCGGCAGCCGCCAGCACCTGCTTGTGATAGTCCGACACCGCCAGTAGCCGGGACGGAAAGGGGCTCCCTGGGGCCTCCATCAAGACGCCGCTGAAGGGCTCCCCTCGGCTCTCGTGTGCGGTGACCCAGAGCGCCTCGAGCTCGTACGTCGTGGGCCTGGAGGGGACGCCGAGCGCCTGCTTCAGGCCCTGGCTGATCCGGCGGTCGTAGCCGTCCACCGCGCGCGCCCAAACGAGCGCCCGGATGGCGGCGTCTCGGTCCCCGTGGTCGGCGAGGAGAAGGCCCGCTTCGCGCGCCTGGTTCTGCCCGAACAGCGGCTCGGCGCGATTCCAGTCCCAGGTCCACGTGGGCTCGTCGTAGACCCAGGCACCCTTCTCCGTCTTCGGGAAGCCGGAGCGGTAGCGCGCGGTCCAATCCGCGGGCTCTTCCACGTCAAACCCGGCCAGGAACTCGAAGAACATCTCCTGGAACCCGTCGACGGAGGATGGCCGCCCGTCCTCGCCGTCGCAGAACTGCTCCTCGAAGTCGTCCAACCGCCCCTTGGGGCTGGACGAGTGATCCCCCGAGTCCTCGAAGGCCGCGAGGCGCTCCGCGAAGATGGGCGTGCCCCCGGAGAGCTTGCGCGCGTCCCCCTCGAACCAGGTCCTCAGGAACACGTAGAGCGCGTTCCCCACCGAGTAGTTCTCTCTGTAGTCCTCCGGCTCGCCTCGCAGCAGCGCCTCGAGCCTCCCAAGGCCTGCCGCGCCCCGCCCGAGGACGCCGCGCAGGGTCCCGGGGCTGCAGTGGTCGAAGGCGAACTCGGGGTCATCGGTGAACGCGTAGGCCGCGCCGGTCCACGTGGCCCGGCCCTCGGCGAGCCAGGCCGGGATGCCCGGGTGCAGCGCGCCATCGAACCGGTGGGTCAACTCATGGGTCAGCCCTCGGCCGAGCCCCGGGATCGTGCCGACGCTGAACTGCAGCACCGTGGTGTCGCCCCCCTGAAAGCCCCCAGCCCAGAAGAACGGAGCCCCCTCTGCCTCCAGACCGCTCGGGTCCGGGACGATGCGCACGATCCCCTGCCGCGGCGTCCGTCCGTTGAAGGGGTCCGACCCGAAGTAGGCGACGAGGCGCTCGTGGTGCTTCTCCACGGTGCTGGCCACGCCCAGCAGCGTCTCGTAGCCGCAGTCAGACTCCACCCGGTACCAGCCCCGCGGGCTCACAGCGACGCCCGGCTCCGAGAAGTCGCTGTGCTTCCTCGTGAAGGCCTCGCCCTCGTCCGAGGCGAGCCACTCCAGCTCCTCCACGGTCCAGGGCTTGTCGCTGTCATTGACCATGCGCTGTCGAGCGCGAGCGGCGAGCTCCGCGCCCTTGGAGCGCCAGCGAGGCATGCCTCCTGGACGCGGTCCGCGCAGGTCCTTGAAGTCCGCCTGGGCGCCCAGCCCCCGCATGATCCGCGCGGCACGCAGCGCCAGGCCGGGCTGCGACCGGGAGAGGGCATCCTCCGCCAGGCGCTGGAGCGCCTTGAGCACGGGGACGTGAGCCCCTCGCGGCGCGTGCACCTCCGGAGCGAGCTGGCCCCTGGCCTCGCGGTAGATCGATGGCGACTGAAGGGCGAGATCGAGGGCGAAGCGGCGAGCCCAGGCCGCCGTGAGCAGTTGCTCGGGGCTCCGTGCGCCCTTTGATTCGCGCTCCCCGGCGAGGCGCACCAGCTCCGTTACCGCACGGGCCCGAGCGCGAGCGAGATCGGTGCCGACCTGCACGAGGTTCACCTCGTCGGCTTGGCCGTCGAAGGCGCCTCGAGGGGCCCGCGCGCCCGGCTTCCCCTTGGCGTCGACCACGAGGTCCGCCCAGGCGAGCGCCGCGCGGGCGAGGGCGTCGTCATCTCCCGCTCCGCGGGCCACCTCGGCCAACCCCAGGAGGGCCTCCCTGCGGACCTCCGGGTCCCCCGCCACCGCCCGCTCAAAGTGCCCCGTCGCGCTCTCCTGCTCGCCCCTCTCCAGGGCCTGCTGTCCGGCCTTGAGGGCCTTCTCCGCCTCCGACTTCCGATCCGGGCTGGACCCCTCCAGGGCGAGGGGCGTCACGCCGGCGACGGGGGCCATGGCGCCCCCTGGAAGGAGCGTCGCCGCGGGAGCACCCGCCGCGAGCGGGGCGAGGACGGTGATGAGGAGTGCGAACATGGAGCCTGGCGCTGGGCGGAATGACGAACGGACTGGGAAGCCAACCTGGAGCGATACCGCTGGGTTGTGCCAGGATAACCCCATGCTTCTCTCCCACCATTGGCTCCCCGCCTCCTCTGGCCTCGCAGCCCTCTGCCTCGCGTCCTGCGCATCCCACTCCTCAGGGACGGGCCCGCTGGAGGTTGACGAGGCGAGCTGGGCCGCCACCGGAGCGGAGCTCCCCGTCGCGCTCCTGCGAACGCCCGGCCAGGAGCGCATCTCCATCGAGGAGGCCGCCGACGAGCTCGCCGACGCGGACGTCATCTTCCTCGGCGAGCAGCATGACTCCGCAGAGGGACACGCTGTCCAGCTGGCCCTGACCAAGGCCATCGCCGAACGCAGGGGCCGCATCGTCCTCTCCATGGAGATGCTCGAACGCGACAGCCAACGGCTCCTGGACATGTACCTGAGGGGAGAGATCGACCAGGAGGCGTTCCGGTCCGCCGCGCGCCTGTGGCCCAATTACCAGGCGCACTACGAGCCCGCTGTGGAGTTCGCGCGAGAGGGCGGGCACGACGTCCTCGCGGCGAACGTGTACCGGCCCGTGGCCTCCAGGGTCGCCCGACAGGGACTCGACTCCGCCATGGGCGAAGTCTGGGCAGCGTCGAGCGTGGATACGTCACCCGGCGAGTACCGGGACCGCTTCGACGCGGTCATGTCGGGCCATGGAGGGATGGACGAGGCCGTGATGGACCGCTTCTTCGCTGCCCAGTGCATCAAGGACGACACCATGGCGGAGAGCATCGCCCGGCGCCTCGCCTGCGACCCTGGGGACCCGCCCGTGGTCATTCACTGGAACGGCCGCTTCCACAGCGACTACGGGCTCGGCACCGTCGAGCGCCTCCGCGCGCGCCAGCCCGACCTGAACATCGCCGTGGTCTCCATGCTCACGGACGTGCAGCTCTCGCGGCCCCTGGCCGAGGAGGCCCTGAACCAGGGGCACTACATCATCCTGGTCCAGGCCCCCAGAGAGGGCGAGTCAGAGAGCCGGACAGCGGACTAGGCGGACTCGGAGCCCTCGAGCCAGCGCTCGAGTTCCCCGGCGAGCGCGGCGGGTTGGAGCTCACTCGTGGGGAGGTGTCGGTCGGCCATCGCATACCGCCCCTCGCGCCGATCAAGGATCTCCCGCAGCTCGTCCAGCGCCCGCGGGTGCCCCTCCATCGGCCGATGATCCCCCTGGTCGAGAACCCGCTGGAGATGCTCCTCGGGACGGGCGGAGAGCCAAACGGTCCGGCAGGTGGAGCGGAGCCGCGCGTAGGTCTCCGCGCTCGCCACGATGGAGCCGCCGGTGGCGATGACCACCCGCTGCCCCTCCGCCAGCACCTCCTCAAGGGCCTCTCGTTCGAAGGCCCGATAGCCCTCGGTGCCCTGTAGGTCGAAGATGGCCGCGAGGGAGAGCCCCGCCAGGCGCTCGATCCGCTCGTCGAGTTCCACGAAGGGGACCTCCAAGGAGCGCGCGAGCGCCGCCCCGACGGAGGACTTCCCGGCGCCTCGAAGCCCGATGAGCGCCACCCGCTCCGTGCGGCCGCCAGCCGTCGGGAGATCGCACAGGTCCCGCAGCGGCAGTCCGAGGGCCGCGGCCAGCTGGGCGAGCTTGAGCACCGTGAGGTTGGCGCGGCCCGCCTCGGCCTCGGTCACGTAGCGCCGCGACAAATCAGCGCACTCCGCGAGCTCGGTCACCGTGAAACCCCGCTGCTCCCGCTCCATGCGCAGGCGCTGGCCCAGGGCCCGAAGGAGCAAATTATCGTCTTGTCGAACCATGACAAGGAAACTATAGTTCACAGCAGAGATGGCTGTGGGATTTATATTTCCTACGCCAGCCACCCCACCGTTCACCGCCCATCCCTGCACACCGACCCGATCGTGACGATGACCGAAGCCACCACTGCCGCCCCCGACGTCCTCGAGGGCGCGGCCATCGACTTCGAAGTCCAGCCCTCAGAGTACCGCCACTGGACGCTGGCGGTCGACGGGGACGTCGCAACGCTGAGCATGGCCGTGGAGCCCTTTGGCGGCCTCGGGGGGAAGGACTACGAGCTCAAGCTGAACAGCTATGACCTGCGGGTCGACATCGAGCTCGCCGACGCGATTCAGCGGCTGCGCTTCGAGCATCCCCAGGTGCGGGCCGTGGTGGTCACGGGCGCCCTCGACCGCGTCTTCTGCGCCGGAGCCAACATCGTGATGCTCCGCAGCAGCGCCCACGCCTTCAAGGTCAACTTCTGCAAGTTCACCAACGAGACCCGCCTCGGGATCGAGGACGCCTCGGAGAACTCCAACCTGAAGTTCCTCGCCGCGCTCAACGGGACGGCCTCCGGCGGCGGCTATGAGCTCGCGCTCGCCTGCGACCGGATCCTCCTTGTGGACGACCGCAACAGCGCCGTCTCCTTCCCCGAGGTGCCCCTGCTGGGCGTCCTGCCCGGCACCGGCGGCCTCACGCGGATCACGGACAAGCGCAAGATCCGTCGCGATCGCTGCGACGTCTTCTCCAGCGTGGCCGAGGGCATCAAGGGCAAGCGCGCCGTGGAGTGGGACCTCGTCGATCGCGTGGCGCCCCTCTCCAAGTGGGAAGAGACCGTCGCCGAGGAGGCCCGAGCCCTCGCCGACCAGTGTGAGGATCGCTCCGAGACGACCGGGGTCGTGCTGCCGAAGCTGGGCGCCGAGGTCGAGGGGCAGGACCGCAAGTACGAGTATGTGAGCCTGGAGATCCAGGAGGCCGACCGGACGGCGACCCTGACCATCCATGCGCCCGATGGCTGCCCCGCCACCGAGGCTGAGGCCTTCGCAGCCGGCGCGGACTGGTGGCTCCTGCAGGCCTTCCGCGAGCTCGACGACGCCCTGCTCCACCTGCGCATGAACCTGCGCGACGTGGCCCTGGTCCTCATCCGAGCCACCGGGAGCGCGGAGACGGTGCGCGCGACCGACGAGCTCATCGCCGGCGCGGACCACTGGTTCGTGCGCGAGACCCGCCAGTTCGTGAAGCGCGTCCTCAAGCGCCTCGACGTCTCCGCCAAGAGCTTCTACGCCGTCGCCGACGGCGGCACGAACTTCACCGGGACCTTCCTCGAGATGGCGCTCGCCAGCGACCGGATCTACCTGCTGGACGACCCCGACACGGAGGTCCAGGTGGGCGTCACCGTGGCGAACGCCGGCATGTTCCCCATGTCCAACGGGATCTCGCGTCTCGAGACGCGCTTCCTGGGCGACCCGGAGCGTGTCCCCGCCGTGCTCGCCGAGATGCGGCAGCTCCAGGCGGAGGAGGCCAACGAGCTCGGCCTCGCCACGTTCGCCCCCGACGAAATCGACTGGGAAGACGAGCTGCGCCTCGCCATCGAGGAGCGCGCCAGCTTCTCCCCCGACGCCCTCACCGGCATGGAGGCGAACCTGCGCTTCGCCGGACCGGAGACCATGGAGACCAAGATCTTCGGTCGCCTCACCGCCTGGCAGAACTGGATCTTCCAGCGCCCCAACGCGGTCGGCGAGCGCGGCGCCCTGAGCTGCTATGGGACGCCCATGAGGCCCGAGTTCAACGTCGAGCGCACCTGATCCACCCAGCACACCTAACCAGTACACCCACCCCGCGCAGCACCAGCGCGACGCGCCCGAGGGGGCGCGTGAATCGCAGCGGTGCCGCGCGCAGACACCTCAAACCAACACGGAGACCAACATGGCCGGAATTGACTACTCACAGAAGATCCCGAACAACGTGGATCTGAAGTCGGACAAGCGCCTTCAGCGGGCGCTCGAGCGCTGGCAGCCTGACTACCTCGACTGGTGGCGGGACATGGGCCCGACCGACTTCAACGAGAACGACGTCTACCTGCGCACCGCCGTCAGCGTGGACCGCGACGGCTGGGCGAACTTCGACTACGTCAAGATGCCCGACTATCGCTGGGGCATCTTCCTCACCCCGACGGAGGCCGGCGGCAAGATCGGCTTCGGCGACCACCAGGGCGAGGATGTCTGGGAGCAGGTCCCCGGCGAGTACCGCAACTGGCTGCGACGCCTCATCGTCACCCAGGCCGACACGGAGCCGGCGTCGGTCGAGCAGCAGCGCCTGCTGGGCCTCACCGCGCCCTCCATGTACGACCTCCGGAACCTCTTCCAGGTCAACGTCGAGGAAGGCCGCCACCTGTGGGCGATGGTCTACCTCCTCCACAGCTACTTCGGGAAGGACGGACGCGAGGAGGCCTCGGAGCTCCTCGAGCGCCGCTCCGGCAACGCGGACCACCCGCGGATCCTCTCGACGTTCAACGAGCCCTGCCATGACTGGCTGAGCTTCTTCTGCTTCACGATGTTCACGGACCGTGACGGCAAGTTCCAGCTGCTCTCGCTCGCTGAGTCGGGCTTCGAGCCCCTGGCGCGCACGACCCAGTTCATGCTCACCGAGGAGGCCCACCATATGTTCGTGGGCCAGACAGGCATCGCGCGGATCATCCGCCGGACCTGTGAGGTCCTCAAGGAGAACCCCGACGCGGACCTGCACGCCGAGGGCGTGATTCCGCTCGAGACGATCCAGCGCTACATCAACTACTGGGCGGCTTCGTCCCTCGACCTGTTCGGCGCGGAGATCTCCAGCAACTCGGCGAACTTCTTCGGGGCCGGCATCAAGGGCCGCGCCTACGAGAAGAAGAACTACGACGAGCACAGCGCCCTCGACCAGGGCTACGCCCTGGATCGCCTCGTGGAAGGCGAGGTGAAGCCTGACGAGGTCCCCCTGCGTAACGCGATGAACGAGGTCCTGCGCGACGCGTACGTGAAGGACAACCTCAAGGGCATCGCGTACTGGAACAAGGAGACCGCCAAGGCGGGCATCGACTTCCAGTTCACCTATCCGCACCGCCGGTTCAACCGGGCCGTCGGCGAGTGGTCCGGCGGGTGCTTCCACCTGCACACCGGCGACAAGATGTCGAAGGACGCGTACGAGGCGGCCTGCCAGGACTGGCTCCCGAGCCAGGGAGAGGCCGACTACGTGCGCAGCCTCATGAAGCCCTGCACCGAGCCCGGCAAGTTCGCCAACTGGATCGCCCCGCCCCTGCGCGGCATCAACAGCCAGGCCGTGGACTTCGAGTACGTGAAGCTCTGA
>CAJQPT010000142.1 GCA_905480285.1 uncultured bacterium
CTCCCGAGCCAGGGAGAGGCCGACTACGTGCGCAGCCTCATGAAGCCCTGCACCGAGCCCGGCAAGTTCGCCAACTGGATCGCCCCGCCCCTGCGCGGCATCAACAGCCAGGCCGTGGACTTCGAGTACGTGAAGCTCTGATTCGATACTCCTGAGCCCGCGCCCCGGTGGTCCCCTTGGGATCGCCGGGGCGCGTCCGTTCGTCACGGAGGGACTCCGCTTCGATGGCCTCCTGACGGCTCAAGATGGCGCCCCTGACCGCCGCAGAGCTCACCGCCGCCATCCGCCTTTGTGACGTTGGCACCGTCCGGTGACGCCCCCCTCCGAACACTGGCAGCCCTGCACCCTGGTTGCCCCCGGGGCCGAGCTGGCCGATGCGGAACGCGAGGCCCACCGCCACCTTCTCCAGAAGGGCCGTGATCCACCGAGGCGTGAAGAGATCTTGATTCGCTGAGGCTAGAGGCTCGCCACATGGCCTCCGCCACTTCCTCGGCCCGAGCGGCGTGGGTTCTGGACAGGGGAGGCTCGATTCCGAGCGGCTCCAGGGTCTCCACCGGCGACAAGCCGCTGACTGGCCCGGCCACCCAGCGAGCGCCTGCTCCTCGGGCGCTCCTGCTCGGGACCCTGCACGAGCAGGGGATGCGCCGGCCCGTACGCGAGCGCGTCTTCGCCGGCGGCCAGGCACAGAAACAGCTCTCCGCCTCGAGTCCGCTCGTCTCGTTCGTGGAAACCTGCAGGGCGCCCATCGCCGAGACGCCCTCAGGCGCCCTCGCGTGCGGGATGTCGGTGGGCAGACTCCACCTGAACGACGCAGGCTATAAAGAGGGCGCTTCCTGGACCCCGGAAGCCGATGAGGGGGCTGGGGACCTGCTCCGACCTTGACGCGTGTCTCCCTCTCCCGTCCCGTTGCTCCCCCAACCGATGGAATCTTCACCGACGGGACCTTCACCGACCGACTCTTCGCCGACTGTTTGCCCCCCGACTGGTTCCCCGCCCACCGGCTCATCGCCCCCGCCTCACTAAGAACCGCGCCGTGCTTCGCAGCGTCTCCTCGAACTGGATCCTGAACGCCATTCAAATCGGTGTCTTCATGGTCTTGACGCCGTTCACCTTCAGCGCCCTGGGCACCGAGGCGTTCGGCATCTGGGAGGTCATCGTCTCGACGGCCGCCCCCATACAGCTCCTGGCGCTCGGCCTCCCCATGGCCACGGTCCGCGCCGTCAGCAGCTCGATCAACAGAGATGACCCGGACGCAGCGGGGAGGGCCGCTGGGACAGCGTTCAGCATGACGCTGATCCTTGGGCTCGTGGCCGCTGCCATCAGCGCGGCGCTCTACGGCGGATTTTCGGCGCTCCTGCTCACCCGCGACGGTTGGAGCGGACTCTCCGAGGCCACCATCAGGGACGCCCGCCTCGCCATTCTCATCATCCTCGGCAATGCGTCGGCGGGGTTCGCCCTCTCCCTGCCGTACGCGCTGTTCGACGCGCACCAGGACTTTGTTGCCCGCAACCTGATCAAGGCCGCCGGGCTCTTTGTGAAGCTCGGCGTGACCGTGCTCGCGCTCACCTGGCGCGCTGATCTCGCGATCCTCGCCGCCGTCCAGATTGGCGTTGCGCTCCTCGAATTCATCATCGCCATGGTGGTTTCGAACCGCCGCCACCCAAAGGTGCCTGTGAGGCCGCGGGCGATCCGCTGGCGAGAGGCCAAGGGCCTGCTGTCGTTCAGCGTGTTCGCGTTCCTGATGAATATGGGGGCCACGCTCGCCTTCCAGGTCGACGCCCTCGTGATCGGCCTGAACGCGGAGCCCGCGGCGGCCGCGGTCTACGGGATCGGCAACAAGATCTTTGATCCGTTCATCAACATCCTGCTCGCCATCGGGATGGTCCTCATGCCCTTGGCGGCCACCGCGAAGAGCCAGGGCGACACCGCGGGTGTACGGCAGGCCTTCCTCAAGTGGTCAAAGATCGCGGCTACGCTCGTGCTCATGATCGGCGGCTTTCTGATGGTCCTGGGGCCGGCCTTCCTGTCTGCCTGGATCGGCGAGGGCTACGACGAGGAATCGGGGCGGCTGATGCAGATCCTGATGCTGTCCTTCTTCTTCTTCCTGCCCATTCGAGGCGTGGCGCTGCCCGCGCTCATGGGCCTTGGAAAGGCGCGCGCTCCGGGATTCGGCCTGCTCGCCATGGGCCTCGGAAACCTCGTGCTGAGTGTCATTCTGGTCGGGCCCTACGGACTGACCGGTGTAGCTCTCGGGACCGCGATCCCCAATGTTCTCTTCGCGGCCGTCCTCGCCAAGATCGCCTGCCGGTCGATGGGCATCTCGACTCGTCACTGGCTCGGCTATACCTTCGGCAAGCCCGTGGTCGCCTCAATGGTTGCCATCGGAGCCCTCTACGTCGCCGCGTCCGTCATCTCGATCAGCACTTTCCCCGAGCTGATCATGACGGGCGCCCTCTACACCGGACTCTTCATCACCCTCGCGCTGACTTATGCTTTCGCAGGTGACCCGCACCTGGACACCTCACCCGTCATGAGCCGCATCCCCTTTCTGTCGAAGCGACTCCGATGATCCTTCTCATCTCCCTGCTCGCCGGGGCCTTGATCGCCGGGCTCGCCGCCGCCGAACTCTTCGCTCGCGGGCAGTTGAGACGACGGGATCATTGGTACGTTCATGCCCCGGGTTCGAGGACGGAAAACGGCGTCCACGCCGGCGCCTTCCCGCGGCTCCCCCCAAAGGTCAGGATCCACGCGAACCTCGAAGGTGAGCGGGGCGGCGAGCTCCCCGCCCCGCCCGACCAGCTCTTTCGCGTCCTCGTGGCCGGAGGGAGCGCAGCAGAGTGCTACATGCTCGACCAGGCCCACAGCTGGCCGATGGTGACCGAACACATCCTCAACGGGACGGGGGGCCGGCAGCGCCTGGCGCATGTGGGGAACATGGCCGCGTCGCTGATGCCATGCCGGAGCATCACGCGCCTGATGGAGAGGGTGCTCCCTCGGCTCCGCTCCGTCGATGTCGTCGTGCTCATGGTCGGAGCCAGCGACCTGGTCGACTGGCTCGAGAGGAAGACGCCCCCTGTAATCAAAGAGCGCGCCACGGACCTGGAGCTCTTCTGCGCGGAACACCCCGCAGGCGGATTCACGTGGAGGCCATCAGGCACGGCCCTCTACCGGGTCTGCCGCCGCCTGAAGAACCGTGTCGTTCGACCCGTAGACCGCAACACAGACGTCGGCGCGTCACGGCTGAGGCATCGGGAGATGAGGGCGCGGTGCGAGCACATCATCACCGAGGTTCCCGACCCCGCCCCCCTGCTGGAGAGCTTCCGCGCTCACCTGACCGCCTTGATCCACACCTGCGAGGCGCACGCCGGGACAGTCTTGCTCGCTCGCCAGCCCTGGCTGGACAAGGATCTTTCGCCCGAGGAGGAGCTGCAGCTCTGGAACTTTGGGCAGGGGAGTCCGTTCAGGGTCAAGCCCGAGGCGTATTACGCCATTGAGGTGGTGAGAAAGCTCATGGACGATCTCGACCGCGTCGCGCTTGAGGTGGCCAACGCCGAGGGCGTGGTCCAGCTCGACCTGCGGGCAGAAGTTCCCTCCGATCTCGACCACTACTACGACTACCTGCACCACACCCCCCTCGGGGCACAATGCGTCGGCGCAGCGGTGGCCGCCAAGCTCACCGAGCTGGAAACAGCTCAGCCGAACTTGATGCCCTGCGCGAGCGGCAGATCGTCGGAGTAGTTGACGGTGTTGGTCTGGCGCCGCATGTAGGCCTTCCAGGCATCGCTGCCAGACTCGCGCCCGCCGCCGGTGTCCTTCTCGCCTCCGAAGGCCCCGCCGATCTCAGCCCCCGAAGTGCCGATGTTCACGTTGGCGATCCCGCAGTCGGACCCGGCAGCGGAGAGGAAGCGCTCGGCCGCCTTCACGTCCGCGGTGAAGATCGCGCTGGAGAGCCCCTGGGGCACGCCGTTGTGGAGCGCGATAGCATCGTCCAGATCCTTGATCGGGATCAGGTAGAGGATCGGCGCGAAGGTCTCGTCCTGGACGGTCTGGTAGTCGTTCCGGGCCGTCATGAGCGCTGGCACCACGTAGTGGCCGCCGGCGAGCGCGCCCTCCATCGGGGCGCGGCCGCCGCCGCGCAGCAGGGTGCCGCCCTCCGCCTGGCAGGACGCCACGGCGGCCTCCATGTTCTGAACGGCCTGCTCGTCAATGAGCGGGCCGCAGAGGGTGCCCTCGTCCATCGGATCTCCGATGACGACGTCGTCGTAGGCGCGGACCAGGCGCTCGGTGACCTCCTCCATGAGGCTCTCGTGGACCAGGAGGCGACGGGTCGACGTGCAGCGCTGTCCCGCGGTGCCGACTGCGCCGAAGAGCGTCGCGGGCAGCACCATCTCCAGGTCGGCGTCGTCCATGACCACGAGGCCGTTGTTGCCCCCGCACTCGAGGATCAGCCGGCCCATGCGTCCCGCGACTCGCCCGGCGACCAGCTTGCCGATGGCGGTCGATCCCGTGAAGGAGACCATCGGAAGGCGGGCGTCGTCCATCATCGCCTGCGCCACATCCTCGTTCCCGCCGATCGCGAGACCGCAGAGCGCGCCGAAGCCCTCCTCCTCGAGGATGGGGCGGATCACGTTCGTGAGCCCGATCGCGGTGAGCGGCGTCTTGGGGCTCGGCTTCCACACACACGCATCCCCGCACGTGAACGCCAACATGGAGTTCCAGGCCCACACCGCCATGGGGAAGTTGAAGGCGGTCAGGACGCCGACCGTTCCCAGCGGGTGCCACTGCTCGCGCATGGTGTGACCAGGGCGCTCGGACGGCATGGTGAGCCCGTACAGCTGGCGCGAGAGGCCCACGGCGAAGTCCGCGATGTCGATGCACTCCTGCACCTCGCCCCAGCCCTCCTGGACGATCTTGCCCATCTCGAGGGTGATCAGGCGACCGAGGGCGTCCTTGTGCTCGCGCATGGCGTTCCCCATGCGACGGACGATCTCGCCGCGACGCGGACCAGGAACGGTCCGCCAGCGCTTGAAGGCCTCCTCTGCCGCGGTGACCACGCGCTCGTACTCCGCGCCCGTGGCCATCTGGACCCGCCCGATCACCTCCCCGGTGCCCGGCGAGCGCGACTCGAGGATCTCCCCGGTGCACTCCAGCCACTCGCCCGCGTAGGCGCCCTGGTTCATCTCTTGGATGCCCAGGGAGGTCAGGAAGCTGGTGTCAGTGCTGGCGTTGGACATGGCGGATCGAGGGCGGCTCGAGGGCAAAGGGAGGTCGGATCGGCGGCGAGCGGGCATGGGGACCGACGTGGGTCCAGCGGCGCCGCGCGGAGTTGAGGCGGGAGAGGATAACGCCCGCGCCCGGAAAGGACCCCTCAACGCCTCACGATCCGCGCGCCTCGCCGCTATTCTATTCGGCCTCAGAGCCCCCCAGGAGGGGCCAGGAGACAGCCATGAGCGAAGCCAAGATCATCTACCAACTCCAGGATCTCAAGAAGTTCTACGACCAGAGGGAGGTGCTCTCGGGCATCACCATCTCGTTCCTGGAGGGCGCCAACATCGGCCTCATCGGCCCCAACGGCGCCGGCAAGAGCACCCTGCTCCGGATCCTCGCGGGTGAGGACACGGACATCGAGGGCATGGCCCGGCCGATCCAGGGGCTGACCATCGGCTACCTCCAGCAGGAGCCGCCCCTGAACGAGGAGAAGACCGTCGGTGAGAACATCGACGAGGCGGTCTCGGGGCTACGCGCGATCGAGGCTCGCTACTACGAGGTCATGACGATCATGGGCGACGCCGAGGGCGAGGAGGCCGAGAAGCTCTCCCTCGAGTACGACCGCCTGCAGACGGACATGGACACCAAGGGCATCTGGGATCTAGATAGCCGCCTCGAGCAGGCCGCTCATGCCCTCCAGGTCCCCCCCATGGAGTCCGGCGTCACCCAGCTCTCGGGCGGAGAGCGCCGGCGCGTCGCCCTCTGCAAGCTGCTCCTCGAGCACCCCGACCTGCTGCTCCTCGACGAGCCCACCAACCACCTGGACTCGGAGTCCATCGGCTGGCTGGAGACGCACCTGCAGGAGTACGAGGGCACGGTCATCCTCATCACCCACGACCGGTACTTCCTGGACAACGTCGTGGGTTGGATGCTGGAGGTCGAGCGCGGCCTGGCGCGTCCGTACAAGGGCAACTACAGCGCCTACCTCGAGCAGAAGTCCAAGCTCCTCGACGTCAAGCGCAAGAACGATGCCTCACGGGCCAAGGTCCTCGAGCGCGAGAAGGAGTGGCTCTCCCGCACGCCGGCTGCGCGGACCAAGCAGTCCAAGTCCCGCCTCAAGCGCTATCAAGACCTGGCCACCGAGGCTCGCGCCGACGAGATGGCACAGAACGTGGAGCTGCGGATCCCGCCCGGCCCCCGGCTCGGAGACAAGGTCCTCGACGTCAAGAGCCTGGAGAAGGGCTACGGCGGCCGGACCCTGTTCCGCGACCTGACGTTCTCCATCCCGCCCCAGGCCAAGCTCGGCGTGATCGGCGCGAACGGCATGGGTAAGTCGACCCTGATGAGGATCATCATCGGCGACGAGACCGCGGACGACGGGGTCATGGAGCTCGGCTCCACGGTCCAGCTGCGGTTCCTCGACCAGAGCCGCACGGTGCTCGATGACGACGTCTCGGTCTTCGACAACATCACCGACGGCAACGAGCAGCTGCCCTTCGGCTCCACCGTGATCGACAGCCGAGCCTACGTGGCGCGCTTCAACTTCCGCGGCGAGGACCAGCAGCGCAAGGTCGGGGAGTGCTCCGGCGGGATGAGGAACCGGGTCATGCTCGCGAAGATGCTCCGCGAGCCGGCCAACCTCATCATCATGGACGAGCCGACCAACGACCTCGACCTGGACACCCTCCGGGTCCTGGAGGAGGCCATCGAGCACTACCCCGGCTGCATGATCATCGTGACCCACGACCGGTACTTCCTGAACCGCGTGGCCACCCACATCCTCGCCTTCGAGGGCCTCGACGACGAGGGAGTGGCCATCGTTCGCTTCCACCACGGGGACTACGAGTCCTACAAGGACTGGAAGAAGAACCGCGGCGAGGACATCGAGGAGCGCAAGGGCGCCCACCGGCGCTTCAACCGCACGTGATGGGCTCGGGGGCAGGGGAGCACACCTCCACTGGGGACGCCAGGGCAGAAGCCGCGGTGGAGCTCGACCGCGCGCGCGCTTGCCTGCGCGGCGCCGCGGACGAAGCTCTCACCGAGCTCCAACGCGGCTTCCGCGATCAGATCGACGGATTCCTCGCCGAGCACGGGCCCCTGGCCCTGACCCGGCGCTGCCTCCCGGGTCACCTGACGGCCTCGTGTCTGCTCTGGAGCCACGATGGCGCGCGGGTCCTGCTCCACCACCACCGCAAGCTCGGGCTCTGGCTCCAGTTCGGCGGCCACTGTGACGGCGAGGGCGACACCCGGGAGGTCGCGCTGCGAGAGACCGTGGAGGAGAGCGGCATCACGCCAAGCTCGCTCAGCGAGGCGCCCGTGGACTTCGACGTCCACACCATCCCCGCTCGCCCGGGAGAACCGGAGCACCTGCACCTGGACGTACGCTACCTGGCGGTCGCCCCCGACGGAGCCCGTGCGGCCATCTCCGAGGAGTCCCTGGCTCTGGCCTGGCTGACGCCTGCCGAAGCCCTGGAGCGCGGCCTGGACGTCTCGCTGCGGCGGATGATCCTGCTCGGCCCACCCCGCTGATCCATCCGGCGCCCCTCGATGGGTCACGCTGATCGGGCCCCTTGGCGCAGCGAGCGCAGGCCGGAAAAGGTTTCAGCCGCCAAAACCGCCTCTCCATTTGCCCGGCGGGCATTCGTGCATAGCCTGTGCCCAAGGCTGTCGTACCCGCGCGGGGTGGCTTCCGCCGGGAGCGCAGCTCCGCACGAGGACGGACTGCCCGGGGCAGCCCGGCAAGAGACCAGGCCGATGAGCCGCGCCCGTCGCCGACCACCGAACTCAACGAGAAGGCATGTTCAGCTCGCAAGGAACCGCAAGGCTCTCACCGCTCGTCCTCTTCGCCACCGCACTCGCCGTGGTGGCCTTCATCGTCATTCAAGGCGCTGGAGGCCCGGCAGAGGCCGCTGCCAGCTACGAGGCTCGCGCCTCGAACTCGATCTCGGGCCTCACGGACGTGAGTCAGCTCTCCAACCCCATGGCCGTGCGCTATGACGCGGTGATGGACGCGACCGAGGAGCGCGTCCGCATCCGCAAGGAGAAGATCGACCCCACGTCGCCCCTGGGCGAGATCCTCGAGAGCGCCGCCCACCGCCGGGTCAGCGCCGCGAGCCGCGTCATCATGCGGCGAGACGGCCACTGCAGCGCCTGGAAGAAGATCAAGCGCAAGGACGGCCGCGCCGTCCCCGACCTGACCGCCGACGTCGTCGCCCAGCTCGGCGCCGTCACGCCTGACCCGGAGTGACCTCCGCGCCCCATGGGGGCCCGAGGTGGGGAGGTGAGCCCAGCGCGCCAGCGCCGCCCTCCGGAGCCGACCGACGGCACGGAGCCGTGCGCGCTCCCGGAGGGGCGCTGATCAGGGCGCCGGCCAAGATAGGCTCCCACGGCGTACCCCGAAGCTGCTCATGACCGCGGACGCTCATGCTACGCGCTCCCGCAGCTGATTCCGTCCGCGCCAAGTCGACGCCACGCGTACGCCACGGCACCCTCTCCTTGTCCCTCTCTCCATCTCCCTGCCTCCCCTAACTTCCTCGACCACCTCGCGGTGGCCTCCCTATGAAGAAGATCGTCTTCAGCTCCTGCGCCCTCACCCTCACCCTTGGAACCGCGGTCGCCAACAACAGCGACTGGGACCAGCTCGACCGTGACGTCCAGGCTCTCTCCGCCAACCTCCAGGACATGGAGGAGGGCGGTATGACCACCGGCGGCCGAGTCCGTGCGTTCTATGCGTCCTCCAGCGACCTCGCCGTCAATACCGCCACCGGCGTCAATGACCTCGGCGGCTTCCAGCTCTACAACGCTCGCCTGTTCGCCACTGGGACCACCGCCGCGGGGGTCGGCTACCGCCTCGACAACGACTTCGCGACGGGCAACCTCCTGGACGCCTACATCGACGTTGGACTCGCCGGCCCCATCGACATCCGTATGGGGCAGTTCCGTGGCTTCGTCCTCTCGGAGAGCCAGATCGACTCCGGCGACCTCTTCTTTGCCGACCGCTCTGTCAACGCAGCATCCTTCGCTGGCCGCCAACAGGGACTCGCCCTCACCGGCGACATGGACGCCTTCAACTGGGCGATCACGATCCAGGACGGTAGCGACGGCGCGTCCACGCTGGGCGCCACGGACGGGGACGGTGACGACCTCTTCTTCGCGCTCCACGCTGGAATGGACCTCATGGGCGAAGGCTCGAGCATGATCGAGGGCGCCTATGGCGCGGGCGACGAGATGAGCGCCTCCGCGGGGATCTCCTTCTACGACGACGGCGGCGCCGCTGACGGCGGCGGCTTCGCGATCGAAGCCAGCGCCAAGTCCAGCCAGTTCAGCCTTACGGCCAACCTGGTTTCCCGTGACGCGAGCGGCGTCGGCTCGAACTTCGACACCAACGAGTCCCACATCATGCTCACCAGGGGCGAGTACTCCGCCGCTGCAGTCGAAGGTGACAACAGCCCCTGGTCGATCATGGCCACCTTCGCGCTCAACGAGCAGGTCGAGGTCGGCCTTCGCTATCAGGACCTCGACGACACGGAGAGCACCGACGTCATTGACCTGGGCGTCAACTACTACGTCGACGGCCATGCCATGAAGTACATCTTCAACTGGACCTCCGTGGGCCAAGACTTCGGCGGCGGCTCCTTTGGTGCAGGTGACACCGACCTCATTCGAATCGGCGTCAACGCGGCGTTCTGATCGACCGGCGCATCATCCGGCGGCGTCACTCACGGAGCCATGAAGGGAGCCCCGCGCACCATGCGCGGGGCTCCCTTCGTTTCCTTCGCCACGCTGGGGGGCCCCACAACCGCATCGCCGCAGCACAGATGGTGGGCGGCACCCACGACCGGGCTTCCACTCCGCTTCGGAGTGGATCCGCTCCTCCGCCCTCCGGCCCACCTCTGAACCGAGGCCCGCACAGGGCTCGTTCATCAGCAAAGGTGAGACTCGAGAGGGCGGCCAGCCAATGCCCTGGGTCAGTTTCAAAACGAGCAAGCTTTCCACGAATGACGCGCAGGCGCTGGAGCCCATGCGAGGAGTCTTGCGACGGGAAAATGCCGCCCCCGGCAATCGCAAGCCGGACGGCGCCAAGGCCCGATAGCCGGCCCATGGAGCCGCCGACCACTTCCTTGATTCCTAGCGCAGGTGAGGATTTCCCGAGCATCCAAGAGGAAAGGGACTTCCTTGGCGCTGCGCAGAACACGCATAGGGTCGTTACTGGCCGCCCGCCACACGCGCGCCGAGAACAGGCAAGCACGGACGCAGTCCGTCTTGATGCCCTCTCCCGAGCACGCGATCACTCGAGATGCTCGGAGTGTTGGGGCCCGGCCATTTCTCCATCGCGTTCCATCACTCGAATTTGCCATATGCGCCGACCCTGCCACACCGATCTATGGGCGCCCCTTCTGACGGCACTGACCCTCACCAGCACTGCTGCTGCCCACGAACCGGCCAAGTTCCATCGACTCCCCGACGCCTCTCGAGCGCCCATTCACGCCGGGACCTTCCATGTCGCGAGCGGGCAATTCCAACGTGCCACCGCGGCTGGTGCGGCCACCGACGGCCCAGCCGGCGCCGAGACGATTTACCGCAACAACTTCTACGGAGCGGTCTTCCTCGACATCAACGGAAGCCACCTGATCGTCGACGAGGGGCGCCTCCCCAGCACCAGCTCCCCCAGCCACTCCCTGCCCTACCCGAGCGTCCAGGGCAGCAGTGACAGCTACCAGATCAACAACATCCAGCTCGGGTACGCAACGGACTCCGCCGGAGATGGGACGGCCCAACTGACCCTCTACGAGCAGTACCGTCCCTGCGCCAATCCGGTCGGGAACCTGACGCCAATTCTCGACCTGACGATCGTCGGGCTGCCTGGCGCCGCCACCCCCGGAGAGCTCACGCCCTACACCTTCGATATCGACTTCGCTGGCTTCGAGTTTTGCGTTCGGGCCGATGGGGACGGCACCTTCGATGGCGACGCCCTTGACTTCTTCGGCTGGGGTCTCGAGATGAGCGCCGACAGCGGTTCGATGATCGGTCCACTCGTCGGCGCCCGGCCTGGGCCCCTCGCGCCCACCGGTGAGGGCACTAGCTTCAGCAACCCCTCCAACGCCACCGCCTCAGGCCTCTACTCCATCGACCAGGCCTACGAGGTCAACCTTGCGAACGGCACTAGCCAGTGCTTCAACGAGGGCGGATACGACGAGACGGACAACAATCCGTCCTTCGTCTCCTTTTGGCTGGTCCTCGGGGCCAACCTCGGCTTCTCCTGCGTCAGCTGCGTGGAGGGAATCGACGACGAGTACGAGGACAATGACACCTGCGCCACGGCCGTTCCGGTGCCCTCCAACCTCACCACCGGCAACCTGGTTGTGCGCAAGCCCGGGGTCGACGAGGACTACTACCGGGTCACCATCGCCCCGAACTCGACGCTCACGGCCACCATCGTCTTCAACCAGTTCCAGGCTGACATTGACCTGTGGCTCATCGACGACACCTGCACCTTCCTGCTCGATGCTTCGGAGTCGACGGCCGGCGTGGAGACCGTGCAGTTCAACAACACGTCCGCCAATCCGCTGGACGTCATCGTCAACCCGTTCGTATACGGACAGAGCGTCGGGGAGTGCGGTGACTACACCATGATCCTGGACAACACGCCGCCCAGCACGATCATCGAGGTGGCGCAGGCGGAATCGCTCGTGGTGGGCGCCCTGACCGGGAACTACCTCCAGACCCACGCCGACGACAACCTCTACGAGGTGCTCACGGAGGTCGAGAGCGGCGGCAAGCCGGTCAACCGGCGCAGCCGGGCCGAGCACCTCTGGCTCTTCCAGCTCCCGTCCGGCAACAGCCTCAACTTCACCGGTCGGGCCTACCAGGGCCCCTCCGTCGACGGAGACAACTGGCGACTGGAGTACTCCCTCGACCAGCAGAGCTGGACCACCCTCTTCGTGGTCACTAGCACGCTCTCGGACGCGTCTCCGGTGACTGTCCCCCTCCCCGCCTCCATCGCTGGCCCCGTCTATGTGCGAATCCACGACACGGACCGCGCCCAGGGGAACCGCGCGCTGGACTCGGTCTTCATCGACTACCTCGCCTTCGAGATCATGGGGACGGGCGGCGGCACGCCGCCTGGCGCCCCGACGAACCTCGCGGCCGTGGCCAGCTCCAGCAGCGAGACCGACCTCTCCTGGACCGACGGATCCAGCGATGAGGACCAGTTCGAGCTCGAGCGGAGCCTCGACGGGATCGGGTGGTCCAGCGTGAGCAACACCATCCCCGCCAACTCCACGGCCTTCGCCGACGCGGGGCTCAACCCCGACACGGAGTACTTCTACCGGGTCCGGGCCTCCAACGCCTTCGGCGACTCCGACTGGTCCAACGTGGCCAGCGCGACCACCCTTGGACTTGGCGGGAACGACGTCGTGCCCTTCGGGGAGATCATCGGCCAGGGCAACCTGGTGGGGACCTTCGTCAACGTGACCGCCGCGAATGGCGTCGTGCAGTCCCTGACCGAACGCCAGAGCGGGGGCAAGCCGGCCAACAGGTACAGCTTCGCCTCCCACACCTGGCGCATCAACGCCCCCGCCGGCTCGGTCGAGCTCCACCTGAAGGCGTCCATGATCGACGTGGGCGACGGTGAGTCCTTCGAGTTCGACGTGAGCCTCGACGGCGGAGCCAGCTGGCTTCCGCCCGCGGTGACCGTCACCCCGAGCACCAGCGGCGCCAGCTACCAGATCGCGCCGGTCACCACCGGCTTCGGCGGCGGAGAGGTACGGGTGCGCGTGCGCGACACGGACCAGACCCCCGGCAACCGGGCCCTTGAGGAGGTCCTGGTGGACCACCTCTTCCTCCGGGTGATGTGACCGGGCGCTGGCCGAGTGCGGCCGCCAGAGGGTGACGCCTCATCGCCCCGGCCCCGGGGTGGCGAGGCGTCATCCCGTTCCATGCCCTCCCTCCAGCCCCCCCAGGCTGGCCGGTCGGCCTTCGGTCAAGATCCACGAGCTCGGCGGGCCGAACAGCCATGTCCATCGGATCAGCCAGCCCGAGGGCCTCTTCGGGTCGGCGCTCGGGGAGGCGCAGGGCCCCCGCGCCATTGCGGCGCTCCCGCAGAGCGCGCGCGGCCCCTGGCCGGGCGCCAGGTGGCGCCACCGTCTCGGTCAACGGCTCGGCACGAGGTCCAGCTGGACCGGTCGGTGGTCGGAGATCAGCGGTTCGTCGAGCACCCGCACGCGGGCATCGGCTCCCTGAGGCGCGACCGAGCCTCAGCCCCCGTGGTCCTGCACCGTCAAGAGAAGGCGCAGGTCCAACTCCAACCGGTGGTACTCCGGCTCCATGTGCGTGCACAGTCGATAGAAGTCCCGCGAGTGATCCGCGTGCTTCGTGTGCGCGAGCTCATGCACCACGATCATGCGCAGGAACTCGGGCGCCACCTCCCTGAACAGCCCCGCGACGCGGAGCTCCCTGCGCTTGTGGACCCGGCGCCCGTGGGTACGCGTGACCGTCGTGTGCAGCCCGAGCGCGTTCTCGACCACCTGGAGTCGGTCGTCATAGAGGACCTTGCCCAGGGGCGGTGCGGTCCGCAGGTGGCGAGCCTTCAGCTCCTGCACGTAGTCGTGCAGGTCCCTGTTGGAGCGAATGTCATGCCTCCCGGGATACCGCGACGCCAGGAGGGGTCCCAGCTCCCCCGCCTCGAGGAGCGCCCCGGCCTGCCCCTGAAGCTCGGGCGGGTATCCGGAGAGGTAGGGCAGAGGTTTCATATGGGTACCCGCGCAGGCGGAGCCTACATACCGTGCCGTGCCGACCCCCTTCCGAGTAGCCTTGCGATCCCTATGGAGATCAAGAACACCACCACCGCCCCCGTCCGCGTCCCGCTCCCTGCCGGCAAGCGCCTCTTTCTCAGCCCAGGCGGGAAGGCCAAGATCGCCAACAAGGCCACCGAGCACCCCCCGGTCAAGGCCCTGATCGAAGCTGGGACCCTCGAGCTCCTCGATGGCGGCAAGTCGAAGAAGGGGGCCAGCGCCAAGGGTGGCGTGGGCCCGAGCCAGGACCACTCCGGCGGCGGCGTGCGCCACACCGGCGACCGGTAGACGAAGAGCTGCCCTGCTGGGAGCCTGCCTGTCCGTCGAGGCCCCTGTCCGTCGAGGACCCTGTCCGCCAAGGCCCCTGTCCGCCGAGGCCGCGCCCCTGCCCCCGACCGAGCGGTCTCGGCGCCGTCCCCACGGGCGTGATCGAGGTCTCGGACGAGCAGGCGCTCAGCGTCGCCGCTGCGATCTGGCCATCGATCGATCCACCCTGTTACGTTGCGACTCTGATGGCCGCAGGAGCGCGCCCCGCCCTCCCTCAAGTTCCCACCTCGAGCCAACCGCTCATCCTCCGCCGCCCGCAGCACAGGGCGTCTGGCCCCCTTCCCGCCCACGCCATGGTCCTCCTCGCGAGCCTCCTCCTCCCGATCCTCACGCCCGCGCTTCCTATCTCCGAGGGCGACGGCGAGACCTGGCCCCAGTGGGACGGCCCGACCCGCAGCGGCATCTCCACCGAGACCGCATGGACCTCGGAGGGCAAGGCTGAAGACCTCTGGCGGGTCGAGCTTGGCCTCGGATACTCGACGGTCAGCGTCGCCGAGGGGCGGCTCTTCACCATGGGGTACGACAAGGAGAGCGGCCTCGATTCGGTCTGGTGCCTTGACCCCTTGACCGGTGAGACCCTCTGGCAACACAGCTACCCGAGCAAGATCTGGGACCGCGCGCACGAGGGCGGGACGGTCAACACGCCATCTGTCGACGGGCCGGTGGTCTTCTCGCTCAACCGGGAGGGCAACCTCTTCTGCCTGAAGGCCGAGAGCGGCGAGGTGGTCTGGCACAACTTCCTGATGGCAGAGGGCAACGAGCACGACCTCGAGTATCCGACCTGGGGCTTCAGCGGGTCGCCGCTCCTCGTGGGCGACGCCATGTTCCTCAACTGCGGCCGCATCATGTCGATCGACAGGAAGACCGGCGACGTCCTCTGGATCTCGAAGGACTACGGCCACGGCTACGGCACCCCGATCGCGTACGAGCTCGATGGGAAGGGCGTCATCGCAGCCCTCAACGGCACCCGCCTGTGCATCGTCAGCCAGGAGGACGGCGCCGAGATCGCGTCGTACGAGTTCAACGGCAAGCAGCGCGGCATCAACGCCGCGACGCCGGTGAAGATCGACGACACGCTGTTCGTCTCCTCCGGAACGCTCCCCGCCGGCGCACGCTTCGCCCTCGAGGAGGGCGAGCTGGTGCCCGTCTGGCAGAACCGCGAGATGGTCAACTCGTTCTCGGGCTGCGTGAGGGTCGGGGAGCACCTGTTTGGATTCGACAAGCAGATTCTCAAGTGCATCGACTTCAAAGGCGAGCCCGCCTGGGCCGAGCGGGGCATCGGCAATGGAGCGGTGCTCGCTGCCGGGGAGCGACTGCTCGTCATGGGCGGCACCGGGGAGCTGATCATCGCCAAGGCAACGCCCGATAAGTACGAGGAGCTCTCCCGCGCCCCGCTGTTTGACGCGGGCCGCTACTGGACCAAGCCGATCCTCGTGAACGGCATCGTCTACTGCCGGAGCAGCAAGGGAGAACTGGTCGCACGAGACCACCGAGAGTCGGCTCCCAGCCCCCCCCGCTAACGGAAGGCTCCCAGGAGAGCTAGCCTCCTCGAGGCCGGCCGCCCCCCCCGCCTCCGACGGACCCACCCGGCCGGTCTCGCCGGTCCTATTCGTCCAGCACCAGGTCCAGCTGCACGGGCCGGTGATCGGAGATCAGGGGCTCGTCCAGGACCGACACCTGGGCGCCGGGGAAGGCGCCCACCGGGGCGATGAGGAAGTGGTCGATGGTCCGGTCCGGGGCGTCGGCGGGGAAGGTCGGTGCGGCGGGGCCCACGCGGCCGAAGGCGCTCCAGCCCTGGAGGAGCGCGAGGGTGCGGCTCTCCGGGACGTCGTTCAGGTCGCCGCCCAGGATCACCGGACCAGGCGCCTCCGGGCCCTCCTCGCCCTCGACGATCAGCGCCTCCAGCAACGCCCGCGCCTGGGCCACGCGGCGCTCGTCGTCCGCCAGCCAGTCCAGGTGAGCGTTGGCCACGCGCAAGGGCGCGCCGTCGACCTCGAGCGTCACGACCAGGGCCGAGCGCGGCTCACGCGTGCCGGCAGGGAGCTTGATCACCTCGGCCTCCATCACCCGCGGCGCTGCGAGGATCGCGAGCCCATAGCGTCCCCCCTGGAAGTCCATGAAGGGCGCGAAGTGAGCGGTCATCCCCAGGCGTTCTCCGAGCACCGTCGCCTGATCCACCCCACCCGACCGTGATGCGTGTTCATCCACCTCCTGGAGCAGCACAACGTCCGCGCCGGTGGCCTCCAGATAGTCCCCCACCCGCTCGAGGTCCAGGGCGCCGTCCATGCCGAGGCCGTGCTTGATGTTGTAGGACACCAGGCGAAGGGAGGCCGGAGGCGCCGGCGCAGGAGCCGGCCTAGAATCCGGCGCAGAACCCGGCGCCAAGCAGCTCGCCAGGAGGAGCATGGGGAGGAGGATTCTCATGGCCCCATCGTGCCCCGGCGATCGGGCCAGAGTCCAGCGCCGCGCCCTCCTTCGGCGCCGGGCCACTTGCCGCGCCGGGCCACTCGACGCGCCTTGCAGCCAGGCGCCGTGCCACATCTCCAGCCGCGCGTGACCTCCGGGTCACAGGAGCGGCCAGGGCGCAGCCGGCCATCACCATGCGGTCCGTTGCGCCCAGCTCCACGGACGCATCAGGTGTCCTACCCCAGCGACCGGGAGCGCGAGCCGCCAGCGCCCGACAGACTTCGTCGCTTCATCTCCCTTGGGGGCGTGGGAGCCAAAACGTGGCGCCCCCCCTACTCGATCGGGATCTGCACCTCGTTGCGCCGAAGGAACGGGATCGTCCACGGCGGGTCGTAGGCGGCTGAGCGCGGGGCGTCGGTCGCCACGAGGCCCCTCTCCGACATCCACGCCCGCAGGCGTTCGGTCTGCTCCTCGATCTTCCGGGTCGAGCGGAGACCCGAGTAGCGCACCACCGCGACCTTGAGGCCCCTCGCACGGGCCAGCTCGACGGTCGGGTCGGTCGGCACGGGTAAGGTCTCCATGGTGTACTCGCGCGGCAGCACGAAGGTCTGAACCCAGGTGCCCTCGGCGGACTCCTCCTGGAAGACCGGGGTGGTCATCGCGATCGACTCGCTCTCCGATGCCCCCGACGACTTGAGCTCTTCCTGGAGCACCGGCGTGGTCATCGCGACGCTGTCGCGGGTGACGTTCTTGCCGAAGATGTAGCCCCCCAGGCGCCGGAAGGCGGCGCTGCCCGCCTCGCTCATGTCGCCCCTTGTGACCGTCCGCGCGACGAGCGCGTCCTCGTACTGGCGCACCTCAAACTTGCCGTCGTCGAGGAGAAGCTCGTACGCCGCCTCCTCGTAGCCAGAGCGGATACCGAAGATGGAGCCGCCCCCGAGCAGGCCCCCCACAAGCGCCGCACCGAGCGCCCCGAGGCCGAATTTGGTTCGTTTCTTCATGGAGAATTCCCCCAGGGGGGGGTCGCCGGATCAGCAGACTAAGGGAGGGGGTGGACCGGGCGATGACCAGACCTGAGGTCCCGGAGCACCGCGCTGTAAGAGCTGAGATCTGGAGGGCCAGGGACCCGCGACCTGCGTGGGGCGGACGCGGTCGAAGGGGAGGCCGAGGCGACGGCCGAGGGAGTCTTCCGCCTCCCTCGGCCTGGACCCGCTGGAGAATCTGGACACCGAGAGCCGGCCACGCGCCGGGCGCCCTCCGCCCACCAGAGCGCCTCTACCGAAGCCTTGACCGCGCCCTGTTCTTCAGCGCCCTCAGGGGCTGTCCAACGCTCCTGATCCCGTTGATCGTCGTGAGGAGGATCTTCTCGGCGCGGGAGAGGCCCTGCGGATGAAACTCGCCGATCAAACGGTAGACGTGATAGCGCGTGACGATCTTCGCAATCTGCCAGACCGGGGAAGCCTCAAGGCTCCGGAGGGAGACCCTCTCGAAGTCCGTCATCCCGAGCCGGCCGGAACTCGAGACGAGAAGGTCTCGAAGGGGCATGGCGTGCCGAGCGACGCCTCTGGCCAGCAGCTGATCGACGAGTCCGCGGAGCTGTACCAACTCGTCCTCACCGAGCGACGTCGGCGTACCGCCCGGGAGCCGCGTCATCTCCACCGTGAGGCTCTGCTCATCGAACGAGAGCAGCTGCGGAAATCCCTCCGAGCCAAGGAGCCGCTCCAGAGCGCGCCGCTCACAGGAGAAGCGGGCCTCGGCCTTGCGGCTCTGCTTGAAGGTCTTCCTGACCGTGGCCTCGTCGATCCGCACGTGCATCTTCCCCGTCTCGTAGACGCCGTCGCGGACCTGCTTGTGCTTCACCCGCAGAGCCTAACGGCTTCGACTTCCGCCCGACCATCAGGCCAGGACGTATGCGAAGCAGGCCGCCACTCAGACCCTGCAACAGGCGGAAGCGTGGCGGCTTAGGTGGATCACGGGACCTCGCCGCATCGCTGGCAGCGGACGCCTGGTCGCCCAAGCGGTGGAATGGAGGACCATGCGACCGCTCGGCGCCTCCTTGCCTGCACCGGCCCTCACTGCCCCTCCCGGCCCCTCCCGGCCCTCCTCGCCCCTCCCCGGCTCTCCTCGGCCCCCTGACTTCCCCCTGGCTCCGACCCGTAGCGGCCCTCGCGTGCCACCGGGACCCGCACCGACACGAGGGTGCCGATCTCAGCTCCGCGGGTCTCCACTCGAGGTCGCGCACCGCCCGAACCACGGACGAAGCCCGACCCATTGGCCATCCTTCGACGGCGAGGTCGAGGGCCTCGGTGACGCCCGTCGAGGCTCCCGACAGATCTTGAGCGCTTGAGGCCCACCGAACCTCCCCACCCAACGGGTAGCTTGGTACTCTCTGCCGCCGCTTCAACCTCAGGGAGCTTGCTCGGGGCCTTCTGGCCACCGAGCCATGTCCGGCTCTACCGGTCCCAGGCCGCCGGGCTGCTACCTTCACGGGCCGGGCTCTCCTTGCCCCCCTCTTGCCACTCCTCCGTCGCCTACTGGCCCATGGGCCCATATCGATGTCACGGATCACTCGAGTCACCGTCCTGCTGGTCACCCTGGCAGGTGTAGTGCTCGCGACCTCCTGCGCGAGGCCGAGCCAGGAAGGGGGTAACCCCTCCGGCGCCGCGACCGGCCCACTCCCCCCTTCTCTGACCGTGCTGCAAGCAGAGGGCTGAGGCAACACCGCGAGCGCGGTCGCGCTCGTCGAGACCTACGCCACGGCGCTGGGGCTGGACCTCGAGATCGAGTACGTCACCGTCCGAACGGAGTCCGACGTTCAGGAGCATCGCTTCCTTGGGAGCCCGACCCTCCGCATCGGTGGCCTTGATATCGATCCATCCGCCCGCGGGAACCAACCGTTCGGGTTCACATGACGACTCATGGACTGGACGCAGGGTGCGTCAGAAACGAAGGAGATGATCCGCAACGCCTTCGCGGAGGCTGGGTGGCTTCCGCCGTCCGGTGACCTGCTGGACTAGGCTCGCCTCGGACCGCCGCCACGCTCGACGGGACCGCGATCGCGCCCCGACGCCCAGCAGATGGCCATCGCTTCGCACGCGTTGGCTCTCGGTCACGCTCACGGCGAGCGCTGAGCTCCACCTGATTCGCCAGAGCCCCCCCGGCGCCCGCCCCCGTTCCCGGCTCTCTCTCGGCCCGCTCCCGACCCCGGCCCAGCAGCCTTGCGGGCGAGCGGCGGCAGGGTCCGCGGCTCACTCGCCAACCGGAGGCCTCGGCGACGCGGAGCGGCGCCTCCGACCTGAGCCTGCTGCGTGAGGGCATGGACGCCATCGCCGCGCAGCAGGCCGAGCTCGGGTCGCCCAGCGCAAGTCAACGCAAGATGGCTCAGCGAGGGAGCGGCCCGATAATGAGCGCGGACGCCGACCCATGGTCGGCGTCCGCGGCGTGAGTACCACCCGACCTGGCCCCCGTCACCGAGGGACTCGAGGCCTACTGAACGCGCAGGAAGAGATGGTCGATCTCCACCCGCTCCCGACCCCGGTTCCCGCTGGTCCGGTCGGAGTCCCTCACACGGACGCGGATCTCTCCGCCCCCGTGAGACGCGACAGCCAGCCCGGATTGGTAGCCCGCCGCAGAGGTCGACGGATCGATGACCACAGTGGTCGTGGACCAGGAGCCGCCGCCATTCGTGCTGACCTCGAAGAGGAAGGACTCTCCGTCTCCGGCGTCCACCATGGACCCCATCACGAAGAGGGAGACCGGACCTGCCGGCGCGTTGACCAACCAGACGTGAGAGCCGTAGCTGTAACGGTTGGCCGGCTTGCCGCCGCTCTCCCGCTCGGTGAGCGACTGCGTCACTCCATCCGCGGACTGGACATCGACGTAGCTCCCGGAGAGGGCGCCGGCGCCGGACTGCTCGCCGAAGGGCACGAGGTCCGCGACGCCGACCGAGAACGTCGTCGCCGCGGCGACGTTCGACCAGCCGGAGCTGCCCGCTCCGTTGAACGCGCGAACCCGGTAGCGATACTCGGTGTCGGCCTGGAGGCCGCTATCCGCGAAGGACGTGCTGTTCGCCGCCAGATTGCCCCCAATCTGCGCCCAGTTGGCTCCGTCGAGGCTGCGCTCAAGCTCGAAGCCGTCCTCGCTGCTGGATCCATCCGCCCACGAGAGGCCGATCTCCGAGGAGGAGGTGGGCGCCGCGCCGAGTCCGCTCGGGGCGCCCGGCGGCAACCCTGCTCCGACGCCGGTCACCTCGAAGTACATGTGGTCCACGAAGACCGTGTCCAGGCTCCGGTTGCCGGCGGAGCGGTTCGAGTCAATGACTCTGACGTACACGGTCCCCACGATGGCGGCCGGCAGCTGGGCGGTCTGGTAGACCTCCGTCGGGCCGGTCTTGGTCACGCTGAACATCGTCTGCCAGCTCTGCTGGTCCTGGGAGACATCGACGCGCCAGACGTCACCGTCCGATGAGTCCGTCCGATAGGCGTTGGCGTGGAAGCTCAAGCCAGAGCCTGCCGGCAGGGAGAACTGCCAGCGGTGCTCGCCGCGGCTGGTCCGGTTGGCCGGCTTGCCGCCGCTCTCGCGCTCCCGGAGGGACTGATAGACCAGGTCCGCCGTGCGGGTATTCGAGGCCGTCCCCGTCACCGTGCCGACCACCGGGACGTCCGCCTGGGCGACGGCGATCTCGGTGGACCCGAGGGTCGTCGTGGCCTGCGCCACGTTGGAGGCCGCCGAATCACCGGCGCCGTTCCTCGCAAAGACGCGATACTGGTAGGTCGTCCCCGGGGCCAGCCCCGAATCCGTCGCGGAGGAGGCGTTGGCTGGGGCGCTGAGCGCCGCCGTCCAGGTGACCCCGTCCAGGGAGCGCTCCACCACGAAGCTGTCCTCCGAGCTCGAGTTATCGCTCCAGGCGAGGTCCACGGAGTTCGCCGTCGGGTTCCCCGCCGTGAGGTTGCTGGGCGCGCTCGGGGCCGTCAGGACCTGGACGGTGATGTAGTCCGTCCTCGAGAGCGCGTCGGAACCACCCGGCCCCGTGATCGACAGTGACACCGTGTAGGTGCCCGCTGCCGTGTACGTGTGAACCGGGGCGCTGACCGTGGCCGTACCGCCGTCGCCGAAGTCCCAGGTCCGCGTGCCAACGGAGCCGCTGGATTGGTCGGTGAAGGTGACCTCCAGGGGAGCGAAGCCCGTGAGCGGCGTCGCGACAAACCCGGCCACCGGGGCGGGCGGGGGACCTGACGTCGCGCCGGTCACCACCAGGGCATAGTCCGCGTCGACGGCCCCCGTCTCCACATGGGTATCCACGAGGACCTCCGTGGCGATGACCTCCACGCTCCAGGACCCGGCCTCCGGGTTCTGCACGTAGACGTTCTCGACGGTGTCGACCGAGTTGGCGGTGCCGCCCGCGCTGGACCACATCGAGCCGAGGAGGCCGTTGTTGCCCCAGTAGACCGAGCCCGAGGGCGAGGTCACCTTCAGGTCGAGATTGTTGATCCGGTGCTGCCCGCTCGAGGTCGTCCCCGGAGGATCGCGGAAGATCATGGTCGCCCTGAGCGCCGGCTCGCCCGCCTCCACGGTCAGCGTGTGGACCGTGCTGCCAAGGGGCGCGAGGACGTCCGACTCATCGATGACGAAGGTCTTGTCCCGGAGGCTGTAAGCGCCGGCGAGGTCCGGGCGCCCCCAGCCCTGGTGGACGCGGGTCAGGTCTGCGCCCGTCCCGCTGAAGCTCCACTGGCGCGCCGTGTTGATCAGCAGCGCCTTGGCGGTGGTGTTGTGCGGACGATCGTCGAAGGGGTCCACCGCCGGGGCAGAGTTCCCGAAGACGCCGTCTCCCCACATTTCCATGAGCATGCCGAGGTGGCCGGCGACGATGGGCGTCGCGCCACTGGTCCCGCCAAAGCTCGAGTAGTAGTTGCCGCTGGAGTAGCCCCCCGAACCCATGACGTCGGTCGTGAGGGTCGAGTCGTAGAAGCTGGCGAGGTCCGGCTTGATGCGGCCGTCGGCGGCGGGACCAATGCTCGCGCCAGAGCTCCATGCGTCGTCCGTTTCGTTCAGGGTGTTGTAGTGCCGCACGCCGCCGACGGAGATGACATTCTTCGCCCACGCCTGCGGGCGCGAATCCTGGTTCCCGGCATTGGACTGGGACTGCAGGACGCTGAACTTCTCGAAGTCGAACAGGATCTGGTCGAGATCCTGCGAGACGCTCGTGTAGGCGGTGGTCCGCGAGTTACCCCAGCTGTTGGTCTGGAGGATCGCCCGGAAGCTCCCGGTCGAATCGTCCAGCTCGCGAGTGTGGTTGTAGCGGCTCCCCGAGAGCCCGTTGTAGTAGGCGGCGATCAGGAGCGCCTCGGGCAGGACGCCACGCGCCGAGGCGTTCCCCGCCCCAGAGCCAGCGACGATACCGGAGCACGCTGTGCCGTGGTTTCCCACGACCATGGAGCCGTGCACCACGTGGTTCGCGAGGTCGGGGTGCGTCAGGTCACAGCCGCCGTCCAACACCTCGACTCGGAGGGAGGAGCCGGTGAGGCCAAGGGTGCTCTCCACGAAGTTGGAGCCGTGGAACTCACGGGCGTTGTTGATGTCCTCTTCCGGTGCGCTCCAGCGATCGATCCAGGCCACATCGTCCGAACCAACCAGGTCCGCGAGGGCCTGCGTCGGCACGGTCACCGTCATCAAGTACGTCTCCCTTGAGGTGTCGACCACGCGGCCTCCGAGGGCCTCCACGACAGCTGCGACCCTGGCCTGGCCAGCCGCGCCGCGGCGGAGGGTCAACAGGTTGACGGTGACCGCGGTCTGCGGGGTGACGTTCTCGACGATCGGCAGCAGCTCGCGCTCGACCTTGTAGGCCGGGTGATACTCCCGGACTGCGCGTACGAACGGCAGGGACGCGATGATCCGCAGCGAGCGCGAGTTGGCGGTCACCAGCAGCGCGTGGCGCGGCACCACGCGGTGCACCTCGGCGCCGGCCTGGACGAGCCGCTCCTGGAGAGGCGGTGACGGCGGCACCTCGAGCTGCACAAGGTGCAGGTTGGACGTAGGGCGCGCCGCGAGGCGAGCGGAGACGGCCGGTTCCCCCTGCAGGGGATCGTGGGCGCCGTAGCGGAGGAGCAGTTCGTGGCTGATGGGCCGAACGATGTCCCAGGACTCGCCGTCGGGACTCGCGGCGTACCACTGGGCGGTGGAGCCGTCGGTGGCGACCTCTCGCCAGCGCAGGAACTGAGCGGCCTGGCCCGCGGCGCCGACCGAGCGCACCTGGGAGATCGTGCCCATACAGGTCCGCAGGGCCTCTTGCCCGCCGGAGGTCTCGACGCTCAGACGCTGCAGTCCTCCCGGGAGGACCGCGACATCATGGGTCTGGGAAAAGCCGAGGCTGGACAGGAGTCCGAGCGTGATCAGGAGCAAGAGGTTCTTCATGGCAAGCGATATCCCCGGAGAGGCGTCAACACGTCGATAGAACGTACCCGGCTTCCGGGGCGAGCCCCATTTAGGGGTTTTCCCTGGCCACCTCCGGAGCCGCTGACCGACACGTGCCACGCCGCAAACGCAAGGGCCCTCGTGACGCGAGAGGCCGGCCGCCTCCCCCCTGGGGCCACTCGCTGGCGGATCTATGCCGGCCCTGCTCCCCCCGAGCCGTCGGGGAGATTCCTGGACCCAAGCGGCGCTCTTCTTGGAATTGGAGGGGCGATGAGCCCGAATGGAGCTGCGCCATACCGGCGGTCCTCGGGGAAGCCGCGGCGTGAGCGCCACCCGTGAAGCGCGGATCGCATGGGGGGTGTCTGCGCCGGGCGTCGCCGCCTCGAGACGCGGTCATCCATCGCTCGTCGACCCCCTCTCCGCTGATCTCACTCCCGTTCCCGGCCGGGAAACCCTCGCCTCGGAGTCGACTCAAGCTGCGGAGCCCTCCCTTGTGGGTGGCGTGCTCAGCGCCGATCCACCCGAGGGACCGACACGCCCCGGTGGACAGGCCGAATTGACGCCACCGCGCCGCAGGTCGAAGATGCAAGTCTGGACGATCGCCTTGATCGCCAGCCTCGATCTTGTGCAGGGGAAGAAGCTCCTCGAGGGTCCGCGAGCCCGACCAACCTCATCTCCTCGGGCCAGCCGAGTCGTACCGCCAAGCCCACCCTGTGCAGCCAGAAGTCGGCGCAGCGCAGAAGAGTAAAAGGGCTTAGACCTGCGGGGGGCCAGCGAGCAGGGCGTCCACGAGCTCGGGGACGGCCTCGCTGGCGCGGCCTCCAAAGAAGGCGTCCCGTGGATCCAGATTGTCTGGCTCCGCGAGCCCCTGGCAGGCGGTCCAGGCGCCGCTGGCCCGGGCGTAGCTGAGATAACCCGCGGCCGGGTAGACGGCGCCGCTGGTGCCGATGGCGATGAAGTGGGTCGCGCGAGCCACGGCGGCCTCAATCTCGGGGAGGTGGTAGGGCATCTCGCCGAACCACACCACGTCAGGCCGCAGGGGCGTCGCGCCGCAGTCGGGGCAGGGGACGAGGACCTCCTCCTCCAGATGCTCACGGTCCACGGGCCGGCTCCCGCACACCTCACAGCGCAACCGGGAGAGTTCTCCGTGCATGGGGAGGACGGTGGACCCGGCCCGCTGGTGCAGGTCGTCCACGTTCTGGGTCACCAGGGTGAAGCCCTCGCCCCGGCCTGCGAGCTCGCGCTCCAGGCGTACCAGCGCCAGGTGCGCGGCATTGGGTTCCACCGCCGCGAGGTTCTGGCGACGCAGCTGGTAGAAGCGCCACACCAACCCGCGGTTGGCCTCCCAGGCCTCCGGAGTCGCCACCTCCTCGAAGCGATGGCCCTCCCAGAGGCCGCCCGCGTCCCGGTAGGTGTCCACGCCGGAGTCCGCCGAGATCCCGGCGCCGGTCAGGACCACCACGTGGCGCTGCGCACCCTCGTCCCCCATCACGCCGCCGTCACGCTCCCGGCGCGCCCAGGACGCGCCGCAGGTCGCCAAGGTCCAGGTTGCCTCCGCAGACCACCACGCAGTCCTTGCGGCCGTCCGCTGGCCGGGGGTCCCGGGCCCACACCGCGAGCGCCACCGCCGCTGCGCCCTCGGCGAGGATCCGCTCCTCGCCCAGGAGGCGCAAGAGCCCGGCCTCGATCTCCTCCTCATCCACCAGCTCCCAGCGGTCCACGAAGTCCCGGCAGGGCGGGAAGGTCACCGAGCCCTCCTCGAGGCCACCGGCCGTCGCGAGGGAGAGGGTCGGGAGGTGCTCGGTCTCGACGATCTCTCCGGCCGCCACCGAGGCGTGCATCGGGTGGCTGGCCCGGGGCGAGCAGCCGATGACCTCGACCTCTGGCGCCACGTGCTTCAGCACCGCCGAGACCCCGCCGATCAAGCCGCCGCCGCCCACGGCGATGTACACGCGGCGAAGCGTGGGCAGGTGCTGGAGGAGCTCGACGCCGAGTGAGCCCTGCCCCGCCATCACCACCGCGTCGTTGTAGGGCGAGACGAAGGTCTCCCCCGAAGCGTCGGCCCGGATCCGGGCAGCTGCCTCGGCCT
Organism: uncultured bacterium; assembly: GCA_905480285.1. Taxonomy (GTDB): domain Bacteria; phylum Planctomycetota; class UBA1135; order UBA1135; genus Saltatorellus. The sequence continues at coordinate 26,233 of CAJQPT010000142.1, forward strand.
CTCCGCATTCGGTTCCCGATCGCACGACGCTGGCGCCCCGTGACGTGATCGCCTGCGCCCGCCCCTCTGGTGTAGGCTCGGGGATCAGCACCGTCGCGGCGACGCCGGTGAGCGACGCCGCCTGGGCCACCGCCGCGCCGTGGTTCCCCGTGGAGGCGGCGACGACGCCGCGACCGCGCTCCTCCTCGGAGAGAAGCTGGAGCCGGTGCATGGCGCCTCGAATCTTGAACGAGCCCGTGGGCAGGGCCGACTCCATCTTCAGGAGGAGGCCGCCGCTCGGGTCGAGGCCCAGGGCCTCCCGCATGGGCGAGGCGTCAAAGTGGCGACGCAGGCCGGCGGCGGCCTGGACGCTCTGCTCGTACATGGTGCGGGCGAGATCTTCCTTGGTCGGTGCGGAGCTCATGCGAGCGGCATCATGCCCGATCCAAGGCGGGCGCGCCCACCGGGGCATCCTCGGGGGAATCCTCGGGACCCGGGCCCTGAGGTCGCTCGCCGGAGCCACCGGCCTCCGCTCGCCCTCCGCGCAGGAACAGCCGCCGGCCCACCGAGATGAGGTCCTCGAGCACCACGTAGGCTGCGGGCACCAGGATCAGGATCAGCACCGTCGCCACCGCGAGCCCGAAGAAGATGCTGATGGCCATCGGCTGTAGAAAGCGTGCCTGGCCCGACACGAAGAAGGTCAGGGGCAGCAGGCCCAGCATCGTGGTCACCGACGTCAGGACGATCGGCCGGAAGCGCAGGCGGCCGGAGTCCTTGACCGCCTCTAGCATGGGCACCCCGCGGCGGCGCCGCTGGCCGATGAAGTCCACCAGGATGAGGCTGTCGTTCACCACGACGCCGGCGAGCGCCAGCAGCCCGATGAGCGACATCAGCGTGATCGAGCGGTCCATGATCGCGTGCCCGAGCACCATCCCCACGCCCGCGAAGGGGATGATGAACATGATCACCATGGGCTGCAGGAAGCTCTGGAAGAGCGTCCCGAGGATCAGGTAGATAAGCAGCCCGGAGAGCAGGGCCGCCGACCACAGCCCCGCCATGGACTTGGCCGTCTCGTCGGCCTGGCCCCGGAGCTTGAACGACTCACCGGGCCCCATGGACTCATCCGCCGCCAACTCGACCCCGAGCGTGCGCAGGATCCGCGCCGAGTTCCCCTCCGTCTCCTCCACGTCGGCGCTCACCACCACCGCGCGCACGCGGTCCTCGTGGCCCACGGAGGAGGGGCCTCGCCCGATCTCGGCGTCCGCGACGGTGCGCAGGGGAACGCGTTGGGCCGGCCCGCCACCACGCGCGGGCAGCGTCACCTCCATGCGCTCCAGCGCCCCGACGACGCTGCGCTCCGACTCGGGGTACTTGAGCACCACCTCGACCTCGTCCGGCCCCCGGCGAAGCGAGGCGACCTCGCGGCCCTCGAAGGCCGCGCGCAGCTCCATGGCGAGCCCCGCCTCGGTCAGGCCCGCGAGGCGGCCCTGCTCGTTCGGTACCAGCTCCACCCGCCCCTTGCCGCTGTCCAGGTCGGTGCGTACGTCACGGACGCCCGCGAAGCGCCCGAGGCGAACCGCCAGCTCGTCCGCCCGCACCCGGAGGCGGTCGAGGTCCGGGCCGCTGAGGGCGACCTCCACGGCGCGCCCCGCCGGCCCCGTCTGGGGCTGGCCGATCTCATAGCTCTCCACGAGCGCGGGCAGCGCGGCGAGCTCGGCTCGGAGCGCCTCGATGATCTCGGCCGTGGTCCGCGTGCGCCCCTC